>JADLBR010000021.1 GCA_020847615.1 Verrucomicrobiia bacterium
ATTTCAGAGCGCGGTTTTCCTTTGAGCCTGCATATTTCGCGCATGCGCGTGAAATATGCAGGCTAGACCGTGGGGATCGTAGCCGAACGCGTGAGCGTTTGGCCAAAGCCTCACGGCTTCGGCTACATCTTCATCCGGCCTGGATGTCCCATCTCTGCGCGAGATGGGCTCATGCTGATGGGCCGCGGGGCGCGGAATCCCCTCAATGGGGTGTGATCAGGGCCGTCCGGGCGTCTCGGGAATTCTCGGGCTCGAAGAGGGGTCCGAGCGACTCCCGGAGCGACGCGCGCGATTTGATGGGGCGCGCGACGGTCTCGGTGATCTGGTGATTCACGCGGGTGGTGTATTCGACCTGCTGCTTGAGACGCACGTTTTCCTCGCGAAGACGGCTGGCGTCCTGCTGCGCCAGATAACACTGGGACCACATCCACGCGAAACCCGCCAGCGGGCCCAATAGCAGCATCGCGGTCAAGACCTTCATGCGGCCTCCCCGGAATCCTGCCGCCGCATCCTCCTCCTTGGCCCCATCGCGATCCATCGGCGGCCTTAAAGAATCCGGACGCCAATATACGCGGGCAGCGGGGACTTTGCAACTGGCCGCGGGGATGGCCCGGGGCGCGGAAATATTAACTCTCTGGATTGCAAGTTGTTCCCCCAGGGTCCATCTTGGTCCGATGTCAGCGAGCCGGGGCAAGACCGTCCACTTTGTCGGCGTCTGTGGCACCGCGATGGGCAATGTGGCCGCGATGATGGCCGCCTCCGGGTTCCGGGTCCGGGGCTCGGACCGGAGCGTGTATCCCCCGATGTCGACATTCCTTCAGGACGAGGGCATTCGCCTGCTCGAGGGCTACGCCGCCGAACATTTGGATCCGGAGCCGGATCTGTGCGTCATCGGCAATGCCGTGAGCCGCGGGAACCCCGAGGTCGAGGAGATCCTCAACCGGAAGCTGTACTACCAGTCGTTGGCCGAGAGCCTGAAAGAACACTTCTTGCGAAAGACCCACAATCTCGTCGTCACCGGCACCCACGGCAAGACGACCACGACTTCGCTCCTGGCATGGATCTTGGATCGGGCGGGCATGAACCCCGGGTTTCTGGTCGGGGGGCTGCCGGCGAACTTCGGGCGGGGCTGCCGCCAGGGCGGGGGAAGGTACTGGGTGTTGGAGGGCGACGAGTACGACACGGCCTTCTTCGACAAGCGGTCCAAATTCCTCCACTACTGCCCGGAGCTGGTGGTCATCAACAATATCGAATTCGACCACGCGGACATCTTCGCGAACCTCGGTGAGATCCAGACATCGTTCCGGCGGCTGGTGGCCCTCGTCCCGTCGCAGGGGATGGTCCTCGTGAATGCGGACGACCCGAACGCGGTGGCGGTGACGCGGTCGGCGCCGGCGCCGATCACGGAGGTGGGGTTCTCGCAGAATGCGGCGGTGCGGATACAGAAGGTGCATTCCTCGAGGGAGGGGGTGCGCTTCGAGTTGCTGGGGCAGGAACTGTTCCTGCCGATGCACGGGGAGTTCAACGTGCGCAACGCGGCGATGGCCGCCACCGCGGCACATTTCTATCAGGTGCCGCTGGACACGGTGGCCGAGGCGCTGGCGGGCTTCAAGGGCGTCCGGCGACGACAGGAGGTGCGGGCGCAGATCGGCGGGGTGACCGTGATCGACGACTTTGGCCATCACCCGACGGCCATCCGGGAGACCCTGAAGAGCTTTCGGGCGCGCCATCCGGAGGCGCGGCTGTGGGCGCTGTTTGAGCCGCGGAGCAACACCACGCGGCGGAAGGTCTTTCAGGAGACGCTGCCCCAGGCGCTGGCCCTGGCCGACGGGGTGCTCGTGGCGAGGGTGGACCGCCTCGAGGAGCTGCCGCCCTCCGAGCGGCTCGACCCCGAGAGATTGGTGGCGGACATCGGCGCGGCGGGGCGCCGGGCCTTCTACGAGCCCGACGCGGCGGCCATCGTCGCGAGGCTCACCCCGCTCCTCGGGGCGGGGGACGTGGTCATCGTTTTCTCAAATGGCGGCTTCGGGGGCATCCACAAAAAACTTGAGGAAGCGCTCCGGGCGAGATTTATTGGTACTTAAGATGGCCACCGGTTCACACGTCACCCTGTTCACGCCCCCGCCACCCCAGACGCTGGAGGACGTGCGGGTGCCGCCGGCGGTCCTCGAGTCGCTCGTCCTGCGGATGGTCTACCACAGGCAGACGATCACCGGCGAGCAGCTGCAGCAGGAGCTGGGCCTGCCTTTCTACGGCGTGCTGGAGCCGCTCCTGGAGCAGATGCGCGAGAGGCGGGTCATGGAGATCACGCGCGGCCAGATGGCGTCGATCTCCTACACCTATTCCATCACCGAGCTGGGGCGGACGATGGCGCTTCAGAGTTTCGAGAACACCACGTACACCGGCACGGCGCCCGTCTCGCTGGAGGACTACATCGCCTCGGTACACGCGCAGACATTCAAGAATTACACCGTCACGTGGGAGGACGTGCAGGAGGCATTCCAGGACCTGATCTTTGACGAGAGCATCCTCCCGCAGGTGGGCCCGGCGCTCAACAGCGGGCGGTCCCTCTTCCTGTATGGCCCCCCGGGCAATGGCAAGACTTCGATCGCCGAGCGCATCGTGCGCGTGATGGGCGACGCGATCTTCATCCCCTCTTGCCTTGTGGTGCAGGGGCAGTTCATCCAGCTATTTGACCCGTTTAACCACGAGCAGGTGCGGATCGGAGAGGACCATCGGCTCGAGCGCCCGTACGACCTGCGGTGGAGGCTGATCCGTCGCCCTTTCATCATCACCGGCGGCGAACTCACACTGGCATCGCTCGACCTCATCTGGAACAACGAGGCGAAGTTCTACGAGGCGCCTTTCCAGCTGAAGGCCAACACGGGCGGGTTCATGCTCGACGACTTTGGGCGGCAGAAGGAACACCCGCGCTCGCTGCTGAACCGGTGGATCGTGCCCCTGGAGCGGAGGGTGGACTTCCTGACCCTGCACACCGGGACCAAGATCGAGATCCCGTTTGACGCGATCATCATTTTCTCGACGAACCTCGAGCCGAAGGACCTGGTCGACGAGGCGTTCCTGCGCCGCATACGGTACAAGATCCCGATCCTCAGCCCGACGGTGGAGAACTTCAAGCGGATCTGGGACATGCAGTGCCGCTCGCGCGGGATCGCCGCGGACCCGAAGATGGTCGATTACCTCCTGTACCGGCAGGTGTTTCCTCGCGGGAAGCCGCTCAGGGCATGTTACGCGCGCGACGTGTTGGACCACATTGAAGACATCTGCCGTTTTACGGGGGTGCCGATCCAGGTGAACGAGAAACTGGTCGATCACGCCTGCGAGGCGTACTTCGTGACGCTGGACTCGCGGGAGGTCATCGCGAAGGCGAAGATGGAGAAGGAGCGCGAGCGCGGCAGGGCGGTCCCGGCGCGGCCGGCGGCGTCGGCGCCGCAGTCCCCCGGCCCGATGACGCGGCAGGCGCCCGCGGCGGGCATGCCGGGCACGGCGACGGCGGTGGCATTCCAGTCGGCGCGGACGGTGCGCCCGCCGCAGGGCGGCGGGCCGTGAGCCGGTCCGGATCGACGCGGGAGACGTCCGGGGCATGAGCGGCGGGCTGGTATTTTCGGCGGCGGTGGCGGCGTACGCGGTGGCGTCCGCGATGGGATTATACCGGATGCGCTCGCGGCTATTCCGTCCGGGGGTGGTGCAATTCGCGGCATTCGTGGGCGCGCTGGCGCTTCACACATGGTACCTGATGATGCGGGGCGCGGAGGTGCGCAGGTGTCCCGTGACCACGCCTGCCGACATCATGGTGTTCGTCGCGTGGTCTCTGGCGGTCGCCTACGTCGTGGTGGGGCCGGTGTATCGGTTCACGATCCCCGGTGTGCTGACGGCGCCCCTGGTGGCGCTGCTGCTGCTGGCGTCGCTCGCGTTTCCGTCGGTGGCCGGTCCGGCGAAGGGCGAGGTTTCGGCGGCGGTGGAGTTCCATGCGTCGAGCAGCCTGTTGGCCTATGGCGCGCTGGGGTTGGCCTGCGTCACGGGCCTGTTCTATCTCATCCACGACCACTGCATCCGGGCCAAGCGCTTCCAGGCCTGGTTCGACAACCTGCCGTCGCTGCACGAACTGGGCCGGGTCAACCGGGACCTCATGCTCTATGGCCTGGGGCTGATGTCGGTTGGCATCATCTCGGGATTCTTTACGCCGGGTGGCGTGAATGCGGCCAAGACGATCTCGTTCGTCATGATGTGGGCGCTCTACGCCGCCCTGCTCTTGGCGAGCGCGACGGATCGGATCAGCGGGCGCCGGACGGCCTTGCTGTCCTCCTTGTTGTTTGCGGCGATGATCCTGTCGTTCTGGACGTTCAGCCTGGCGCGGGGTGGGATGGGACAGGGTCCCTGACTGACATTGCGATGGAACTGGTCTGCCTCGGCATCAGTCATCACGACGCCCACGTGAGCGTGAGGGAACGGCTGGCGCTGTCGCCGGGCGAGATCGAGCGCGCGCTGGGTTGGCTGCGGGACCGGGCGGGGCTGTCGGGCGCCGCGATCCTGTCAACGTGCAACCGCGCCGAATTCTATGCGGTGGCGGAGCCGGCGACGGATTTCCGCGGGATGCTGGGAGGGCTGTTCGATATGTTGAGGCGGCCCTCGCCCCACGAGATCGGGCAGCTCCGGTCGCTGGTGGGGGCGGAGGTGGTGGCTCACCTTTTTCGCGTGGCCGCGGGCCTGGATTCCATGGTGGTGGGCGAGACCGAGATCCTCGGGCAGGTGAAGCAGGCCTACGAGGAGTCGCATCGTGCGGGGGCCGCGTGCAAGGTGCTGCACCGCCTGTTCCAGTCGGCATTTCGGGCTGCGAAAGAGGTGAGGCACAGGACGGAGGTGACGCGCGGCGGGGTATCGGTCGCCGCCGTGGCGGTGGAGTTGGCGGAGAAGATCTTCGGGTCGCTGGCGGCGTGTCGCGTCGTTCTGATAGGCGCCGGGGACACCGGCGAGAAGACCGCCAAGGCGATGTTCTCCCGGGGCCTGCGGGGGGCGGTCGTGACGAATCGCACGTTCGAGCGCGCCGTGGAGTTGGCCGATCGGCTGGGCGGGACGGCGGTGCCGCTCTCCGAATGGCGGTGGGAGTTGCTGTTTGCCGATATCGTGGTGGTGGCGACATCGGCGGAACAGGCGGTGGTCAGGGAAGAGGAGCTGGGGGATGTCCTTAGGCGCCGCGGCCGCCGGCCGCTTTTTCTGATCGATCTGTCCGTGCCGCGCGGGATCGATCCGGGCATGGCGCGGCACGACGAGGTGTACCTGTACAACGTGGATGACTTGCAGGGCATCGCGGATCAGCATCTGGCCATCCGGCGCAGTGCCGTCGCGAGCGCCGAGGAGATATTGGGGCGTCACGCGGCCGAGTTCTCGGCCTGGCGGGAGGCGGAGCGACGCCGGCGGGAGGGCGGGGGGTGGGGTGCGGTGGGCCCAGGGCAATGAGTGGCGTGGACCTTGTGCTGGGCACCCGCGGCAGCGGGCTGGCGCTGACCCAGTCGCGTTGGGTGGCGAGCCAGCTGGAGCGCGCGCACCCCGGCCTTCGCGTGGGGCTGAGGGTGATCCGGACCCGGGGTGACCGGCTGCAGCGCCGCGGGGCGGAGGCTTCGCCGGAAGGCCTGCCGAAGGGGCTTTTCACGGCGGAACTCGAGCGGGAGCTTCTGGCCGGATCGATCGATCTGGCGGTGCACAGTCTCAAGGACCTGCCGGTGGAGGATCCGCCGGGGCTTTCCGTGGGCGCGGTGCCGGCGCGGGCATCGGCCCACGATGTGCTCGTGACGCGGGGCCCGGCGGCGCTGCGCGATTTGCCCGCGGGCGCCGTGATCGCGACCGGAAGCCCGCGGCGCAAGATGGAGATCCTGCGCGTGCGGCCCGACGCGTCGGTGGTGCCGATCCGCGGGAACGTGGACACGCGGCTGTCCAAGCTTCGCGGCAACGCGGAATGGCAGGCGGTCGTGCTTGCCGAGGCCGGGATTGGCCGCCTCGGCCCCGACCTGTCGGGTTTGGTCGTGACGCCCATACCCTTCGAAGAGATGCTGCCGGCGCCCGGGCAGGGCGCGCTCGGGGTGCAGATCCGCGAGGGCGACGCGCGGGTGCGGGCGCTGGTCGGGGAACTGGATCACGCGCCCACGAGGCTCGAGGCGGGCGTGGAGCGCGCGTTCCTCCGCGGAATCGGAGGCGGGTGCGGCATCCCCCTGGGCACCTTGGCGAGATGCTCGGCGGGCGCGATCACGTTCAGCGCTCGGCTGTACGGCGAGGCGGGCGAACCCCGCGAGTTCCATGGTCGCTGGGCGGAGAGCGAGGCCCCTGCGCGGGCCGAGTCCATGGGCCGCGCGGCCGTTCGCGGGAGGGAGGTTTGAGTTTGGTGGCACAGGGGCTAACCCGGACATTTCACAGCCTTGCAGGCTATGAAGTGTCCGGGCTAAGGGGAAGGCATCCGGCATGAGCGCCGAGCCCCAGTCATGAAATTCGTGGTCGCCATCACCGGGGCCAGCGGCTCGGTCTACGCGCAGCGGCTCATCGACTGCCTGGCCGAGTCGGGGCATGTCGCGGATGTCGTCTTGAGCAACCACGCCCACGAGGTCATCGCGGAAGAGATCGGCGAACTCCGCGTGCCGGCGCATTTCCCCAGGCACAGGGACCGCAGCATGCAGGTGCCTTTCGCGAGCGGGTCGGCACTGTATGACGCGATGGTCGTGATACCGTGCTCGATGGGGACCCTGGCCAGGATCGCGTATGGGTACTCCGATAGCGTGATCACCCGCGCCGCCGACGTGTTCCTCAAAGAGCGCCGCAAGCTGGTCCTGGTGCCCCGCGAGACGCCGTGGAACCTCGTGCACGCCCGCAACGTGGTCGCCCTGATCGAATCCGGGGCCACGATGATTCCGGCGATGCCCTCGTTCTACGGCAGACCCCAGACCGTCGGCCAACTGGTGGACACCGTCGTCGCGCGGGTGCTGGATCACATCGGCGTCGGACACGACCTCGTCCAGCGATGGAAGTCCTGATCCGGGATACTTGGCCGAGAATCCGTGGCCACGCCCGCGGAGGGCGTGGGATCCCATCTCTGCGCGAGATGGGCTGCGTTGGGCGCGAGATGGGCCACGTTCTCGCCCTGTCGAGCCATCAGGCCGCGATGGAGGGGGAATCGGAATCGCCCAGCGCGAATCGTGGCGAGGGCCGCCGGTCCTCCAGGTAGAAACCGGCGCGCATGGAGTACGGGAGAAGGAGCGCGACCAGAGCGTCCTTCCAGGTGCCGTCGACCCAGTAGGGCTCCCGCACGAATTCGCCGTTGCTGTCGAACTCGACCCAGAGCCAGGTGTAGCTGTCGTCTCCGGCGAAGCCGCCCTGCTGGGCGACGACCACGGACACGGATTCGCCCGCGACCTGCTCGACCTGGCAGATGAGTTCGCCGCCCTCGCGGATCGACCAGCGGATGTCCCAGACCGCCCTGTCCTCGTCCTCCCAATGTTCCCCGTGTTTCTGGACAAGGATGGCCAGGGAGCAGGCGAAGACCTTCCAGTCGGCGGACGACCAGACCGGCGGGTTGAGGATCTCGCGGATGCGCTGGGCGCGGTTGCGCCACTCCGAAACGATGCGCCTCAGCTCGATGCTGACGGACGACATGGTCAGCGCCTCTGCTCGCCGATCTTCTGCTCGAGTTCGGCCGCGCGCCTGCGCAGCAGCAGGGTCTCGGACTGCCGGGCGCGCTGCTCCTCGTTCACCGCATCCTGGATCTTGTCGAGCCGAAATCCCACGGAGTCGGCCAGGCGCGCGGTGTCCTCCTGCTGGTCGATGAGGGCGTCCTGGATGATCCGGAGGTCCTTGCGCGCCTTCTCTTGGGCCGCCTGCAGCTGTTCGATGTCGCCCCGCAGGGCGGAGCGCATCTGGGACGTGGAGACCTTCTGGGCGCCGAGGTCCTGGAAGAGTATGTAGGCACCATACCCGGCGAAGCATAGGCCGGCGACCAGCAGGAGCGCGATGAGCGCCACGAAGATGCCGAGGATTGAACCGACGGTGCGCTGCTCGCGCACCTGGCGCTGGACATTGCGCCTGAAGTCGGCCGGGGCGCCCGGGCGGATCGAGGGGATGGGGCCGCCGGTGAGTTTGCCGGCGGGACGCGAGGCGGCCCGACGCGGCGGCTCGGGGCCTGTCGGTTTGGCGGGTTCCTCGTCGGTGGACTCCCACTTGGTCAGGTCGATGACCTGGGGGCGGCGCGGCTTCGTCGGTCCGTGTCCCGGGGATTGGGGAAAACCCGGGAGATCGGATTCTCCCCCGGGGTCCTGCTGGCCGGGCGGCGTCGCGCCCGAAGGGCCAGGGTTCGGATCTCCGCTCACAGTATAGACCGTATGTGTGCCGCTCAAAATTTCAACCCAGATTCGGTTGGCGGCGTTTCGGCGCCTGCGGCAGAGACCATCCGGCAGCCGCCGGACCACCGGAGGTGAGAATGTGGCCGAAGCCGTGAGGCCGGACGGATCGGGCTCACGGTCGCTCTGCCGAAACGGCGAACTGGGGTTTGGTCGATCTCGCCCGGCCCGGTGCGCCGGGGCTGCCTGAAGGCAGCACTACGAACGTTCCCGCTGCTTTTAGGCTCGTAGTGCCGCCTTCAGCGGCATCCGCATAAGACGCTCGATCCCGTGCCCCGCAGACGGGGCACCACCGGCTCAGAAAATGTAGCCGAGGCCGTGAGGCCTTGGCGGCCAAACGCTTACGCGTTCGGCTACGGGCGGCGATGGGCAATTTTCGATTCAGGGGGTCGCCGGACGCCGCTTGAGGCGCGCCATCCACACGCGGGGATCCCAGCCGGCGACCCTGAAGCAGAATAGGGTCACGCCCAGGACGAAGAAGAACGCCAGTGGGCCGGCGCCCGCGACATGGGGTGGGATCTGGTTGCCCTTGCCCAGCGCCACGAAGAAATGCAGCGCCGTAAAGAACGAGAAATACATGAGGATCGCCTTCCCGAAGCCGCTGAAGAGGTCTCGGCGCGACGCGGTGATCGCGAAGGGCAGCGCCATGAAAACGGAGGCGAGGCAGCTCAATCCGACCGTGACGCGATAGAAGAGGTACGTGCGGAATGGCGCGAGCCTGGCCTCCCCGAGGTCGGCGTTCTCGTGGATGCGCGTGAGCAGCTCGGGCACGCTGAGCACGTCCGGCGCCCTGACCGTGCTGGTGACCTGCTCGAAGGTCTCCGTCAGGCTCGGCTCCGAGAAGAACTCCACCTCCTTGCGGCTGACGGCGTTGCCCCGAGGGTCATATTCAACGCGCATGACGTCGCGGAATCGCCAGGTTCGCCCATCCCACGCCGCGGAACGGGCGTAGATCTTCCAGAGGTCGACGCCCTCTGGGGAAAGCTGGATGATCTCGACCTCGTTGAGCTGCCACTTGGACATCGCGGACTGGTAGATGAACCAGAGCCTTCGGGTGTCCTTGCTCCTGTAGACGACGGCCTTGAGCTGGACCGTCTGCCGCTGCCACGCGCGCTGCTCCCTTTTCTCCTTGGCGACCTCGCGCATGGAGCGGAATTCCTCCACGATCATCTCGCGGTTGCGCACGGCCTGGGGGCTCCACTCCCAATTGAGCCAGGTCTGGAGCAGGGTGGCGAGGCCGCCGATGGCGATGATCGGCGCCCCGATCTGCCAGGGGCTGATCCCGCAGGCCATCATGGCGGTGATCTCGCTGTTGCGCGACAGGGTCAGGAGGCAATAGAGGGCCGCCAGCAGCGTGGCAATGGGCAGGCCGATGGCGATGGCCCGCGGCACCTGCTGCCAATAGAATTCGAAGATCTTGGCCGGGGCGGCGCCGGCCTGGACGAAGTCGCCGAAATTGTCGAACATGTCGTAGATGACCCAGAGGAAGACGAAGGCGCCGGTGCACGCCGCCAGGGGCATCAGCGTCTCGCGGAAAATGTAGGCGAAGATCGTTCTCATCGGACCGGGTGGGTTGAAGGGTACCGAGAACGCATCGGATGGCAAACGTTCCCGGGCGCTTTACCGGCTTGACGGGGGGGCATTTGGGCCGACAAGTTAATGAGTTTAACTTGCAGGCTCCCGATGCGTCACTGGTGTAAGATCGTGCTGGCGGTGGCGGCGGTAGCGTTGGCGGCGCCGCTGCCGGCGCAGTCGCCGGAGGACCGCTACGTCGAGTTTTTTTTCAAATTGCGCGAGGCGGAGGGCCTGGAGAAGCAGGGGGACGTCCTGGGGGCGTACAACAGCTACGGCTATGCCCTGGGCCTGCTGGAAGACATCGCCCGATCGGCGCCCGGATGGAAGCAGGACGTCGTGGATTTTCGGCTGAAGTTTTGCCGTGGGAAGATGCAGGAGTTGGGCCCCCTGGCGAAGCGGCAGCAGAGCAATCTGCCCGAGTCGGTGCCTGTCCCGAGCACGCCACCGCCCCCGATGTTCGACAAGCTCCCGGCGCCCGAGCCGCTGCCGGGAGCACCGGCACAGGCGGCCCCGGCCCCGGCGGCGAGTCCGGCGGTGGCCCCTGGGTCTCTGCCGACGCCCCGCAACGAGGCGGAGCTGGCGCAGGTGCGGCAGTATGCCGAGGGGCTGAAGCGCGAATTGGATCTGACCCGGAGCGAGCTGGATCTGGCGAAGGCCCAGCTCGATGAGGTCCGCAAGGAGCGGGCCGACATGGAGAATCGCATCGTCGAATTGGACCGGATGACGAAGCAGGCGCACGGGGCCAACGATCCGGCTCAGATGGAGTCGTTGGCGGCGGAGAACCGCTTGCTGCAGGATAAGTTGCGCGGGCTGGAGGCGCAGATCGCCGAACGACAGGGTTCCAACGCGCAGATGGAGCAAGTTTTTGCGGACATGCGCGCGAAGGTGGAAGAGGCGAGGAAACAGCTGGACGCGGCCCGCCAGGAGAAGGAGGGCTACGCCGCGCAGGTCGCGCAGCTCCAGACGGAACTCAAGGATCTCCAGAAGAAGGCCATCCGCATGGAGGGGGCATCGAACCCGGACGCCCTGCGCCAAGAGAATTCCATGCTCAAGTCCATCGCCCAGCGCCAGCTGACCGAGCACAGCAGGAGGGCCGACATCGGGAAGCAACTTTTGGAGGCGATCCGGCAGATGGAGGTGAAGCCCGCGGGACTCGAGGAGACGATCGCGCTGTTGGCGGACGCGTCGATGTCGCTGACCCCCGAGGAGCAGGCGGCGATTGGTGTTGTGCCCGCGCCGGCCCCGTCGGGCGTGCCCGCGCCGCCACCGCCCGCGCAGCCTCCGCCTGCCCCAGAACCCATCCCCGACGCGCGCGGGGGCGCCCGGATCGAGATGGCGGCGGTCCCGGCCCCCTCGGAGGCGATGCCTTCGGAGCCGGCCCCGGTCGCCCCGGCGCCCGCGGTGGTTTCCGAAGGGGCGGCTCCCGCGGCTCCGGCCCCGGCGCCCCAGGCGCCCGAGGGATCTGCCCCCGCCATGATCGACCCCAATGCGCTGCCGGTTCCCGAGCCCGCCGCCACCGTGCCGCTGGTGCCCCCGGTGACCGGCGAACCCGCGCCCGTGCTGGCGGGTAAAGCCTTCCCCGACATCCCTTCGTTTCCCTCCGTCGAGGCGCCCGCGGCGGCGATGCCCGCACCCGCGCCGGCGGAGGTTGCGCCCGGTCCGGCGCCGGTCCCCGCGGAGACGATGCCCGCGCCCGCGCCAGCGGAGGTTGCGGCGGCACCCGCGCCGATGCCTGCCGAACCGCCGCCGACCGCCGCGCCCGCGCCTCTCGAGGCGCCACTCGCCGCCACGGTGGCGGTGCCCGCGGAGATCCCAACGGCGCCCGCCGTGATCCCGACGGCGCCCGCCGAGGTCATGCCGGGGCCGGGTTCGATTCCCGCGCCCAGCGATCCGATGCCGTCAGCGCCTGCCGTCATCGCCTCCCAGCCGAGTGAACCGGTGCCGGCCCCCGCGCCCCCCGCTCAGCCGCCTGCGACGACCGGAGAGACCGGCGGTGCCAAGAAGGGTGGCAAGGAAGGCGCATCGCCGGTCGCGATCCCCCCCGACATGCAGGCCATCGTTGACGAGGCCGGGCAACTGTTTGCCAGGGGCATGTACGATGAGGCCGCCGCAAAATACGAGCAGGTCCTGGAGCGCTATCCCAAGAATGTGTACGCGCTATCGAACCTAGCCGTGGTGCGATTCCAGCAGCGCAAGCTCAACGAGGCCGAGATCTACCTCAAACAGGCGATCGAGATCCTCCCCAACGACGACTTCTCCCACTCCATCTTGGGCATCGTCTACTTCCTGGACGAGCGCTACGACGAGGCGCTTGCGGAGCTGCAGAGGGCCGAGCAACTCAATCCCCAGGACGCCCGCACCCAGAAATATCTGGGCCTGACCTACAAGCACAAGGGCCTCCCCGCAGAGTCGGAGCGCGCACTGGCGCGCGCGCGCGCCATCGACCCGAATCTCTGACGGGCCCGTGACCGCGGTTGCATTCTGCGGCACAATGACATACAATCAAAGACTAGGGCATGATGTTCCGATATTCTCGAATTGTCCTCGCGTTCGTTCTACTCGGCGCCCCCGTGGGGGCGCTGGGGCAAACGGAGCCCGCCGAGCAGTACCTCCAGTGCTATTTCCAGATTCAGGAGGCCGACAAACTGCGCTCCGAGGGAAAGGTCGTGGAGGCCCACGACAAGTTTCAGGAGGCCTTGGATAGGCTGCAGACCATTTCGCGTGAGCATCCCGACTGGCGCCAGGATCTGGTGCGCTACCGCCTGCGATATTGCTCTGACCAGGTCGCCAATCTGAAGGGCGAGGCCGAGGCCAAAAGGGCGGGCTCGGGGGGCGCCCCGCCGGCGCCCACGGCACCGGCGCCCGCGCGGTTGCCGCGACCGGGCGAGGAGCCTTTGCCCACCCAGGACGTCACCCCGCCGCCGACCGTCATTCCACCGCAGCCCATGATCGACACGGCCCCGCCATTGCCCGGACCGCAGCCCAGGCCCATGCAGCCCGCGCCGCAACCCAAACCCGAGCCGGCGCCTGAGCCGGCGCCTGAGCCAGCGCCGATGCCTTCGGTGCCGGCGGTGGCGCCGATGCCGCCGGTTCCCGCGCCGGCCGCGATCGCGCCGGGAGCCGACGACCTGAGCAAGCGCGTGGCCGATCTCTCCGAACAACTGCAGCGCACCCAGGGCGACCTCGAGCGCGCCAAGACGGAACTCGGCGAGACCCACAAGCAGCTCAAGACCGCCCTGGCGGAACGCGATGGCCTGCGCGAGCGGCTCGACAAGGCGTCCGCCGACCTGCAGGCCGCCAAGGACGGCGAGGACAAGCGCGTCGCCGGCCTCATGCAGGAGAACGCCGACCTCAAGACCAAACTCCAGGCGGCCGAGACCCAGATCGCTTCCCTGAAGAGCTCGGATGCGCAGAACGCCGTCAAGAGTCTCCAGGCCCAGCTCGACGCCACGAAAGAGCAACTCACCCGCGCCCAGGAGGAGAACAAGGTGTACGAGGAGACAACTCGCGGGCTGAAACAGCAGCTGGAGGCCATGCAGGCCAAGCTCGCGCAGTCCGAGGCCAAGGCCAAGGCCGGTGGCGGGTCTCCCGAGACCGCCCGGCTGGTCGAGGAGAACGAGGTGCTCCGCGCCGTGGTCGACCGCCAGCTCAAGGAGCAGGCGCGCCGCGAGGCCGCCAAGAAGTTGGCGATCGAGGAACTCAAGAACCTCGAGATCCAGTCCGAGGTGTTGGGCAAGCAGATCGAGATCCTCGCCTCGCCGCTGGTCGAGCTCTCGGCCAACGAGATCGCGATGCTGCGTCTGACGGTGCCGCCCTCCGGCGCGGAGGGCGCCGCGATCGCCGAACCGCTCGACGGCAGCGCCCCGCAACCCGAGAAGGTGAAGGTCACCGATTCCGTGCCGGCGGACATGGCGCCCATCGCGAAACAGGCGCGGCTCTTCTTCGACAAGGGGAACTACGACGCGGCGGCCGAGCAGTACCGCCAGATCCTGGCGCGCTACCCCGACAACCTCTACGCGCTGTCCAACCTGGGCGTCGTCCGCTTCCAGCAGGGCAAGTTCAAGGATGCCGAGGAGGCGCTCGGGCGGGCCATCAAGGTCGCCCCGAACGACGGGTTCTCGCACTCGATCCTGGGCATCGTGTTCTACATGACCGCGCGCTTTGACGAGGCCGTCAGCACCCTGACGCGGGCCGCCACGCTGGATCCCAACGATCCCCAGACGCACAACTACCTGGGCATCGCCTGCTCCCGCAAGGGCTGGCAGCAGGTCGCCGAGCAGGAGGTGCGCAAGGCCATCGAGCTCAACCCGAACTACGGCGATGCGCACTTCAACCTGGCCGTCATTTACGCGACCCAGAATCCCCCCGCCAAGGAGATGGCCCGACGCCACTACAAGAGCGCGGTGCAGCTGGGTCTGCCCGCAGACCCGGAGCTCGAGAAACTGCTGAAGTAGCCCGATGATGACGAGGCGCGAACTGCTGGGCGGGTCGGCGTGCGGGCTTGCGGCGTCGGCGCTCTGGGGTTGCGGTGGCGGGGGTTTCCGAGCGGGGGCGGCGGAGGAGGACATCTCGCCGGTGGCGCTGCCGGCGATCCGCAATGGGGGCATCACGGAGGCGAGCTGCGACCGCGTACTCGATCCCCTGAAGGCTCGCGCGCTGGTGATGTCCGCGGGCGGGGAGACGCTGGCGATCGCGGTGGTGGATAGCTGCATGATCCCCCTGGATCTCTGCGACGAGGTCAAGCGCCAGATCCTGCGGCGCTCCGGTATCCCGCCCCACCGGGTCCTCATCGCGGCGACGCACGCCCACAGCGCCCCGAGCGTGATGGATTTCTGCCTGGGTTCACGAAAGCAGGTGGACTACGCGGCATCTTTGCCGGGAAAGATCGCGGGGGCGGTGGTCGCGGCCCACGGGCGCATGGTGCCGGCCCGCGTCGGCTGTGGCGCCGCCGGTGCGCCGGGTCACACGTTCAACCGGCGGTGGATCGCCAGGCCCGGCAAGGAGGTCGTGGACCCTTTTGGCGAGCGGACGGGCATCGCCCACATGAACCCCGGCTATCGGCACCCGGATTTCGTGGGCCCTTCGGGGCCGGTCGACCCCGGGTTGACCTTCCTCGCGGTGGAATCGCGGGAGGGTCGTCCGCTCGCGCTGCTGGCCAATTTCGGGAATCACTACTTCGGGGTGAGCGGGGGGTTCTCGTCGGACTATTTCGGGGTCTTTGCGCGCATGATGGGGGAGAGACTCTGCGGCGGGAACGGGACGGGGTTTGTCGCGATGATGTCGCAGGGCACGAGCGGCGACCTGAACCGGTTTGATTTTCGGTTGCCCGAGGCGCCCCGGTTGAGCATCGAGGAATATACCTCCGGGCTTGCGGACCTGGTGGAGGGCGGTTACCGGAAGATCGAGTTTCGCGAGGGGGTGTCGCTGGCGGTCGCGGAGGCGCGGATGACGCTGGGCCGCCGCTTCCCCGACGCCAGGCGGCTCGCGTGGGCGCGCGAGATCAACGCCCGGCGCGGCTATCGGCGGCCCAGGGATCGCTCCGAGGTCTACGCGGAGCAGGCGGCGTGGATCGCGGAGAACCCTTCGGAGGAAATCGTGCTCCAGGCCGCGCGCGTCGGCGACATGGGAATCACCGCGTGCCCGAACGAAGTTTTTGCGGCAACGGGCCTCAAGCTCAAGGCCCAGAGCCCGCTGCCCACGACGATGAACATCACGCTGGCGAACGGGGCATCGGGCTATATCCCGCCGCCGGAGCAGTTCCCGCTGGGCGGCTACACCACCTGGCCCGCGCGGACCGCCGGCCTGGAGGTGGGCGCCGAACCCAAGATCCTCGAGGGTTTGCTCGCCCTTCTGGAAAATGTCGCGGGGGCATCCCGGAAGCCAGCGATCGACCCCTATCCGCCAGAGGTCCGCGACCGCATCCGCACCGCCTCCCGCAGCCGAACGCAATTCATGTAGCCGAACGCGCAAGCGTTTGGCCGCCAAGGCCTCACGGCCTCGGCTACATTTTCTGCCCCGGTGGTCCGGCGGCCGCCGGATGGGATCTGGCTCAAAAAATGCCGCAGTGCCTCACGCGACCAAACGCTTGCGCGTTCGGCTACGGGAAACGCTTCGGTCGCGTCTATCTTCGAGCCAGCGAAACGACAACAATCGCCCCGCGTCGCTGCGCGAGAATCGAATTTTCGTGTGAGCCGAGTCGGGCTTGGCGAAGTCCGGCGGGCTGCTAACCTTGTGCGATGTCACGAAGGCGCAAGAGCGAAACGGGTGATCCCGATGGGCCGGTCTCCGACAGGCGGAGGCTGTCGGAGGTCTTGATGGAGTTCGTGGGCGAGATCGTCCCCGAGGATGCCTCGGAGGACGAGTTTGCCCAGTCGGTCGAACTGGCGGTGATCCTGTGGAACCTGGCGCTGTTGCCCGACGACCGCCGGGGGGAAATACTCTGGCGCATGGGCCAGCGCGCGAGCCGCGCCGATGATCCCTTCTTCACGGGCCGGATGCACGAACTGGTGGACTTGCGGCGCCAGCGCTACGGCGACGACCGCCGCCTGGTGGTCGACTATCGCATCGAGAACACCAAGCGGGGCCGGATTCTCTGGGTGACTTCATCGGATGCGGGCGCGGCAGGGACGGGGGGCGAATGAGCGCCGGCGATCGCGTTTGAAAAACGGGTTCTAGGAGTTTGTCGGACTTCGTCCGGCAAACTCCTCTGGCAAAACCGCCTTCTTCTTGAAAATGAGCAGGTTCCGTAGGATAGTGCGCTGTCGGGTCAACCCGCATGAGACCTTGCGAGATCCCTTGGAGTACCGTTATAACTATCTATTATTAA
>JADLBR010000579.1 GCA_020847615.1 Verrucomicrobiia bacterium
ATTTCAGAGCGCGGTTTTCCTTTGAGCCTGCATATTTCGCGCATGCGCGTGAAATATGCAGGCTAGACCGTGGGGATCGTAGCCGAACGCGTGAGCGTTTGGCCAAAGCCTCACGGCTTCGGCTACACCGCCATCGGGGTCTGTGTCCACGCTCGCCAGCCCATGGATGTCCCATCTTTGGCCGGATGGGTCTCATCCTCGTGCCGGGTCGGCGGTCCAGGCCGGAAACTGGGGCGACAAAAGTGCAATCATTGCACTTTTAAATAGCGTGTATCACACTGGCCGACAGGATGTTGTGGCGATCTGGGTGTGATCGGGCGCCTGTGGTTCGTGGTTGTGTTCGACGTGCCAGCGGCATAGAAGTACTTCGACGCGTTTCAACGGTGTCTTAAGCCGTTGGGGCAGCCGTGGCGGAGGAGATGTCTATGAGCCGTTTGAATGGGTTTACCGCGCGCGTGGTCGCGCTGATTTTCGGGTCGATGTGCGCGTGGGCGGGCGTGACCCCGGCTCAGACGACCACGAATCTATTGACGCTGAACAACAACGGCCTTTGGTCGGTGACCAACAACTGGTCGCCGGCGACGAACTACCCGAATTCGGCTGGGGCGGCGGCGATCGTCACGAACAATATCACGTTCGACCAGACGCTCTATCTGACCACAGACATCACTCTGGGGACGCTGTTCTGGGGCGACGCGGATCGGGCGAATTTCCGCGGCCTTCGGACGACCAACTCGGTGCCGAACTCTATCACATTCGACACGGGCGACGGGGGGCAGGCGCTCTTTGTGCACCAGACCGGGGACCTGCCGACGGGCAACTTTGGCCGGAACGACGACCGGACCGACGTGGGGGTCGTGGTCTCCGACCCGCAGGGCCTTTTCATCGACAACTTCCAGACTTTCTATTTCCGCGGCCTGGACAACGGGGCCAGCACCGATCCGGCGCGTGCGTTCAATGGCGGCGGCCACGACGTGACCAAGGGCGAAGATGGCCAACTCTTCTTCAACCGGGTCGTGACCAACATCGCGACGTGGTGGCAGCGGGACGGGTACACCGAGATTGCCGTGGACGGTGTCCCCGCATACAAGCCGGGCATCAGCAATCTGGTTCTGGGCGTGGCGCCCGATACGATCGACAGAGGCGCGAATCCCGTCGGCGTCCTCACCAACCTGGGCGAGGGCACGGCCTACGACCGCAACCAGTTGCCGTATTTCTACATCGTGGGCGCGGCGACGACCAACGGCGCGGCCGCGATGACCAACGACATGCAAATCACCGTCAACCGGGGCGTGTTCCGGACACTGAACCGCGGCGTGCCCAATGTGAGCAACACGGCGATTGCGACGCTGCCGGTCTATACGGGCAACGTGACGCTCAACGGATCGGCCGACGAGTCGATCTTCTGGATGGAGCATCAGAACCTCGCGGGCAACACGGGCGTGATCAAGCAGACGATCTTTTCCGGGCGGTTCACGGGCCCGGGTGGTTTCACGAAGATCGGCACGGGCGAGATGACCCTGCTCAACACCAACGATTTCACGGGTGAGATGGTCGTCAGCCGGGCGTTTGACAACGGCCGAGGGCGCTACGGCGGCGTGGGCCTGCGCGAGAACGGGGCGATCTCCGGGGTGAGCGCGATCACGCTCAACCGGGACGGCAGCCTGTACCTGGATAATAGCGTCATCAACGTGTCCAACCGCGTCAATGACGCGGCGGCCATCACCACGAGGGGCTGGAATAAGATCGAGATCCTGGCCAACGGGTCGGGGCCATCCTACGAGAGCTTCGGGTCGGTGACCACGCTGCAGGGCTCGATGACCTTCGAGCTCGACAAGGTGGATGGATCCCCGCAGGCGCAGGTGGTCGAGATCTCCAACCTGGTGCGCTCGGCGGGCAGCATCGTCAGTTTCCAGGCCAGCGACACGCGGCAGGGAACCTTCGGGTTCAACGGCCCGACAGGCATCGTGGTCAACCTGTTGGACGGGGGCGCCTCCCTGGCGCAGGTCGGCGCGGGCGGCGGCGTCGGCGCGAGCAACCGCAGCGTGGCCCTGGGCGTCTTCGGCGGCGACGCGGCGGACATCGGATCGGCCGACGTCAATGTCCAGAACCCCAACCGCGCCGACGAGTTCATGACGGTGGACGGCAACCGCCTGCGGACCCTGGACCCGGTGACCGAGATGGTGTCCCTGGGCGGGGGCTCGACCGGCGCGCTGACCATCACGCAGGGATCGGCCTCCCGGGACGCGAACGTCAACATCAACTTCGCGAGCAGGTACATCACCCTGGATAGCGTCAACTATAGCAATGGCCTGAATCACCGCGTCGACAGGGAGGTGCGCGGCGACGTGACCTTCAACGCGATCCGGATGGGCATCGTCCGTGGGCCCACGAACGTGATTGGCGGCGTGAACCGGGTCCCGAGCGACTTCGGTCGCTCCCTGCTCATCGAGGACGGGGGGGCACTGCGCTCAGAGTCGGGCATGCTCCTGATCGGCCGCGACACGGCCACCGGCGTAGGCGACGACACCCCCAACGGCAGCGTCTTCATCTACGGCGGCACGGTTGACCTCGACGGCACCAACAACAACCGCGAGGCGATCATCCAGAACTCCAGCGGCAACTCCTTCTTCCTTCGCAGCACGGTGGACGCCAGCCAGGGCCTGACCAAGGGCGGCAACGACAGCGTGTATCTGGACATGCCCAACAACATTGGCGGCACCGTCACCATCGCGCAGAATGCGCTGTTCGCGCGTGACAATCGGGCGCTGGGCAACGCGTCGCTCGTCAGGGCCGAGGGCGACGGCTACCTGATCCTTGAGAGCCAGGTCCTCATTACCAACGTCGACATCGTCGCCGGCGAGCGACCCTACTCGGCACCGGTGCTGCAGTCGGGCTCGGGCCACAACGTTTTCGGCGGCGACATCCGGATCGAGAACGTGGAGTCCGCGTCGGGCCTGGCCACGCACGAGACCCGGATCCGCGCCGCGGTCAATGCCCAGAACGCGACCCTGACGTTGCTGGGCGACATCGGCATCACGGAGTCCGGCATGTCGCCAGACATCTACCTGCAGGATTCGCTCCAGGTCGGTTTCACCGAGTCGGGCGGCATCTTGAACCTGAAGGGCACCTTCGGCGACCGGCTGGTGAACGGCGAGGCGCTGCCGCTGGACCCGACTCTCGGCGGCCAGATCCAGCAGGGTCGTGTGACGGCAGGAGTCATCACCAACCGCACGGCCAATGAGAATTTTGTCCTGCGCTTCAACATCGACGGCAACGGCGGCGTCAACTCCGGCGACGAACTGGTGGTCAATGTCTACAACAATTGGAATTCGGCGGGCCGCATCTACGCGCAGCAGGGCACCATCCGGTACCTTGGCGAGGGGGGCTTCTGGAACAGCAACGCGCTGGCGGTCTCCGACTTCAAGAACGGCAACAGCGGCTTCCAACTCGGCGGCGGCGGCACCGACGCCGGCGGGAGTGTAACCCTCCTGATGACCGCGGATGGCCAGTCCTTTAACCCGGAGGCGTGGACGGTCGCCCGGGACAACAATGCGAACAATACCATCACCATGGGTCTGGAACACTTCGGGCCGTCCAATGCGACGGTGACCATCGGCAACCGCTTTGACGACATCGACGCGGGAGGCGACGACAACCGCATCACGATCCAGGGCGACGACGCGGCCCGGGTGCGGGAGTTCCGGCTCTACGCGCACGACGGTTACGACTCGGCCACGACCAACGCGACGGAGGGCCGGGTGAACGTGATCCAGAGCATCCGGGCCAACAACAACTTCGGGATGCTGACGATGGTGGGCAACGGGCGGG
>JADLBR010000022.1 GCA_020847615.1 Verrucomicrobiia bacterium
CCAGTCGGGTTCGGGGCCGCCGCCATAGGCGGTTCGCGGGGCCCGTCGTATCTTCTTGCGTCGCATGGCGTGGGTACTTGCCGAAACTTTAAAACTCTTTGCAACCGGGGGATTTGTCAAACACCGTGTGGGGCTACGGTTTTGGCTCCCGGAGCTGTTTTTGGAGCTGGGCCATGTGCGTGTCGAGGGGACTCATGGGCTTCGGCCGCAAGGCCTTGCGGGCCAGGAGGACGGCCTCCTCGGCGGAATTGGCCTCGCCGCGGTCCCTGAGCGCAAGCGCGAATGGCACGACGACCTGAAAATAGAGGTTGCCGCCGCCGGTCTTGGCGAGGCGGGCCAGGGTGTCGCGATAGGCGGCGAATGCCCCCCGGGTGTCTCTCGCGTCGAGCAGCTGTTTGATGGGCTGCCACGCGGCCTTGGCGCTGAGGTCGCTGCGGTCGCCGCGGTTTTCGCGAATGATGCTCTCGGTGATGCGGTCGGACTCCTCGCGCTGGCCAGACTGCCGGGCGATCTGCGCGAGGATCTGCTGGTAGCGGACGCGGATGTCGGTCTCGGTGGCGAACTGCGCGACGGCCGCCTCGGCGTGTTCGCGCAGCGCGGCATTGTCCGCGGGGGACTGGAGCAGCGCGGTGACGGCGTCCCAGGCCTCGGCATTCTGCGGGCAGGCGGCGATGGCGTTTCTGAGGGCGACCACCTGGCGCGCGCGGTCGCCGGCCTGCGAGAAGAGGCGGGCGACGGCCATGTGGCGGCGGGAGGACCGGTAGGCGGGCTTGTCGCGAAACCCGCTGGCGAGGAAACGGAGGTCGTGGTCGGTGATGGGCAACCAGGTCTGTGGTTCCAGCGCGGTGCCGACGGGCTCGCCGCGATTGCGCTCGCGGCCGCAATCGAGCACCCACGCGTCATCGCGCTTCATGAAGCCGAACCACGCGTGGCCGCCATCCGGTCCCTGGCCGGAGAAAAAGAGGGTGGGGAGTCCGCGGGCCTTTCCCGCGACCATGGCGAAGTAGGCCTGGTCGGTGCAGATGCCGCCGCTGGCGAAGATGGACCGCAGGGAGTAGTCGCCGCCGGGCCACATGAACTGGCCGCCCTTGATGCGCCCGTGGTCATAGCGGACCAGATCGAAGGCCTCGGCGAAGCGGTAGCGCGGGAGGTCGATCTGCGCCTGGGCCCAGAGGAACTCGGATTCGCGCACGGGGGCATCGACGATATGCTTGATCTGTTCGACCTCGAGCGAGCGGATGTCGAGGTAGAGGCGGCCGAGTTGCTGGCACTGTAACCAGAAACCGAAGATCTCGAAGGGGGGCCGCCTGACGCGCGGCACGGCGTCGGGCCGCACCTGGTGGTGTGGCCAGTTGGGCGGCGGCGGCTGGTCGTAGACGATGGCGATGGCGACCGCGAGGCGGAGGTACTCCGCGAAAAGACCGGGGCCGGAGTCGCGGGCGCGGGCGAGGATCTCGATGGCGCTTGGGGGGAAATCCTCGTCGCGCAGGGCCTGGAAAAACTCGCGCCCGAGCGCTGGATCGGCGAGGAGTTCCTCGAGGCGGGGACGGGGGATGCGGCGCCCGACGGGCTGGTCCGCGGGCGCGAAGCCCTGGGGGACGAAGGCGGGGAGGGCGGTCTGCGCGAAACGCGGGTCCCTGACCAGTTGCTGGAGGGAAGAGGAGGGTATGGGCTCCAGCGGCCCGGCCGCGGGCGCGGCACCGGTGGGGAACACGACGACGCGGCGCTCGGACGGTTGCCAGCGGAGGTGGCGGGACGCCAGCCGGGCGACCTCGTCGAACTCATTTCGGGCGATGAGGTCGAGCCATCGCTGGACATCGAGCCAGCCGGCGAAGGCATCCGATTGGCACGCCTCGGCCGAGTAGGCGGCCACGAGGGCGGAGCGCAACTGGCCGCAGGCGGCGGCCCAGTCCCCGTCCAACAGGCCGCGCACGGCCGCCGGATCGGGTGCGCGCGAGACGTCGAGGCAGGCCGCCGGATGCGCGGCGATGCAGGCGAGGAGGGCCAGGGCGATGGCGTTGGGGGTTGACCGCACGGGGTGGGCGTCCGCGTCAGTTCCGGTGTATGGGATGGAGCCTGTCGATCTCCCGGACAAACGGAAACTCCAGCTGAACCCAGTCGCCGGAGCGGGTGCGGACGGCGATGTGGAAGGCGGCGCGCGGGGGCGTCGCGGTGCGGACGCGGGGCGGGCGCGACCAGCGCCGGAGCTTGCGTTCCAGTGAGAGGACGCGCTTCTCGAGGGTGAGGCGCTCGCGCAGCCGCTCGCGCTCAAACGAGGTCTCGAGGGCGGTGCGGTCGGCCCTGGAGGCGAAACCCCAGGCGTCGTGGGCGGTGCCGGCCTCGATCTGCTGACTGAGGTGCGCCAGCGTGTGGCGCAGTTTCTTGATCAGCGCGGCTGCCGCGCCGCGATCGCGCGGGCTGGGGAGGTCGCCGGTCTCCATCTCGGTCAAGGTGAGCAGGACCTCGAGGCGCGCGACGTCCCCCTGGTTGTAGGCCTCTTGGGCCTGGTGCCATAGTTCGACCCACGGCCCGCCCTCGCCGGTTTGGCGATGGTCGGGGTGGAGGCGTCGGGCGAGCTGGCGGTAGCAGACGCGCATGCGCTCTTCCCTGGCTGCGACCGCGGCGGTCTCCTCGTCGGGGTCGGCGTAGGGGCCCAGCAGTTCGGCGAACGCCTGGGCGAGCTCGTCGCGGTAGGGGTCGTCGTCGCCATCGTCGTCCTCGGCGGCTTCGTCGGACTCGAGATCGCTGAGGCGGAGGCCGGTGTCGTCGGCGAACCACTCTGGCCCGACGTAGTTGTCGAAGAGCCGCGAATAGGCGCGGTGGTGGGGAATGTTCTCCTCGAAGGCGAGGCCATCGATCCGGTCGAGGTCATCCTGGATCTCGTCGGCGCGCGCGCGGAGTTCGCGGATCGAGGCCA
>JADLBR010000023.1 GCA_020847615.1 Verrucomicrobiia bacterium
CTACTCCCACGTCGAGCGCGCCGGCCTGGACTGGGCGCAGCGCATCGATGCGTTCGCGCCGCGGCTCGAGGCCGCGAAAGAACCGCGCGCCTTCGCCGAGCTCGCGGCGAAGATGCTCGAGCCCGCCGGGGACGTCCATCTCTGGCTTGACGTGGGCGGCCAGCAAGTCCCCACCTTCCGGCGCATGTCCGAGTGGAATGTCTCCACGCGTCGCTTGCCCCAAGTCGTGCCGAACTGGCGCGAGCAGAATCCGATCATGGCGACGGGGGAGTTCACGGATGGCGTGCGGTACGTGTGCGTGCGCGGTTGGCCATCCGATGGGGCCGCGCAGATCGAACCGGTCTTCACCGCGATCGCCGATGCCGGGAAAGCGGGGAGGCCCCTGGTCATCGATGTCCGCGCCAACGGCGGCGGCTCCGAGCCACTCGCCGCGACGGTCGCGGGCTGCTTTGTCGAAAAGGCCGTGCCCTACGCGAAGCACGCGACGCGCATGGGCGGCAAGTTCGGCGAACCGGTCGAGCGGACGCTCGAGCCCAACGCCGCGCGCCCGCCGTTCCGAGGCCGCGTCGCGGTCCTCATCGGGCCCGGCACCGTGAGCAGCTCCGAGTCTTTCGCCATGATGATGAAACAGGCTCCCCGTTGCCAGTTGGTCGGGGCGCCCACGGCCGGTTGCTCCGGCAACCCGAAGCCCGTCGATCTCGGCAACGGGGTCACCGCGTTCGTGCCCAGCTGGAAGGACCTGCGCCTCGACGGGACCTGCATCGAGGGCGAGGGCTTCGCGCCAGACATCCGGGTCGCCACCCGGCCCGCGGATTTCGCGCGGTCAGATCCCGTGATCGACGCGGCGCTGCGCGCTCTCCGGAAGAAGTAGCCCCCCTGGTCCGACGGCCGCCGGATCACTGGCGGAGGAAAATGCGGCCGATCGCCTCGGGCGATGGGCGCCCAAACGCTCACGCGTTCCTTTGAGCCTGCATATTTCGCGGATACGCGTGAAATATGCAGGCTAGCGCCCCCCGATGGCCCTGCGCACGATGCCCGGCGTGATGACCTCGGGCAGCACCACGGGCGCGTCGCGCTTCCCCGGAGGATAATAGACATACAGCGGCACGCCCGACCGCCCGAAGGACTCCAGCGCGCGGGTGATCGCGGGATCGCGCGCGGTCCAGTCGGCCTTGAGGGCGATGACGCCGAGCTCCCGGAACAGCCGGCGCGTGGGCGCGATCTCGAGCGCGACGCGCTCGTTGACCTTGCACGACAGGCACCACTCGGCGGTGAAGTCGACGAAGACCGGCTTGTCCGTGGCGAGCGCCTCTCGCAGCGACTCGGCGGAGTAGGGTCGCCACGCGATACCGCCGTCCTCCGTCAATCCCCCGCGCTCCGCCCCTGCCGTTGCCGCGGGCACCACGAGCCAGAGCCATCCCGCGACCGCCAGCGCGCCGGCCCCGGACCACGCCAGCGCCTTGGACGCGGCGCCCCGCACGGGCGACGCGAATTGCCCGACGAGCCAGCAGCCCAGCCCCAGCAGCAACAGGTAGGCCACGAGCATGACCACGGCGTGCGGCGACCGCGTCGCGCCGAAGACCCACAGCAGCCACACCGCGGTGCCCATCATCAGGAATCCCGTGAACTGCTTGAAGGTCTCCATCCACGCCCCGGGCCTCGGCAGCAACTTCAGCAGTGCGGGATTCGCCGCCAGCAGCAGGTACGGCGCCGCCATCCCGGCGCCCAGGGCCGCAAACACGGCCAGCGTCACCGCGGCCGGCTGCGCGAGCGCGAATCCCAGGGCCGCGCCCATGAAGGGCGCCGTGCACGGCGTCGCCAGCGTCGTCGCGAGAACCCCGCTGAAGAACGACCCCGCCATCCCTTCCTTGGCCGCGAGCCCGGATCCCGCGCCCATCAGCGAGCCCCCGATCACGAATACCCCGAACAGCGAGAGGCTCAGCACGAAGACCATCGCGCACATCGCCGCCACGAAGAGCGGCGACTGGAATTGAAATCCCCACCCGATCGCTTGGCCCGCCGCGCGCAGGCCCAGCAGCAGACCCGCCCGCGCAAGAAATGAAACCACGACGCCCGCCGAAAACACAAGCGAGTGCGCCATGACGGCCGCCGGCCGCTCGCCCCCCTGCCTCATGAAGCTGAAGACTTTCAGGGAGATGACGGGCAGCACGCAGGGCATCACGTTCAGCACCAGGCCGCCGACGAAGGCGAACAGCAGGGCCAGGCCGAGCGGGATGTCCTCGCCCTTGGGCGCCGTCGCCGCCCCAGCGCCCCCCGGCGGCGCCGATTTCACCAGCGGCACGTCGATCTCGATTGCCCGGACCGCGCCCCCCTCCGCCGCAAGGACGCCGATCAACCTCTCGGGAAGGCCCTCGGCCGCGGGCGACAGCGGCAGCCTCAGCTCCCGCGCGCCCCCCCGCGCCACGGGCGCCTGCGCCACCGCGTGATCCACGAGCGGCGATTCCGCGGCGAAGAAGTACAGCTTATCCGGAACAGGGGCGGCCCCCGAGGGCGCGATCCTGAGGATCACAGCCTTCGCTCCGTCCGCCGCAAATGCGCCCACCTCCCACCCCGCGTCCGCCACGGGCCTTGGCAGTGCCGAGCGCGCCGCCGCGAAGCCCGCGGCCCTCGCCGGATCCACCGCCCCGTCACCGCGGGGCAACCGGATCTCCACCTCGGCCTCGCCGGGGATGCACTCCTCCTTGCACATCAGCCATCCCACCTTCGCCCCGATCACCGCCTCGGATCCCGACCAGTCCTTGGGGACCGCGATTTCCGCCAAGAGCCAGATCTCCCCGTGGTATCCGAACGATATGATCCCGCCGACGTCGATCCGCTCCGGCGTCGGCCACTCCAGCCCGCCCGCCGAAAAACCCTCCGGCAACCGCCATTCCACGGATGTCGGCATCCCGGAATCCCCCGAATTCCGCCAGTACGTGTGCCAGCCCTCGTCCATCCGCAGCCGCACCGCCACGGTGAACGCCCGGCCCGGCGCGACGCTCGCTACCTCGGGCACGAGCGAAGCGACCACGTGTTTGTCCCGCGCCTCGGGCCCCGCGGCCGTTGCCGCCATCGCCCCGGCCATCAGCAGAATGAATCCCAGCATCCGCATGCATCGACCGTAGCAGCACCCCAGATTTTAGAAAGCCCTGGGCCCCCGAACCCAGCGCCGTAGCCGAACGCGCTTCCCGTAGCCGAACGCGTGAGCGTTTGGCCAAAGCCTCACGGCTTCGGCTACATTTTCGGCCCCGGTGGTGCCCTCCTCTGGGGTTGCAATCCGCCATAAGCCTCCATAATTCTCACTTTAGCCCCATGAATGCCCGGAACAGCATTCTCGCCCTCGCCATCGGCCTGGCGTGCCCGGCCCGGGGCGCATCGCCCCCGCGGCATTTAACGTTCAACGACCACGTGCAGCCGATCCTGTCGGAGTACTGCTATCGCTGTCACGGGCCGGACTCGGCGTCTCGCAAGGCGGACCTGCGGCTGGATCGGGCGGAGTTCGCATTCGCGGAACGGAAGGGGGGCCCGGCCATCGTGCGGGGCGATGCGGCGGCGAGCCCGCTGGTCCGGCGCGTGAAATCGGCGGACGCGGGCGAGGTGATGCCGCCCCCCGAGACGCACCAGAAGCTGAAGCCCGAGGAGATCGCCATACTCGAGGCGTGGGTGAAGTCAGGCGCCGAGTACCAGGAGCACTGGTCGTTGATCAGGCCGGAGCGCCCGCCGGTGCCGGGGGTCGCGCGGGCGGATTGGGCGCGGAACCCGGTCGACCATTTCATTCTGGCGAAACTGGAGGCGGCGGGGCTGGAGCCGAATGGGCCGGAGGAGAAGCGACGGCTGCTGCGGCGCGTGACGCTGGATCTGACGGGCCTGCCGCCGACGCCGGAGGAGGCCGACGCATTCGCGCGCGACGAAAGCCCCGGGGCTTACGACATGGCCGTCGATCGCCTCTTGGCCTCCCCGCGCTACGGCGAGCACATGGCGCGGTACTGGCTCGACGCCGCGCGCTACGCGGACACCCACGGCATCCACATCGACAATTACCGCAGCATCTGGCCCTACCGCGACTGGGTCATCCGGGCGTTCAACGAGAACATGCCTTTCGACCGGTTCACGGTCGAGCAGCTCGCCGGGGACCTGCTGCCGCGGCCCACGCGCGACCAGCTCATCGCGACGGGTTTCAACCGGTGCAACCCGACGACCAACGAGGGCGGCGCGATCGACGACGAGTACTACGCGATCTACGCGAAGGACCGCGTCGAGACCACCGCCGCCACATGGATGGGCCTCACGATGGGCTGCGCGTCGTGCCACGACCACAAGTTTGACCCGATCTCGATGCGCGAGTTCTACTCGTTCGCCGCGTATTTCCGCAACACGACCCAGAAGGCCATGGATGGCAACATCGCCACGACCCCCCCTGTCATCTACATCCCGAAGCCCGAGGACGAGGCGAGGTGGGGCGCCATCGAGCCGGAGATCGCCGCGGCGGGAAAGGCGCGCGACGAGTACAAGTCGAAGGCCGCCCCGGCCATGCAGGCGTGGGCCGAGAAGGCCAAGGGCACCGCCTATGTGGCGAAGGTCGACGCGCGCGGCCTGCTGGTCTGGATCAAGGCCGACGAGGGCTCGGGCGACACCCTGCGCGACGATGCCCCGGGACAGGGGCGCACCATCCGGCTCTCCTCCGCGCCGAATTGGCTGCCCGGGCCATCCGGCATGGGGGCGATGCTGACGAACAACGCGTCCGCCGACATCGGCGACATCGGCAACTTCGAGAACAACGAGGCGTTCTCGTACGGCGCGTGGGTGCAGGTGCCGCAGGGCAACGGCGCGCTGATCGCGCGCATGGACGAGCAGGACAACAACCGCGGCTGGGACCTGTTCTTCGCCGACGGCCGCCCGGCGGCGCACATCATCAGCCGCTGGAACACCGACGCCATCAAGGTCCAGGCGGACAAACAGATCAAGCCCGGCACGTGGGCGCACGTCTTCGTCACCTACGATGGCTCCAAGAAGGCCGCCGGGGTGAAGATCTACGTCGATGGCGTCGCGCAAAAGTCCAAGCCGCAGGTGGATCAGCTGACCGGCTCGATCAAGAATGGCGCTCCGCTCGCGCTGGGGCGCCGCAGCCAGCAGCAGCGCTTCAAGAACGGCGCATTCCGCGACCTCCGGCTCTACGGGCGGCTGCTCTCCCCCACGGAGGTCTCGCGCCTCGCGGCCACCGGTCGCATGCGCGAGCTGCTCGCGCTCGATCCCGCCAGGCGCACGCCCGAGCAGACCGAGCAGCTGCTCAATTTCTATCTGGAGAACGAGGACCCCGGTTTCGGGAAGATCGCCGCCGGGCTGCGGGGACTCGAGGCAGAGCGAGAGGCGATGCGCAAGCGGGCGACCCCGACGCTCGTGATGGAGGAGAAGAACGAGGAGGCCTTCGCGCACATCCTCAGGCGGGGGCAATATGACGCCCCGGGAGAGAAGGTGTTTCCCGCGGTCCCCGCGGTGCTCCCCCAGTTGCCCCCCGACGCCCCGAAGAATCGCCTGGCGCTGGCCCGCTGGCTAGTCGCCCCGGAGCATCCGCTCACGGCGCGCGTGACGGTGAACCGCCTGTGGCAACAGCTCTTCGGCACCGGCCTCGTCGCGACCTCGGAGGACTTCGGCATCACGGGCCAGCGCCCATCGCACCCGAAGCTGCTCGACTGGCTCGCCGTGGAGTTCCGCGAGACGGGCTGGGACGTGAAGCGGATGATGCGGCTGCTGGTCACCAGCGCCAGCTACCGGCAGTCGTCGCGGGTCACGCCGCAGAAACTGGAGAAGGACCCCGCCAACCGACTCGTCTCGCGCGGCCCGCGACACCGCATGGATGGGGAGATGATCCGCGACCTGGCGCTCAGCGCGGGCGGCCTGCTGGTGGGGCAAATCGGCGGCCCCAGCGTGAAACCGTATCAGCCCGATGGGATCTGGGAGACCGTCGCCATGCCACAGAGCGACACGAAGGAGTACAAGCGCGATTCGGGCGAGGCGCTCTATCGGCGCAGCCTGTATACCTTCTGGAAGCGCTCGGCGCCGCCGCCCTCCATGGAGATCTTCAACGCCCCCGCGCGCGAGCAGTTCTGCGTCCGGCGCGAGCGCACCAACACGCCGCTCCAGGCCCTCGTGGTCATGAACGACCCGCAATTCGTCGAGGCCTCCCGCGCGCTGGCGGGCCTCGCCCTCCGGCAGGCCGGCCCCTCTCCCGACGCCCGCCTCGACTTCATCGCGGGCCGCATCCTCGCCCGGCCGCTGGAGCCCTCGGAGCGCGACGTGCTGCGGGGGAGCATCGACCGGTTCGCGCAGGAGTTCGCGCGCGAACCCGAGGGCGCAAAGCAGTTGCTCGCCATCGGGGAATCAAAACCGCCGGAAGGCGTCCCGCCCGCCGATCTCGCGGCATGGACCATGGCCGCCAACCTCATCCTCAACCTCGACGAGAGCCTCAACAAATGAGCGACCCGCGCACCCTCTTGACCCGGCGGCAATTCTTTGGCGCATCCGCGAATGGCATCGGCAGAGCGGCGCTGGCCTCGATGCTCGGCGGCTCCTTGCTGGAGGGGGTCGCGCGCGCCTCGGCGTCCGCCTCGAGGTACCCCGGCCTCGGCACGCTGCCGCACTTAGCCCCCAAGGCCCGTCGCGTCATCTACCTCTTCATGGTCGGCGCGCCTTCCCAGATCGACCTCTTCGACTACAAGCCGGTGCTGAAGGAGCATTTCGACAAAGACCTGCCCGATTCCATCCGACAGGGGCAGCGGCTCACGACCATGACCAGCGGGCAGACGCGCTTCCCGATCGCGCCATCGATCTACCCGTTCGCGCGGCACGGGCAGAGCGGCGCCTGGGTCAGCGAACTGTTGCCCTGGACCGCCAAGATGGTGGACGACATCGCGATCGTGAAGACCGTCCACACCGAGGCCATCAACCACGAGCCGGCGGTCACTCTGATGAACACCGGCAACCAGATCGCGGGGAAGGCCTGCCTCGGGTCCTGGGTCAGCTATGGGCTAGGGAGCCTCAACGCCGACCTGCCGACATTCGTGGTGCTGCACGCGAAGCACTCCAACCCGCAGTCCAACGTGCAGGCGATCTCCGCGCGCCTCTGGAGCGCAGGCTACCTGCCCGCCGAGCATTCGGGCGTGGCCCTGCGCTCGGGCGCCGACCCCGTCCTATTTCTGCCGGATCCCCCGGGCGTCAGCCGCGGCATGCGCCGCGCGATGCTCGACGGTCTCCAGGCCCTGAACCGGGAGACCCTCGCCGATGTCGGCGACCCCGAGATCCAGGCGCGCATCGCCCAATACGAGATGGCCTTCCGCATGCAGGCATCCGTGCCCGAACTGACCGATCTCTCCGGCGAGCCGGAGGCCACCTTCAACCTCTACGGGCCCGACTCGCGCAAGCCGGGCACCTTCGCCCACTGCGCCATGCTCGCGCGCCGCCTCGTCGAGCGCGGCACCCGATTCGTGCAGATCTACCACCGCGGCTGGGACCAGCACAACAACCTCCCGCGCGACCTCCCGCAGCAGTGCGGCGATGTCGATCAGCCCTGCTTCGCCCTGATCCAGGATCTCAAGGCGCGCGGCATGCTCGAGGACACCCTCGTCATCTGGGGCGGCGAGTTCGGCCGCACCGTCTACTGCCAGGGGCCCCTCACCGATAAGAACTATGGGCGCGATCACCACCCGCGCTGCTTCTCGCTCTGGATGGCCGGCGGCGGGGTCCGGCCCGGCGTCGTCTACGGGGAAACCGACGACTTCTCCTACAACATCACCCGCGACCCCGTCCACATCCGCGACCTGCACGCCACCGTCCTCAGCCTCCTCGGCATCGATCACGCGCGCCTCAGTTTCAAGTTCCAGGGCCTCGATCAAAAGCTGACGGGCGTCGAGCCGGCCCACGTCGTCCCGGGCATCCTGGCCTGAGACTGAAAACTGGCTCGAAAATCGCGCATCGCCCCCCGTGGCCGAACGCGCCCCCGTAGCCGAACGCGTCAGCGTTTGGCCAAAGCCCCGCGGCTTCGGCTATATTTCCCCAAGCCGGTGGTCAGGCCACCGCCGCGGCCATCGCCTTGAGGTGCGCCGGGGTGGTCCCGCAGCAGCCGCCGATGACCCGCACGCCCGCCGCCAGCAACCGCGGCACCAGGGCCGCCATGTCCTCCGGCGTCGCGTCATACACCGCGCTATCGCCCACCATCCGGGGCGAGCCCGCGTTGGGCTGGATGATCGATGGCGTGCCGCCCGCCGCCTTGGCCAGCTCGCCCGCGAGCACCGCGTAGTCCCCCAGGCTCAGCGAGGTGCCGCAGTTGGCACCGACCACATCGGCGCCCGCCGCGCGCGCCCGGCCCAGCGCATCCGCCACATCGTTGCCCATCATCGTCCGGAACGAGCCGTCCGCCGACTTCTGGAACGCGTAGGTCGCGATCACCGCGGGCGCCCCCGCCTCCCTCGCGACGGCCACCGCGACCTCCGCCTCGGCCGGATCGCTCATCGTCTCGACCAGAATGGCGTCGCTGCCACCCTCGATCAGGCCCGCGATCTGTCGCCGGAAAATGTCCCTGGCCTGCTCCACGGAGGTATCGCCGATCGGCTCGAGGAAGTCGCCGAAGGGCCCCACGTCCCCCAGCACGAATCCCGAGGGCCCCGCCGCCTCACGCGCAAGCCGCGCCGCGGCGGCGTTCAACTCGCCCGCGCGCTCCTCGAGGCCGTGCCTCGCGAGCACCGAGGGCGAGCCGCCAAACGTGTTGGTCGTGATCAGGTCGCAGCCCGCCTCCCGGTACGCCCGGTGGATCGCGAGCACGTCGTCCCGCCGATCGCTGTTCCAAAGGACCGAGCACTCGCCGCTGCGCAGCCCCCGGGCGATGAGTTGCGTGCCCATCGCCCCGTCGCAGACGAGCACCCGCCGGCCGAGTTCATCCAAGAAACGAGAAGCGCCCATATGCCCTAATGTAGCCATGCGGCCCGCGCGGTCGCAACCGCAATGCGCGGAGTTGCCCTCCCGCCGATGGGCCGCTAGTGTGCCCGTTAAGGCATGAGGCTTCCATTCGCCAAGATGACCGGGGCGGGCAACGATTTCGTGATGCTCGACAACCGCGACGGCACGCTGTCCCTCGACCGGGACGGCGTCGCGTGGCTCTGCAATCGCCACTTCGGGATCGGGGCCGACGGGCTCATGCTCGTCGAGGCGGGCGACGACGGCGGCGCCGAGTTCGTGATGCGCTATTTCAACGCGGATGGCGGCGAGGCCGAGATGTGCGGCAATGGGGCGCGCTGTTTCGCGCGGTACGCGCGCATGCTCACGGGCGAACCGGGCAAACCCGTGGCCTTCCAGACGCGCGCCGGCCTGGTCCGGGCGGAGTTCGACGGGGACCTTGTCGCCGTCGACCTGACCCCGCCGCTCGGCCTGAGGCTCGACGGCGCAATCCAGACGCGGCACGGGGGCGTCCTCGAGATCCACGACTGCAACACCGGGGTGCCGCACGCGGTCGTTTTCGTGGACGATGCCGACAGGGCCATGGTCGCGGAACTCGGCCGCGAGATCCGGTTTCACCCCAACTACCAGCCGTCGGGGACCAACGTCAATTTCGTGCAGGTCCTCGGCGAGGATTCGATCCGGGTGCGCACCTACGAGCGCGGGGTGGAGGGGGAGACCCTGGCGTGCGGCACGGGCGTCGCGGCCAGCGCGATCATCTCCCACTTTGCGCGCGGCGTCGCCTTGCCCGTGCGCGTCCGCGTGCAGAGCGGCGAGGATCTGGAGGTGGATTTCGGGTCGGACGGCGAGTCGGTGACCGACGTGCGGCTCAAGGGCCCCGCCACGCTGGTCTTCACGGGTGAAATCGAGGTGTGATATGAAATTCACGGGAACCTACACCGCGCTGGTGACGCCGTTTCGCGGCGGCGTCGTGGACGCGGCCGCCATGGGCGAACTCATCGAGAGACAGGTGTCCGCGGGGGTCGATGGCATCGTGCCGGTGGGCACGACGGGAGAATCGCCGACGCTGTCGCACGAGGAGCACATCAAGGTCGTGGAGCTATCCGTGCGCCGCGCCGACAAGAGGTGCAAGGTGCTCGCCGGCACGGGCTCGAATTCGACGCGCGAGGCGATCTCGCTGACGCACGCCGCCGAGCGCTCGGGGGCCGATGGCGCCCTGCTGGTGTGCCCCTACTACAACAAGCCCCCGCAGGAGGGCCTGTACCGGCACTTCGCGGCCATCGCGGAGGCCACGGACCTCCCGCTGGTGCTCTACAGCATCCCCGGGCGCTGCGTCATCGAGATCGCCGCCGATACCGTCGCGCGGCTCGCGCGCGATTGCCCGAACATCGTCGCCATCAAAGAGGCCGGCGGCAAGGTCGAGCGCGTGGCGCAACTGAAGGCGGCCTGCCCCGAGGGCTTCACGATCCTTTCCGGCGACGACGCCATGACGGTCCCCTTCATGCGCGAGGGCGCCTCCGGGGTCATCAGCGTCGCATCCAACCTCGTCCCCGCCGAGGTCGCCCGCCTCGTTCGCCTCGAGCGGGACGGCCATCGCGCCGAGGCCGACGCGCTGAATTCGATGCTCGCGCCGCTGTTCCGCGACCTGTTTCTGGAAACGAACCCCATCCCGATCAAGGCGGCCATGGCCATGAAGGGATGGATCGGCGAAGACCTGCGCCTGCCGCTGATCCCGATGTCGGCGGAGAACCGGTCGCGGCTGGAGGCGACCCTGCGGGCCGGGGGATGGCTGTGAGCGGGACGCCATTGGCCATCGTGGGTGCGCGCGGCCGCATGGGGCGGGCGCTCTGCGCGCTCGCCGCGGAGAACGGCTTCGCCCTCGTCGCGGCGATCGATCAGGGCGACGACCTAGAGGGCGGGCTCGCCGCCTGCGAGGTCGCCATCGATTTCAGCGCGCGCGAGGTCGCACCCCGTGTCGCTGGCCTCATGGCGCAGGCGGGCAAGCCGCTGGTGGTTGGCACCACGGGGCTGGACGAGCAAGGGCGCGCCGCCATCGGGGCCGCCGCGAAGAGGATCCCCGTGGTCTTCGCCCCGAATTTCTCGGTGGGCGTCAACACCCTTTTCTGGCTGGTGCGCAAGGCCGCGTCGGTGCTCGGCGAAGGCTTCGACATCGAGATCGTCGAGATGCACCACAACCAGAAGAAGGATGCGCCGAGCGGGACAGCCGCCAGGCTGGCCGAGATCCTGTGCGAGGCCCGCGGGCTGGATCCGGCCCGCGACGTGCGACACGGGCGCGAGGGCCTCGTCGGCGCGCGCACCCGGGGCGAGATCGGCATGCACGCGGTGCGCGGCGGCGACGTAGTCGGCGACCACACGGTCCACTTTGCGTCCGCGGGCGAAAGGCTGGAGGTCACCCACCGCGCCTCGACCAGGGAGACATTCGCCCACGGGGCCCTGCGCGCCGCCCGCTGGGCGATCGGCCAGCGGCCCGGGCTCTACTCCATGGAGGATGTCCTCGGGCTGCGGGGGTGAGCGTGGAAGCCGCCGTCGGTCTCGGGTCCAACGAGGGCGACCGCAGCGCCCACTTGCTCGCGGGCATTGCCCTCCTGCGCCAGCTCGCGCGCGATGGGAGCGTCGAGGTTTCGCCATTCTACGCGACCGCGCCCGTGGACTGCCCGCCGGGTTCGGCGGATTTCCTCAATGCGGTCGCCGTGTTCGAGACCGACCTGGAGCCCGACGCCCTGCTGGCGCGGCTGCTCGCCCTCGAGGCGGGTCGCGGGCGCCCCGCCCGGCGCTCGCGCAATGCCCCGCGCCCGCTGGACATGGACCTCCTGTACGTGGGCCCGATCCGGCGGGATGGCGCGGCCCTGACCCTCCCGCATCCCAGGCTGGCCTCGAGGCGCTTCGTGCTGCAACCACTCTGCGACCTGCGCCCCGACCTCGTCCTGCCCGGGCAGTCGAAGACGGTGAAGGAATTGCTGGCGTCGCTGCCAGAAGAGGGGATAGTTCGCTGTGCCCAAAGTCACGGTTGATGAAGTGCGCCGCGCCAAGGGGCGCCGGCCCCGCCTGCTCGCCCTGACGGCGTATGACTACCCGATGGCCCGCCTGCTCGACGAGGCCGGGGTCGATATCCTCCACGTCGGGGATTCGCTGGGGATGCTCGTCCTCGGACACGAGGACACGACGCAAGTGACCATGGGCGACATGGAGCATCACGTGCGCGCCGTCGCCCGCGGCCGCCAGAGCGCTCTGATCACCGCCGACCTGCCCATCCACGCGTACGATGACCCCGCGGCCGCGGTCGCGAACTCCAGGCGCCTCGTCGAGGCCGGGGCCGACGCCGTGAAACTCGAGGGCGGCCGCGAGATCGCGCCGCAGATCCGCGCGGTGATCGCGGCGGGTATCCCCGTCCAGGGCCACCTCGGCATGCTCCCGCAGCGCATCCGCGAGGAGGGCGGCTACCGCCGCAAGGGAAAGACCGACGACGAGCGGGATCGCATGATCCAGGACGCCCGGCTCCTCGCCGACCTCGGCTGCTTCTCGCTCGTGCTGGAGTGCGTCGTGCACGATGTCGCCGCCGCCGTAACCGCAGCCTGCCCCGTGCCCACCCTCGGCATCGCGAGCGGCGACCGGTGCGACGGCGAGATCCGCGTGGTCCACGACGTCATCGGCCTGTTCCCCTGGTTCGTGCCGCCCTTCGCCAAGCCGCTCGAAAACGTCGCCGCGCGCATCCGCGATGCCGTCATCGCGTTCCGCGCGGCCATGGGATGATCCGAAAATCGCGCATCGCTTCCCGTGGCCGAACGCGCCTGCGCTTGGCCGCCGAAGTCTCACGGCGTGGGCTACATTCCCGGCGCCCGTGATGCCCGCCCCATAGATCTGGCGGTGCTCCCCAAACATGTTATGATGCCCCACCATGAAAATCCTGACGTCGATCGAGATCCCGGGGGTTCCGAAGATTTCTACTGGCAAGGTGCGCGAGATGTTCGATCTGGGCGACCGCCTGCTCATGGTGGCCTCGGATCGCGTGTCGGCGTTCGACGTCGTGATGAAGGAGGGCGTCCCGAGGAAGGGTGAGGTCCTGACGCAGATCTCCAAGTTCTGGTTCGAGAAGACCGCGGACTGGCTGCCCAACCACCTCATCACGTGCGACGTGCCGGCGGGCCTGCCAGAGGGGGTGCTGCGCGGGCGCACGATGGTGGTCCGCAAGGCGAAGCCGCTGCCGATCGAATGCGTCGTGCGCGGTTATCTCTCGGGCTCGGGCTGGAAGGAGTACCAGGCCACGGGAACGCTCGCCGGGGAGAAGCTGCCGGAAGGACTCCAGGAAAGCTCCGAGATCCCCGAGCCGCGATTCACGCCCGCGACGAAAGAAGCCACGGGCCACGACATCAACATCACCTGCGACGACGCCGAGCAGATCCTGGGGCCGGACGTGTTCCGCCGCGCGCGCGACCTGAGCCTTCGGTTGTACGGGTTCGCGCGCGACTACGCGCGGGGGCGCGGCATCATACTCGCCGATACGAAGTTCGAGTTCGGCCTGCTGCCCGATGGCGCGCTGATCATCATCGACGAGGTGCTCACGCCGGACTCGTCGCGCTTCTGGCCCGCCGACCAGTATCAGCCCGGCAGGTCGCAGCCCAGTTTCGACAAACAGCCGCTCCGCGATTACCTCGATGGGCTCGACTGGGACAAGAAGCCGCCGCCGCCGGCGTTGCCCAAGGCGGTGGTCGACGCCATGTCGGCCCGCTACATCGAGGCCTACCGAAGGATCACGGGCAAGGAACTCGGGGCCTGAGGCGCGCCATGGGGGGCGGATGCAGGGTAGCATGCGCCACGTCAGCCTATGAAGATCCGGGGCCTGCGCTGGTGGATCGTGGTGCTGCTGTTCCTCGCGGCGGTGCTGAACTACGTCGACCGCCAGACCCTCTCGGCGCTGGCGCCGACGATTCAGGCCGACCTCGGCATGGATGACCGGGACTACGCGAACATCGTCAATATCTTCCTGGTCGCCTACACGATCGCCTACCTGCTCTCGGGGAAGATCGCCGATCGCATGGGCACGCGCGCGAGCATGGTGCTCTTTGTCGCGTGGTGGTCGGTCGCGAACATGCTGACCGCCGCGGCGGTGGGCCTGCGCTCGATGGGCGCCTACCGTTTCCTCCTGGGCCTCGGCGAGGCGGGCGTGTGGCCGGCGGCCTCCAAGGCAGTGGGCGAATGGTTCCCGCCGCGGGAGCGCGCCTTCGCCATCGGCCTCTACACGATGGGCGCGACCATCGGCGCCACGGTGGCCCCTTACATCGTCATCCCGCTCGCCGCGTTCCCGTACGCCGAGAGGATGCCCGCGGTGCACGCGTGGCTCGGAGACGGGGCCGGCTGGCGCATCGCCTTCCTGCTGACGGGCGCGATGGGCGTGGCATGGCTCGTGCCCTGGCTGTTTCTGTATCGCTCGCCGCGCGAGAACCCGTTCCTTCGGGACGAGGAGCGCGGGCTCGCCGACGAGGGGAGCGCGCCCGACTCCGGTCCCGCGTGGCCATGGCGGCGCGTGCTCACGAGCCGCGTGGTATGGCTGTTGCTGGTGGGGCGCCTGATCACGGATCCGGTGTGGTATTTCTATCAGTTCTGGTTCCCGAAGTACCTGAACTCGGAGCGCGGCCTCTCGCAGGAGGCCCTGACGATCACGTGGGTCGTGTATGCGGCCGCGGGCGCGGGAAGCCTCGTGGGCGGGTGGCTCTCGGGGCACCTGATCCGCCGCGGCGCGGCGCCCACGGCGGCGCGGATGTGGGTGATGCTCGGCTGCGCGTGCGCGCTGCCGCTCTCCCCGCTGATCGCGTGGTCCGATGGCACCGCCGCCGCGATGGCGATCACGGTGGTCGCCGTGTTCGCCTCCCTGGCCTGGCTGATCAATCTCGGCTCCCTGGTCGTCGATATCGTGCCGGGGCATTCGCTGGGGACGGTTTTCGGCGTGGTCGCGACCGGAAGCACGCTCGGGGGCATGCTGATGAACATGGTCGTGGCTTCGATGGTCTCGGGGCCGTCCGCGAAGGCTCCCGGTTTCCTCGACCTGGCGGTGGGCGCGGTCGCCGGGGGGCTGCTCGACGCGGTGCAGGGCAAGGGCTACGCCGCGTGGTTCGCCCTCATGGCCTTGCTGCACCCGATCGCTTGGCTTATCCTCTTCGCGGGCGGCATGCACCGCGAGGGCCCGCGCCCGACGACTAACTGAGGCAACACCATGCTCATCGCCGATCCCATCTATGGCCGGGAGTTGAAACTCGAGCGACTGGCCGCCGATCTCGTCGTGGTCGGGGGCGGCCTGGCCGGCGCGTGCTGCGCGATCACCGCCGCGCGCGCGGGCGCCCGCGTCGCGCTGGTGCAGGATCGGCCCGTCCTCGGCGGCAATGCCTCCAGCGAGATCCGCCTCTGGATCCTCGGGGCGACCTCGCACATGGGAAACAACAACCGCTGGGCGCGCGAGGGCGGCGTCATCGACGAGATACTCGTCGAGAACACCTTCCGCAATCCCGAGGGCAATGCCGTGCTCGTGGACGCCCTGCTCTTGGAGAAGGTGGCCGCCGAACCCAATATCACGCTGCTCCTGAACACCGCGGTGTTCGCCGCGGAGAAGTCCGGCCCCGAGACCCTGCGCCTCGCCCGCGCCTTCTGCTCCCAGAACTCCACGCTGTACGAGCTGGAGGCGCCCCTGTTCTGCGACGCCTCCGGCGACGGCATCCTCGGCTACCTCGCGGGCGCGGCGTTCCGCGTCGGCGCCGAGGGGCGGGACGAGTTCGGCGAGGGCTTTGCGCCCGAGCGGGCCACGCGCGAGCTGCTCGGGCACTCGCTGTACTTCTACTCCAGGGACACCGGCGCGCCCGTGCCGTTCCACCCGCCCGCCTTCGCGCTGAAAGACATACGGCAGATCCCGCGCTGGCGCGACGTCAAGCCGCGCGACTCCGGGCCCCACCTGTGGTGGCTGGAGTGGGGCGGCCGCCTCGACACGGTCCACGACACCGAGACCATAAAATGGGAACTGTGGAAAGTGGCGTATGGCGTCTGGCATCACATCAAGAACTCCGGGATGTTCCCCGAGGCCGAGAACCTCGCGCTGGAGTGGATGGGCGCCATCCCCGGCAAGCGCGAGAGCCGTCGCTTCGAGGGGGAGTACATCCTCCGCCAGCAGGACATCGTCGGGCAGCGGCCGCACCCCGACGCGGTGTCCTTCGGGGGGTGGGCCATCGACCTGCATCCCGTCGACGGGGTCTACAGCGATCGGCCGGGTTGCACGCAGTGGCACGCCAAGGGCGTGTACCAGATCCCCTACCGCTGCCTCTTCAGCCGCAACGTCGCCAACCTCTTCCTCGCCGGGCGCCTGATCAGCGCCTCGCATGTCGCGTTCGGCTCAACGCGCGTCATGGCCACCTGCGCGCACAACGGCCAGGCCGCCGGCATGGCCGCCGCCCTCTGCGCCCGGCTCGGCCTGCTCCCGGCCGACCTGCTGGAGCCCGGCCGCATGCGCGAACTCCAGCGCGAGTTGCTACGATGCGGCCAGTATATCCCCGGCATCGCGCTGCACGACGGGGACGACCTCGCGCGGAGCGCCACGGTCTCTGCCTCGTGCGAGCTCCGCCTCGCGACCCTCGCGCCCAACGGCGAAACCCTCCGCCTCGACAGCGCCTCCGCCATGATGCTGCCGCTTCCCGCCGGGCCAGTGCCCCGTTTCGAGTTCGTCGCCGATGTCGCCGCGCCCACCGCCCTGCGCGCCGAGCTCCGCGTCAGCAACAAGCCCGATAACCACACCCCCGACGTCACCCTCGCCACGCTGGACATCCCGCTTTCCGCCGGCGGGGGACAGCGGGTCCCCGTGGAGTTCGCCGCCGCGATCGATTCGCCGTGCTACGCGTTCGTCTGCCTCATGGACAACCCCGCCATCGCCGTGCACCTCAGCGACCGGCGCGTTACGGGCATCCTCTCCGTCTTCCAGAAATTCAACCGCGCCGTCGCCAAATCCGCGCGGCAGGAGCCTCCCCCCGGCATCGGGATCGAGTCTTTCGAGTTCTGGCTCCCGCAGCGCCGCCCGGTGGGCAAGAACTTCGCCATCGCCATCGATCCCCCCATCGCCGCCTTCGGCCCCGCGAACGTGACCAACGGCGTCACCCGTCCCACCCGCCAGCCCAACGCCTGGGTCGCCGACCCCGATGACCCGGCCCCCTCCCTGACCATTCAATGGGGCGAACCCAGGACCATCACACGCATCGCCATCGCCTTCGATACGGACCTCGACCATCCGATGGAATCTGTCCTCTGGAACCACCCGGAACGCGCCATGCCCTTCTGCGTGCGCGACCTCGAGATCCGCGATGCCACGCGCCGCCTGATCGCCACCGTGTCCGACAACCACCAGACCCGCCGCGAGATCGTCCTCGATCCGCCGGCGCGCACCGACCGCATCGACATCCTGTCGCGGCACCCGTCGCGCGAGACGCCCGCCGCGATCTTTGAGGTGCGGTGCTATTAGACTCGAAAACCCCGTAGCCGAACGCGTCAGCGTTTGGCCGCCAATGGCCGAAAGTTGCCGCGCCGGTAACGGCTTGGCCCAAACGGCCAAACGCTCACGCGTTCGGCTACTGAACTCCCCGATTCAGCGTGGCCCATCGGATGCGCGCCAACAGCACATCGCCGGTCCAGTCCTTTGGGATGACCTCGCCGGCCGTGACCCATGATTCCCCCGCGGAGATCGCCTGGGCGTGAAAGTTGCCCAGGTGCGCGACGCCCTGCGGGTCGTTGACCGGATCCCCGACGAGCGGGAAGACCAACCTCTCGGTTTCGCGCACGAGGCAGAGGCGCTCGCGATCCACGAGGGCGACGAAGAGAGGCGACCGCCAGCGCATGACCTTCTGGTTTTCCTGAGTCCTGCGCGTGTAGACCAGGTACAGCTGATCGGAATGCACCAGCCAGCGCTGTTGTGTCGTGGACATCGCGATGGGCTCGCCATCGTCCCATGCCCACGGCACCTGCGGGCACCATGAGAGGCCGTCGTCGCTGGCGCTCACATAGCCCCGCTCGTCCTCGGCGCGCAGCGTGAGGAAGTGTCGGTCGCCGACGCGCGCCACGGACGGCTCCAGCAGGCCGCGGCCCACCGGATTGTGCAGCACGGAACCCATCGTCTTCACGGCGAGGCGCTCGCCGTCAAACGCGCACCGCAGCGTGGCGACCGACCGGGCCTTTCCGTCGGGGCAGAACGAGAGGGGGACAATCACGTCACCGCCCGGCAGCGTGACCCGCTGCGCGCAGTTACTGGTATATATGTGGGCACCGCGCGGGTCATCCCACGGGAAGCGCCTCAGGGCCGACCATTTTCCGGCCGCGTCGCGCACGGCGTAGACGGCGCAGCGCGGGGGCTGCTCCCGGAAGAACTTGCCGCCCCGATAGAACACGTTGTGCCCCATCGCGAGCACGGTCCTCGTGGGGGCGTGATACTCCGGGACAAAGTCGCAGCTTCCCTCCTCGACGCCATCGCCCGATTCACGCCTGCCCATGCCGGGCACCGGCCGCGGCTCGCTCCATGTCTTGCCGCCATCGGCGGTCTCCGTCTCGTGGACCGGGCCGAAATAGTCGCTTCCCGTGACCTGCGCCATCAGCATCAGCACGCGCGCGCCCGAACCCGCCGGCACCGAGCACGCCCGCGTGCTGAACCACGTGACCCCGCCGCCCCGCCCGCGGAATATCGTCTCCCGGGTGATGTCGCCGATGATGTCGCCGGCCACGTCCGCCCGAGAGGGCGACGGGAGGTGCCCCGCCCCCGCCGCGGCGACCGACCATCGAAGGAACTCACGCCGTCTCATGTGTCGCCCTCAGCGCGAGGCTCGCCAGTTCGGCGTAATACGGGCAGGAGCGCAGGAGTTCCTGGTGTGGCCCGCTCGCGATGATCCGGCCCTCGCGCATGACGTAGATCACGTCGGCCCCGACGACGGTCGAAAGCCGATGCGCGATGATCAGGCAGGTGCGATCCCGGCGCAGGGCCTCGATCGCCCTCTGGATCAGCGCCTCGGATTGGGCGTCGACCGACGAGGTCGCCTCGTCGAGCAGGAGCATCGGCGCCCCCTTGAGGAACGCGCGCGCCATCGCGATGCGCTGCCGCTCGCCGCCGCTGAGTCTCCCGCCCCGCTCGCCCACCGGCTCCCCCAAACCCGCGGGCAGCGCGCGGACGAACTCGTCCGCGCACGCGAGCCGCAGCGCCTCCCACAGCTCAGCATCCGTGGCACCCGGCTTGCCCGGCAGCAGGTTCTCTCGGACCGTGGTCGCAAACAGGAACGCGTCCTGGGTCACGTAGCCGATCGCGTCGCGCAGGCTCGCCTTCGAGAACTCTCGGATCGGCCGCCCGTCCAAGAGAATCTCGCCGGCCGTCGGCTCATAGAACCGGGTCAAAAGCTGGAATAGCGTGCTCTTGCCGGCGCCCGTGGCCCCGACGATCGCCGCGGTCTGGCGGGGGGCCACGCGGAGCGCGACGCCCTCGACCGCCGCCGCCCGCCCCTCGTACGAGAAGCCCACGCCCCGGAATTCGATCTCGCCACGGATCGCCGCCGCGTCCAGCCGCTCGCCCGCCTCGAGGTCCTCCTCGCGCTCGTAGTCGAGGATCGCGAACACGCGCCGGGCCGAGGCCAGCCCATTCTGGAGCGTCTGGTTCACGCCGTGGAGCCGCGCGATGGGCTCGTACAGAAAGCCCACCAGCAGGATGAATTTCATGAGCGCGCCCGCGGTCATGTGGCCGCCGAGGCACCAGAGCGCTCCGGCGACCAGAAGGAGCACCAGGCCCGCGTTGCCGAGGAACGTCATCGTGGGCGCGTACACGGCCCAGGCCAGCATGAGCCGGTTCTGCATGGCGCGCAGCCGCTCGCTGCCCCGCGCGAATTCCCGCTGCTGCTCTTCCTCGTGGGTGTAGCTCTTGATCTGGCGGATCCCGGTCACGGTATCATGCAGCAGGGAGTTCAACCCGCTGGCCGCCTCGCGCGCCCGCATCGCCCGCGGCGCGATCCACCGCGCGTACATCCAGCCGCCGGCCGCGATCAGCGGCGTCGGCAGCATCACGATCAGCGCCAGGCGCGCGTCCGCGGCAAACATGACGCACGCCACGATGGCGATCTGGAATACGGCGGTCGCGCCCTGCTCGATGCCCTCGAGGATCACGCGCTGGGTGGCCGGCACGTCGTCGGCCATCCGCGTCAGGATGTCGCCCGTCGCCTGCCGATCAAACCACGACAGCGGCAGGTGCTGGATCTTCTGGTGCAGGGCTGCCCGCAGGTCGTGCGTCATCCTCTGCTCAAAGGCGGTATTCACGAGGGTGCGGAGAAAGAAGAGGACCTCCCGCCCCAGAAAGGCCGCGAGGGCCAGGCCACCGGCCAGCCAGACCGCGCCGCGCTGTCCCTTCGGGAGGATGTCGTCGATGAACCACTGCACCACCCCGGGGAACACGAGGATCAGCGCCGTCCCGGCCAGCGCCAGCGCCAGTTGCAGCGCCGCCATCCGCCAGTGCCGGCCCGCGAAAACCACCAGCCGCCGCAGCGCCGCCCCCGGATCGCCCGGTGTCCCCTCAGTCAAATGGCCTCGCGTGTCGATGGCACATCATCGGCGATGGCGGCGCCCGCCGCAAGTCGGGGCGTGGCATGGGTGCTAGGCCGAAAATCGCCCCCGAGACCCACGATATCACCCCCGAACGTGCCCAAGTTCCTTTCACGTCAACAAACCCTGTGGTCCGACCCTTCGCTACGCGCCCCTTGGCGACCATGGCGTCCTTGGCGCGAAACCCTCGCGCCTGCTCGCGCCATGCCCGCCATGGACGCCATGAATCTCGACTCACCGGGCTCTTGGGGCGGTCCGGGAGTGCCGATCGCGTGCTCATCGTCCTCCGTGTCACCGCGTCTCCGTGAGAGATTCCTGTTTGATCGAGCGATCGCGCATCACCAAGACCGGCAACGGCCACGCCCGCTGGACGCTGGTCGAATGCGCCCGGCACTACTGGACCCCGCCGAAGGTGGGCAAACAGCTCTCCGTCCGCCAGCAGGGCCAGCCCGACGGAGTGCTGCGGTCAGCTGGAGCGCGCAGACCCGGCTCCACGCCCGCGCCAGGCACCTCGCCGGGCGAATGCTCAACCGCAACAAGATCACCTGGCCCTGGCCCGGGAGCTCTGCGCATTCATCTGGGGCGCGCTGCGCGCCATCGCCCCGGCGCCCACCGCCGACAACCCCTCCGGGCTCCCCGCCACCGCGGAGGCCTACGACCGCCGCTACCGCGGCCGACCCCGGCCCACCCTCAGGCCGAAGACCGCATGAGAGCATCGCTCCAGCGGCGGGTTGTTTCCGGCGGCTTGGACAACCCTGCCGGGTTGCCCACGACCGCACCGGCCCGGTCCCGCCGCGCCCGGGGAGGCCCGGCCCGGCCGCGATGGACAAGTCGGTTGTCAGTGCTGCGGAATCGCTTTCTCAACCCCGCCGCTCCATCAACTCGCATCGCCCCGGGCTTGAAGGGGGGTCCGAGGGCTATAGGTGCCGCTCGACCCAACTCATGAAAAGAACGAACACGATCGCGTGCGCCGCGGTGAGGGGTAGAATGGTGCGGTAACGGAGGAAGTAATGTGCGCAGAGGAAGCCCATTGGCATAGTGATGAGAGCCTGCACAGGGACTTGCGATCCTGGGATGCGAACCGGTGACCAGAAATGGGCAAGGCCGAACAGGAGTCCGAGCACCAGCGGAAGCCGCCACAGCCCTTGGAAAAAGGGCAGTTTCGCGAGACTGACCAGACCGACCGAACACAGGAAGAACTGTTGAGGAAACGCACCCACGACGTAGTTGATCGCACGGAACACATAGGAAGGCGCGAAGGGCAATGTGCCGGATAATGCATGGCCAACTGCGCCTAGCGCGCCGGCGGCGGAGAGTATCATCACAAGGATGCTGGCTGCCGCGCCCCGTGTAATTGGCGTAGTGATCCCCCACTCGTCGAGTTTCTCTGGGTCTTTGCGCCCGCGGTAGATGATATACCCGACGCAAAGCACACACGGGAGGATGGACGATGATGGTCCCACACCCCACTTGGGCATGGAAAGCGCAAGCGCCTTCACTACCGCGAAGATGAGGCCAATTATAATCGCGGCGGCCAAGTCCAATCTGTCGATTGGGCGAGCAACCTGAGCTTGCTCTTGACTAGAACCCTGTAGTGCTGCCCGGGAAGGTGGACAACTTTGATTCTTATTCAGGCTGCCAGTTTGCATGGGGCTAACGCTGCGGATCATGCGCGGCTCTAAGCCGTCGCGTGCATCCGCCCTGTTCGCGTGTTGGTCCTATCACTCTGGCTCTGTCTTGTCGTAGAATTGGTGCAGGTACGCACTGACGGTTGCAGTATCGAGAGATACGGAGTATTGAAAGATACCTGCCATCCCATGGCCGTCGCCACCCCACACGTGAAAAATCCTGATGTTCCGCTCCGTGTCGATGACGCTTCCCGTCACCCCGAACCCATCCGAACGCCCGAACGGGTGTCTGTAGCGAATGAGCGTTCCGTCGAATTGCCAATCTGTCTCTCCGCGCGCCAAGGCTTCGTGGGAGATCGAGTACAGATTGACCTTCATCCCGCCCGTAGGGCCGGGACCGTGGCCGTCGCGGTGTGGGACCGCGGCCTCCAGTCGGAGAGTGACGGGGTTGTAGTTGATGTCGGGTGTGTCGGCGATGCCCTTCGAGCGAACGTTGCTCAGGGCGAAGTGGAACGGAAACCACCCAGTCTCTGAGTACCCCTGGCCATACCGAGTGTTCCTGAAGCCATTGCGCAGGAAGAAAGCAACCTCTCCCTTGAATTTGACGGGGGTCACCTCGCTCAGCCGAAGCCCCTCAGGCAGCGCCTGCTCTTCATACTTCCAGCTCTTGCCGAAATCGGGGGTATGGACGGCGACGAGATGGGTCCCGTATTGACCCCTCTTTCTCTCCTCAACATCTCGCGAAAACCCCCGCGTTGACCAGATGACCAAACCATGCTCATCGTCGAAGGTCAGGCGCCCGCCCGGTGCCCAGACCGTGTGAGGGACGGAGTCAAACGCCGGCTGGCCCGCGACCAATTCCCACGTCTTGCCCTTGTCTTTCGATACATAGACGCCTTCGTTCAGGGCGACATACACCCGTCCCTGATGTGAGCCGATCCCGCCTCCAAACCCAGAGAAAGGCACCTCTTTCCATTTGGAACCGGCTTGATCGATAATGTCGACCGGTTGGCTCCAGGTCTTACCCCCATCCGACGAGGTCACTACCACACGAATGCCGCTGTGTGTGTCCTCCTTCTCCTTGTCTTTGCCCCAGTGACAGGTTGTACGCTGGTAGAGGACAACCATCGTTCCATCTACCTCCGTCGTCCATGGACACATGTAGTAGTCATTTGTGCCGACAATGTTCTGGCGGGTGGGAACGATCACCGGGCGGACATCAAGCAGTTCAGAGTCTGTGAACTTCGCGAATTCCTGTGGGGAGAGCTGCGATAGCTGGACTGCCAGTTTGTCATGCGCGAGCCACATCGAGCCGTCCTCCTCCGCAGAAGCACCGAGACAGGCTGAACAGGTTAATAAAGCCGTCAGGATACGTTCCATGCATTTCTTTGACATGAGATAGCGGCCTCATTCTTCAGCCGCGAACGCCGCGCATGAGCCACAGCCCGTAGCGGTAGCGGAGGGCTGTTGGGCTCGATGCGCTGGTTCGACGCCCTTCTTGGCTGATCAGGCGGTGGCAACCAGTCTCTTCGTCTGCGCATCAACGGTGCGGATGATCTGCTGGATGGATTCAACCTCCCGCTCCTCGAAATACGACTCTCCGCACTGCCGGCACACCCATGCGGGAACCGCGTCAAAGCTCAAATGCACGCCGTCCCGGTCAATGTGAAAGGGCGCGTGCGACCGCTCCATCCGGCCCTGACAATGTACGCACTTCATCGCCTCATCCTCTGTCTATAGTCGTCGGACCACTCTGCCGGATCCGGTAGGTACGCCGTGATCACAGCCAAGTACTCATCTTGCGGGGAGCATACCACGTGAATCGGCCGTCCGCCAGCCCCCGGACCCAGCATCAGGGCACTGTGCCCCCTCGCATCGTCGGGGTAATCCTCGATAATCTCCCCTCGATCAATGACGGCACGGACCTCCTCCGTGCCGATCATCCTGTCCGGACGCGACATCTGGCGAACGGCGTGCGGGAGGAACAAGACCCTCTCCGCAGCACGCCGCCGGACAAGTTCCAGGAACTCCCGCGACTGATCCACTTCGCAAGGCTATGCGCGGAGAACGCACTGTGCAATTTTCTTCGTCGAACGGCCACGGTGACCGACGGGCCGGAACGCCAGCGGCGGCACGTTCGGTCGACCGTGTGGTTCGATCTTCATTTGTTTAAATGGTCGCGAATCCACGTCGGATCTCTCCGCAGATCGACGACTGCCCAGACCACAACCTTGTCATCCTGATGGGTATAGAATACGCCGTATGGGAATACACGGCTCAGGAGGCGGTGATAGTCGCGGTAGATCAGGCGATGCACCCCTGCGGTGATCCGCAGGCCCTCGATATCGGCCCTCAGGCAGGTCGCAAAATAGTCGCCGAGGCCGACCTCCTGAGCCTCGTAGAAAAGGAATCCTTCGTTGAGGTCCTGAAGGGCCTCGTCAGAGATCCGAATTCTGATCATGCCCTGCCGATGCTGGACTTGACTGTGTCCCAATCGAGGAGCTTGGCTCTGCCCTCCTCCACGTGCGCCCGTCGTCGATCCAGAATCTCCTTGTGCGCCTGCGGCAGCTCCATCCGATCAAAGCGCTCGCGGAGATCGTCCCAAATGGCCTCCATAATCTGAATCTTCTCGGCGATCGGCAGCGCCCTGACCTCTTGAGCTGTCATCCCTGAACTCTAGCGCGGGATGAGCCGTCGCGCCAATCCGATTTGATCGAACGAGTCTGTCGAAAAACAATCTCCGAGCCAGCTCTTTGGCTCATGGGTTGGAATTCATGGTTGCGGTGCTTCCGAGGCGCGAAAACCTCGCGGGGTGCCGCGGGCGAGACCACGCGGGGCCTGGAAGGCAGCAGGAGCCGTGTAAGTCCCTCCGAAGTGGTCCCTCAGTTCCATGATGAGCCGTTTCTGGCGACTTTTTCCAGGTTGTGGACCATGCAGTAGAGTTTCCACTGGATGTTGACCTTCGCCCGGCCGCGCAGCGTGAAGCGGTCCAGGCCCTTCTGCGCGGCGATGTTGGCGAAGACCGGCTCGACGATCCCCAGCCGCCGGGAGTAGGTGCGCCGGCCGTGCGGGGTGTCGATCTTGGCCTTCATCGCGTGGGTCAGGCCGATGGAGCCCCGCCTATAGAATACCCGCACCTGCCGGGGCGTCTTCTGCCCGGGATTCCTCAGGCACCTGGGCCGGAGCGCGCAGCGGGCGCACGCCCTCTGGCCGGCGCGGTAGCTGACCGCGCTCGCCCCGTCGCGGTTCTTGAAGGCGGTGCCGCTGCGGTGCATGCGCACCCCGGCCGGGCAGACCAGCCGCCCGGAGCTTTCGTCAAACGTGAAGTCCCCGGGACCAAAGAAACGCCGCTGGCTCCGGTACTGTTTCTTGTGCTTGTCGGTGGGCCTCCTGTGCCGCCGCGCGTCGGCGAATCGCGGGTCCCGCGAGCGGAACTGCCGGTCGGGGATGTAGGCGTCGATCCCGGCGGCCGCCGCCCCGTCGTCGCCCTCCCCGAAGGCCTCGGCGTGCACCACCACCTGGTGGGCCCCGTCCACGCACGCGTTGGCGTTGTAGCCCTGCACGATCCCGTGGGAGCCCCTCATCTTGGCCGACTCGTTGTCGGTCACGTTGGCCTGCACCTCCTTGCCCCCGCGCCCCATCCGCGCCGGGTTCTCCGCCAGGAAGCGCCCGATCCGCTCGGCCTTCTTCCGGAGCCGCTCCAGCCGCCGGCGCTCCGGCGCGCCACCGTCGCCCTCGCCCCGGTCGATGCTGAAGTGCGTCCCCCCGAGCAGCCCCTCCTCCGCGCAGACCAGCAGCACCTGCGCGAAGAGGTCCTCGATCCGCCCCGGCCCCATGCCCGAGA
>JADLBR010000024.1 GCA_020847615.1 Verrucomicrobiia bacterium
AGTATGCTAAAACCACGATGGCACCCGCGTACGCGCCCGAGATGCCCGGCCGGTTGGCGGAGGCGGCGTTCCGGCTATTCTCGGAGCGCGGGATTCGCGACGTGAACATGGAGGCGATCGCGGCTGGGGCCGGGGTGACGAAGGGGAGCCTGTACTGGCACTATCGGTCGAAGGACGAGGTGATCCGGGCGGCGTGCTCGCACTACTATCGGGAGTGGCATCGGAGGACGCGTGGGGTGATCGCGGGCGAGCGGGACCCCCTGCGGCGGCTCGAGAAAGTGGTGCGACTGTCGGTCCGCGATTGCCTGTTGGACGAGGGGAATCGGGTGTTCACGCTGGACATCTTCGCGCTGTCGCTGAGGGATTCTGCGGTGCGCGAGGGGTGGCGGCAGTTCTTCGACGCGGTGCGGGAGTTCTATGTCGGCCTGCTGGAGGACGCGCGGGCGTCCGGGCGAGTGCGGGCCGACGATGCGGGGCGCGCGGTCGGGCTGATGCTCTCGGCGATGGAGGGATTCAAGCTGCGGGCGCTCTTTGAGCCCGGCCTGTGCGCCCCGGAATCGGAGCGCGCGATCGGGGACGCGCTCCTGGGCATCCTGGGGGCGGGGCGCGGCTCGTTGGATGTACCTGACGGTATGGAAAACACGGAGGAGATATGGCGACTGGGATGACGCGGCGAGGGTTTTTGAGGGTGGCCGGGGGATGGGCTGGGTGGGGGGTGGTGGCGGGGCGGGCCGCCGGGGAACCGGGGCCGAACTCGAAGCTATCGATCGGTGTGATCGGGGTGGGCGGGCGCGGGAAGGCGCACATGAAGGAGTTCTTTGCCGACAAGGGGGCGCGCGTGGTGGCGGTGTGCGATGTGCGGGCGGGGGAGGTGGCGAGGGCGAGGGCGCTGGCGGCCGAGAACTACGGGGACGACTCGTGCGCGGGACACGGCGATTTCCGCGAATTGCTGGGGCGCGGGGACATCGATGCGGTGAGCATCGCGGTGCCCGATCACTGGCACGCGCTTGTGGCGGTGGCGGCGATGCGGGCCGGGAAGCACGTGTATGTGGAGAAGCCCTTCGCGCATTCGGTGGTTGAGGGCAGGGCGGTGGTGGAGGCGGCGAGGGCGAGCGGCGTCGTGGTGCAGGTGGGGACGCAGCAGCGCTCGACCGCGAACTATCGGCTGACCTGCGAGCTGGTGAGGAACGGGCGGATTGGCAGGCTGCGGACGGTGCGGGTGGGCTCGCCTTTTGGGTTCCGCGGAGGGAGCACGGAGCCGGCGCCGGTTCCGGAGGGGCTCGATTACGAGATGTGGCTTGGGCCGGCGCCCCGGGTACCCTACACGGAGGGAAGGTGCGATGGCGGGGGCGGGAACGGATGGTATCACATCCGGGATTACTGCGCGGGGTGGCTGACCGCGTGGGGGTCGCACGACGTGGACATCGCGCACTGGGGCATGGGGGCGGACGCCACGGGGCCGGTTGAGGTGGACGCGTGGGGCGTCTTTCCGGAAGTGGGGGCCTGCGACACGGCGTGGAAGTGGCGCGCGGAGTGCACCTATGCCGACGGGGTCAAGGTGGTCTACGCGACCGAGCAAGAGAACCGGCACGGGGTCCGGTTCGAGGGGGATGACGGATGGATATTCGTTCGGAGGGGTTTCACGGACTCGAATCCGAAGGGGCTATTGTATGAGACCCTGCGGCCCGGCGAGGAGAGGCTGGAGGCCTCGGACAACCACTTTGCGTGCTTCCTCGATGCGATCCGCACGGGGCGCCGGGTCACGGCGCCGCCCGAGGGGGCGCACCGTTCGACCTCGGCGTGTCACCTGATGCACATCTCGATGCGGCTGGGGCGCAAGCTGCGGTGGGATCCGGCGGCCGAGAAGTTTGTGGGGGACGATGCGGCCAACCGGATGCTGGGCAGGGCGATGCGGGCGCCGTGGGGCCTGGTCTGAGACGAGGGGCGATATGAAACATAGAGCTAATGCCATCGGGTGGGCGGCGCTGCTGGCCGCGGCGGTCTGGTTGCTGGGAGGATGCGGCGGGCCACCGATCAAACCGTCGGAGATCGAGGCCCATTTTGCGCCGGTGGCGGCGTATCGGGATGGTGCGAGCCGGGCGCCGCTGCTGGAGCTTGAGAAGTTCATCCATGCGCACTCGGGGAACCCGGCGGCGATGCGGCAGATCGAGCGGCGCCTGATCGGATTGGCGGTGTCGGGGGCGCCCGTGGAGGCGCGGGCCTTCGCGTGCGAACAGCTGGGACTGATCGGGGGTCCGGCCTCGGCCAAGGCCCTGGGCGGACTGTTGGAGGACGAGGGGCTGGCATTCCATGCGCGGCAGGCGCTCCAGCGGATCCCGGATCCGTCGGCGGGCCAGGTGTTGCGGGATGCCATGGGGCGGAGCGAGGGCGCGGATCGCGAGGCGCTGCGCCAGTCGCTGGTCGCGCGGGGTGAGATCGAGGCACCCAAGGCGACCTTTGCGCCGGGCAAGGGCGCAAGCCGTCGATCTTCCGGTCCCGAAGCGAGCGCCGGGACATTGTCGGAACTGCTGGGGCGGGCGAGCGCCGGGGACTCGACGGGGCGCGATGCCGCGCTGGCCGCTCTGGAACGTGTCGTGGGCCAGGGCGCCGACGAGGCCATCCTGGCGTCCGCGGCCGAGGGCACGGCCGAGGTGCGCGCCAAGCTGATCGGTGTGCTGGCGGCGCGCGGGGCCCGGGGGGCGGTGCCGGGCCTTGCCCGATGGGCCAAAGAGGATCCCGATGTGGCGGTGCGGGTCGCCGCGATGGATGCCCTGGGCAGGGTTGGCGGAGGAACGGAACTGAGGACGCTCTTGTCGCTCTACGTGGCCGCGGGATCGCAACCGGAGGAGCGCGCCGCGCAGGATGCGGCGTGGGCCCTGTATCGGCGGGTGGGCGAGTTGGCCGCGCTGAAATCGGCGGTGCTCGCCAGCGTCGCGGGCGCCCCTCAGCCGCGTCAGGACGTGCTGAAGAAATTGTTGGCTCGTGCCGAGGAACTGGCGCGCTCGCCCGGGCCGACCGCCGACACGCTGGAGGTGGAGCCGTTGCCCACCGGCGAGGGCGACCCGATCTTCCCTGATGGTCACCGGCTGGTGGCGTACCATGATTGCGGTCTGGACGACCTGAGCGGCGGCGGGGCGGGGCCCTTCATCCGCACGGCGCAGGGCAAACCTTTCAAATTTGGCGGCCGCGATCCCGTTCGCAGCGCGCTCTTCGACGCGAGGCAGCTCCGGTTTGATGTGGGCGGGCTCCGGGACGACGGGGAGTACGTCCTCGGGCTGACGTGGTGGGACGCGGATGGCAAGGGCCGGAAGCAGTCGGTGCACCTCGGCACCGGCGAGCCGGTGGCCTGGCGGCAGGCGCTGCCTGCAGCCATGCCCGTGGCATTCCACAACGATAGGCCCACGTGGGCCAGGGTTCAGGTGCCCCTGCCCGCGGGCGTGGTGAAAGGCGGCGCGTTCAGGGTGGCGGTCAATAACGAGGGGGGACCCAATGTCGTGGTCAGCGAGATGTGGGTGCTGGAGCGGCAACCGGGAGCGCAGCGGAAGCGCGTCCTGATCGTGGCCGGGGACGATTGGAAGGGTCACCTGTGGCGCCAGACCGGGCCCGAGTTCGCGTCGATCCTGCGCGAGGACGGGCGATTCGAGGTCACGATCTGCGAGTCCCCGTGGATCCTGGCCTCGCCGATGCTGGCCCATTACGACGCGGTGATGCTGCATTTCAAGAATTACGCGGAGCGGCTGCCCCTGGGTCCCGAGGTCTGGGCCGGCCTCGAGAAGTTTGCTGGAAGTGGGAAGGGCGTGGTGCTCGCCCATTTTGGCTGCGGGGCATTCGAGGATTGGGAGGGGTTTGGCGCGGTCGCGGGCCGGGTCTGGGACAAGACCAAGCGGGGCCATGATCCCTACGGGCCGTTCAGGGTGCTGGTCAAGGATGCGGCGCACCCCATCACGCGCGGCATCGGGGACTTCGACACGACCGACGAACTGTACACCTGCCTCAAGGGCGATGCCGCGATCCGCGTCCTGTGCGGCGCGGTCTCGAAGATCGACGGGCGGGAGCACCCGATGGCATTTGTCAACGGCGCCGAGAACCTGCGCGTCTTTCATTGCACGCTCGGGCACGACGTCGCCTCGCTCAAGAACGCCGGCGCCCGCGCCCTGTACCGGAGCGGGGTCGCGTGGGCGTGCGGGATCGAGGGACAAGATTGAAGTGTGAAGATTCAAGCCGCTTGAAACCTGCAACCTGAAACTGACCATGAAAATCGGCTTTCACACGGACGCGTTCAACTCCGCGTACTGGAATTTCGACAAGTGCCTGGAGTGGGCGGAGGCGAATGGGGTGCACTATATCGAGTGCGGGCTCATCGATGGGGTGAGCTGGATCCACGGGCTGGGGTACCAGCCGCACGTGGCGCTGTACGAGGACCCGCTGCAGTTGCGGCGCAAGATGGAGAAGAGGGGCGTGCGGTTCTCGCAGGTGGACGCGGCGTACCCGCTTTCGGGGGAGGATGGGCCATCGCGCGGCCTGCCCTACGTCCTGAAGTCCATCCCCTGGGCGAAACTGGCCGGCTGCCCCTGCATCGCCACGACCGACGGCCTGCACAGGCCCGAGGGGCTGGACGATGCCGAGGCCATGGCAATGATGAGGCGCACCTACCGTCGGATCATCGAGGTGGCGGAGGCGTACGAGATCGTGGTGAACATCGAGGTGCACGGGTATTTCACGACCGACCCGGATCGGCTCGAGGAGATGCTCGCGTTCTGCGACTCGCCCTTCCTGCGCATGAACATGGACACGGGCAACTCGTTCATCGCGGGCCGGGACCCGGTGGCCTTCGCGGGACGCTTCAAGGGGAAGATCGCGCACGTCCACGTGAAGGACGTGAGCGAATCGCTGGCGGCGGCGGCCCGCGGCGGCCAGACGGGCATCGCGGTGAGCCACTGTTCGGTGGGCGAGGGCGTGAACGCGGCCAACATCCGCCGCGTGCTGGAGATCCTGCGGGACGCCGGATATGCGGGAACGCTCAGCATCGAATGCGAGGGCGCCGGCGGGCCGATGATCCAAAGGTCGCTGGCGTGGCTGCGGGCAACGATGGCGGAACTGGGGATACGCGAGGATGCCTGACTCGAAAATTGCCGTAGCCGAACGCGTGAGCGTTTGGCGAAGGCCCGGCGGCTTCGCCAGCATGCGTGTCGGCCGGCGGGTGCTGGCTGGGGTCGCTGCGGCCCTCGCCTGGGTGTCGTGGGGGCCCACGGCGACGGCGGGGCCACCGGGGACGCTGCGATTCGCCGATGCGGGGGACGGATCTTTCCATTTTGACACCGGGATCTTGCGGGGCAGGGCCCGCGCTGGGGAGGACTCGAAGGGGCTGAGCGAGGTCACGCATCTGCCCACGGGCCAGCGGATCGACGGGAGCGTCGGACTGTTGACGTACTATCGCGTCTTCACCCAAGGAAAACGCTATGGCGACGGCGCCCGAAAGCGCCCGAGCGAGGCCAGATTGCTGGAGGACGGCTCCCTGGAGGTGCGGTGGCCGAGCGCCGCGGATTGGCCCTTGGATCTCAAGGCGGTGTACCGGTGGGCCGGTGCCGCCGAGATCGACGTCGAGACCACTGTCCGGGCTGGGCGCGACCTGCCGGGGTTCGAGGTGTTTCTGTCCTCCTATTTTGACCCGGCCTTTCCCGCGGCGAGCGCGGTCGTGGGCGGGGCGGAGGGCGGCCCACCGGTCGTCATGACGGCGGAGCCGGATGCGGGCGTCTGGCAGATGTTCCCGCGGGACGACGCGGCGGTCGGCCTCATACGCGATGGGCGCTGGGCGGTGCCGCCCTCGCCGGTGGAGTGGGCGATCCGACCGCGGACGGCGGCGCCGGCCATCTTCCGAGCGCACGCCGCGAAGCCCATTGTCGCCCTGCTGATGTCGGAGGCGGGGGGCTGTTTCGCGGTCTCTGCGTCGCACCGGGGCGAGAAGCATTTCTCAGCGTACCTCTCCCTGTTCGGGCGGGATGTCGCGGCGGGCGAGACCGTGCGGGCGCGGTGTCGCCTGGCGATCTGCGCGGTGTCGGATGCGGAGGGCGTCCTTCGCCTGTGGAAGGAATTCGACGGGCCCGGGCGGGCGCGCTGAGCCCGGAGCGCTGCGGGCCCGGCATTCGACCTTTGCGCTCCGGGGCACGGATGCTACATCTTCCCGGTGCTGAGGCGGCTGGACATCGTCGACAATCGGCTGGTGGAGACCGACGCGGATAACGCCCGGGTCCTGCTGTATGTCGCCCCGACGGACGAGGAGACGCGCCACCTGGTGACGGACTTTGGCATCGACGCGCACACGCTGGCCTCGGCCCTCGACCCGGACGAGCTGGGGCGCCTCGAGTTCGAGCCCGAGCACGCGGCCCTCATCGTCAAGCGCCCCAAGCAGTACTCCTCGGAGGACAACTTCCTCTTCAAGATCTCGTCGGTGGGCATCTTCATGTTCCGGGACAAGCTGGTCCTGATCGTGGCCGAGGACACCCTGCAGTTCGTGGGCAAGCAGTTCCAGAGCGTCCGCTCGCTGACGGACGTGATCCTCAAGATCATCTTCCGGTGCATACACCACTTCGAGGAGCACCTGAAGGTGTTCAACATGATCTCCGATGAGCTGGAGCGGAAGATCAACATGGCGATGGAGAACCGCCACCTGCTGAACATGTTCACGCTGGGCAAGAGCCTGGTCTATTACCTGAACGCCATCAGCTCCAACGGCAGGGTGATGGACAAGATCAAGGCGAATGCCGGGCGGCTCGGGCTTGGGCCCGAGGACCTGGAGTTTCTCGACGACGTGCTGATCGAGAACACCCAGTGCCACGAGCTGGCCAACACGTACTCCCAGGTGCTCTCCAGCCTCATGGACGCGCGGGTGTCGGTGGTCAGCAACAACCTCAACGTCCTCATGAAGACGCTGACGCTGGTCATGATCGCGATCATGATGCCGACGCTGGTCATCAGCGTGTTCTCGATGAACGTGAGGCTGCCCCTGGACCAGGAGTCCTCGGTGCTGCCGTTTTTTGGCATCATGGCCCTCGCGGCGCTTTCGGCGGCGGCGGTCCTGGTCTTCTGGCGGCAGCGCAAGCTGTAGGCGATGCGATCGCCCTCTCCACGCTTGCGCCGGGGGGCGAGTCGCCCCTAGAGTCTCGGCCCAGCAGACAGCAAGGAGGACACGACATGGCCGAAGCATTTCCCGGAATCAAGAAGATCCCGTACGAGGGTCCGAAGTCGAAAAACCCGCTCGCCTTCAAGCACTACAACGCCGACGAGCTCGTCGAGGGCAAGAAGATGCGGGACCACATGCGGTTCTCGGTGGTCTACTGGCACACCTTCCGCAACCCCCTGGCCGATCCCTTTGGCG
>JADLBR010000025.1 GCA_020847615.1 Verrucomicrobiia bacterium
CTTCTTCTTGAAAATGAGCAGGTTCCGTAGGATAGTGCGCTGTCGGGTCAACCCGCATGAGACCTTGCGAGATCCCTTGGAGTACCGTTATAACTATCTATTATTAAGGCGGTTTTGCTTTCTAGCAACCTGGCGGACTTTGCGAAGTCCGACAGGCTGCTAGTCCAACCCTTTCGCGCGACGCACGGCGTCGAGCCACGCATCGGCGATCAATTGGTGCCCGGCCAGCGTCGGGTGCACGCCGTCCTCGGTCCAGTATTCTGGCGCGGCGTAGCTACAGGCGGCCGTGAACAGCCCATCCAGCGGTATCAGCGGCGCCCCGAAATCCGTCGCGATCTGCCGCACCGCCTGAATCTTCGGGTCCAGTTCCGCGTGCCACTCGGCGGTCACCGGTTCCACCGGAAGGCAGAACGGCTCCATCACCACGAGCCGCGCTTTCAGTTTCTCGACGATCCTCCGGCATAGCCGCGAGTAGTCCTCATAGAACTGGGTCACCGGCACCGGCTCGGCATCCTCGCCCTCCTCCTCGAACACCGCCCAGACGTCGTTGATGCCGATCAGGATGGACACGATGGTCGGCGCCGGCTCCACCTCCAGCACGTCCGGACCCATTCGCTCCAGAAGGTTCGCAAGCCTATTGCCGTTCACCCCCCGATTCGTGATGCAGAGCTGCTTCTCCGGATAATCCATGAAGAGTCGCCCCGCGATCAGCGAGACATATCCCGCGCCAAGGCCCGATGCGGAATCTTCCCGTCCGCCATCCGTTATGCTGTCTCCCAAGAATAGGACATGGTCATCGCGGCTTATGAGCATGATGGAATTTCACCCCAGAGTTGCGCGAAAGCAAGTTTTATGGCGCAATTCCCCCGCCATGGCCGAAACCGTTCTTCCAGATATCCAGGGTTCCCTCGCCTGCGAGGACGTTCGCATGGAACTCAATGGCGCCCAGACCCTTGTGGGCGTCATCAGCGCAATCATCGCACCCCAGCTCCCCGTCCGACTCCTCAAGCTATGCATCTGGACGCGGTGGACGTCGGGCATCGGACGCTTCAATCAGGAGGCGCGGATCGTCTCCCCCGAAGATGATCGGATCGTCTGCCAAAACCAGATCGCGTTCCAGTTGGCCAACCTCGACGCCCACGCCACCAACGTCCACTTCTTCGCGGGCATCCAATTCGACCAGCATGGCGCCTACCATGTCGAGATCCGCCTCGATGACGAACTTCGTCTCCGATACCCCCTGACCATCATCCCGGCGCCGGTCACCCACTGATCCGGCGCCACCCCGCCCGGGCGGGCCTCACTTCGTCCCCGGCGCCGCCTGCGTCCCCTCGCTGCCGCCGGGCCGATACGCCTCGAACCGGAACACGGCCTCGCCCGGCCGCGCCACGTTCAGCCGATCCCGCGCAAAGCGCCCCAGGTGATCCGGGTCGTTTTGCAGCGCCGCCAGTTCCGCATCCAGATCGGCGCTCTCTTTCTCCGCGGTCGCGATGCGCTGATCCAGTTCGCCGCGCTCCCGCATGAGTTCCTGCTTGCTCGCAAAAGTCGGACTCAGCAGCCAGTAGATCACCGTCGCCAGCAGCAGCGTGAGCGCGATCTTCACCACCCGGATCAGCGATCCCCAGACTGACGGCTGCGGGTGCCGCGAACTCATGGGCGCTACGTCGACGGTTAGCAATTCGGGGTTGACCCGCATATTCTCTTATACATCGCCGCCCGCCATCGCGCAAGTCATTTTGCCAAATGCAGTTCCGGTTCCTGCCGGCATTGCCGGACTCATTGCGGGTGCTATGCTCTGGCCGTGTTCCGGACCGGAGTCCTAGTCACCGTCGCTCTCGCCTGGGCGTCCTCGAATGCACGCGCCCAGACCGCGCAGCGTTCGACTGTGTCGACATGGCGGTCAGAAGGCCTCTCCATCACCGTGGACTCCGCCGAGCGGGCCAGCCCACCCGCCCCGGTGCCTGGTGTCCTGTCACCCGCGCTTGACGCCATCGAGACCGATCGCGACCTTCGCGTCGATCTCCGATTCGACATCGGGCCAACGGCCCACATCGCGCAGCAGCACGGCATCGAATTCGTCGCCGGTCGCGCCGGCATTCTGCCCGATCCTGGCTTGGCGCCGTCCGAGAGTCCGCCGCTGACCCGCTTCTCGGGAAGCACCATCACGTATCGGCCGCTGCAAGCCTTCGACATCACGCTCGGTGGCCGTGTCCAACAGGACGTCCAGCCCTCGGGCTCTGTGCCATCCGAAGTGCTCACGCATTCGCTGGCGCTCGGTTCCACGCCCCACCCGGATACCCGGATCGAATTCCGCGCGCGCCACGAGGACCAGGTCCGCGAGAGCATCCCCGCGACCGACACCCAGGCCGTCGGGCTCAACCTCGTCCAGCGCCTGCCGGGCACGGCACTCCGCCTGACCCTCGCGCCCGAGGTGGGCGTCGCCGACACGACATCCCCGATCGGGGCCGATGCGTCCGACACCGCGCGCCTGGCCACCCAAGTCGCCTGGGACATCTCGCCCGTGGCCACCTGGTCCCTCGGCTCGCAGTTCGAGGCGGCGCAATCCGAGACCCTCGCCACCGAGCGACAGCGCCTCACCTCCGGCGTCCAGTTTCGTCCGGCCGCTGATTTCCGGCTGGCGCTGACCACCGAGTACGGCGAGACCCGGCGCGGCGGGGTCGGCTCAGGCGCGCCCGAACCGCAGGACCCCGAGCGGGACCTCCGCCTCCGCCTCTCTCCTTCCATGTCCCTGGGCAGCGACGTCACCGCGCGCATGGATATCGACTTCGGACTTCGCGATTCGAGCCAGGCCGGCGCGTGGAGCGAGGGCGGCGGCGCCATCTCATTCTCCATAGGCGGGCGCTTCTGAGTCCAATGGCAGCCGCATGCCGTGGTCCATCTGGCCATCGCCTGGCCGGTCCGCCCCGCGCGCGGCCCCACGGCCTGGCGCCCGTGGCTACGAGCGGGCCGGCCCCGCTCCGGATCGCACCCTGGTGAATGCCGCGCCAAGCCGCGCCAGCAGGTGCCTCGGCAGCAGCGACTCCGGGCTCTCCGACTCAAGCGCGAGATCACCGGCCAAGCCGTGCACGAACGCCCCCAGCCTCGCCGCATCATAGGCACCCAGCCCCAACGCCATCAGCCCGCCACAGACGCCCGCCAGCACGTCGCCCATGCCGCCCGTCGCCATGCCCGGATTGCCCGACGAATTCAGGGACATCGGACGCCCCGATTGGCACGCGATCGAATGGGTGCCCTTGAGCAGCAGCGCCGCGCGGCATTCCGAGGAAAATACATCACAGGCCGCGATCCGGTCATCGACCCCCGCGCCCATCAACCGCCTCATCTCGCCCGGATGCGGCGTCAGCAGAACGCCAGCGCCCAGCGCCCCGAGCAGCGCCTTCTCCCGGGCCAGCAGGTTAAGCGCGTCCGCATCGAGGACCATCCTCGCGCCACGGTGCGCCAACTCCCTGAGCAGCGCGCCTCCCTCCCCCCCGATGCCCAGCCCGGGACCGACCACGAATACCGCATCCTCGGGCACCCCCGCGAGAACCGCCGATGGATCCCCGAACGGTCGCACCATCGCCTCCATCGTCTGCGACGCCACGATCGGTTGGATGGCGGCCGGCACGAAAGCAGACACCAGCCCCGCGCCCGCATGCAGCGCCCCCTCTATCGCCATCACCGCGGCGCCGGATGTCCCCACCGCCCCCGCCACCACCACCACGTGCCCGCACTCGCCCTTGTGCGTCGACCACCGCCGCCTCGGCAGAAGGCCACGCGCTTCCTCTTCTCCGAAAAAGTCGGGCCCCGCCCCCAAGCCCCCGATAGCGTCGCCAGGGATCGTCAACGGAGCCACAAGCACCCGGCCCACGTGGTCCGGCGCGGTCCCGCGAAACATGCCGATCTTCGGGAAGCCACAGGCCACCGTCAGATCCGCCCGCACAGCCCCCTCGGCCACGCAACCGCTGTCCGCATCCACGCCCGTGGGCACATCCAGCGCCACGACCGGCCCACGCGCCCACGCGGATATGACGCCGGACGCCCGGGCGATTTCACCGCGCAAAGGCCCCGAGGACCCGATGCCCAGCAGCGCATCGACCAACACCGCCCCCTCAAGGGCGCCCGGCCCGCACGCCGACATCGGCTCCGCCATCTCATCGCCCAGCACGAAGGGCGAAAAGCATCGCGCCACCCGACCCGCCTCACGCAGGGCGCGCGCCGCCACGAGCCCGTCGCCGCCGTTGTTCCCCTTGCCGCAAAAAAACGCGAACCGCGCCGCCGCCGGAAACGCCTCGATCAGGCGCCGCGCCACCCCCCGCCCGGCCTCCTCCATCAGCCGCGCCTCGGTCACGCCCGCGGCGACCGCCGCGCGCTCCAGCCCCCGCATCTGCGCCACCGTCACGATCCTCACGCCGCCTCGCCCTCCTCCCGCCGCACAAGCGCTGCCTGCGCCGCCGCATAGTGCTCCGTGTGCGTCAGGCTCACCAGCACGTGGTCGCCGCCAAGGCGCGCCGCCAGCGCCCTCGCCCTATCCGACAGCACGACGTACGGCTGACCCCCCGCCGATCGACCGATCTCCACGTCCCGCCATCCCAGCTGCTCGCCAATCCCCGTGCCAAATGCCTTCGACACCGCCTCTTTCGCCGCGAACCGCGCCGCCAGATGCAACTCCGGCTTCGGCATCGAACGCGCGTAGGCCAATTCGCCCTCGCAAAAGACCCGCTTGAGAAACCGGTCGCCAAACCTCTCGATCGAAGACCGGATCCTGGCCGTCTCCACGACATCGATGCCCAGATGGATGAGTCTCATGGCCGATACCCGCGCATCAGCGCCAGCATCTCGCGCACCGCCCGCCGCGCGCCGACCATCAGCGCCCGGCTCACGATGCTGTGCCCGATGTTCAATTCGTTCAGATGCGGCACGTCAAACAGCGCGCGAACATTCCCGTAGTTGATCCCGTGCCCCGCGTTCACGCCGACCCCCAACCCATCCGCCAATGCCGCCGCCCGGGCCAGCCGACGCACCTCCCTCGCCAGCTCGCGCTTGCCAACCGCACGGCTGAAAGCCCCGGTGTGCAACTCCACGAAACGCGCCCCGGTCTCGGCGGCCGCACGGACCTCCCCCTCGACGGGATCGATGAAGAGGCTCACCGCGCTGCCCGCCGCCTGCAGCCTGGACACCGCGCGCCCGATCGCCCGCTCGGCGCCCCGCACGCGCAGTCCTCCCTCGGTCGTCACCTCCCTGCGGTCCTCCGGCACCATGCAGATGTTTGCGGGTCGCAGCCGCAGCGCGAACGCCAGCATCCTCGACGTGTTCGCCATCTCCAGGTTCAGCGGCAACCGCACCTCGCGCGCCAGCCGCAACAGGTCCGCCTCCTGCATGTGGCGCCGATCCTCCCGCAGATGCGCCGTGATCCCGTGCGCCCCCGCCCCCGCGCTCTCTAGGGCAAAGTCCACCGGCGACGGCTCCGGCGCCATCCCCCGCGACACCTCGCGATACCGCGCCTGCCGCACCGTCGCCGCGTGATCCACGTTCACACCCAGCCGCAACATGCAGCACCTTTAACACCACACGCCACGACCCCGCCAGCGCTTTCCGCTTCCGGACCCCTTCCTGCTCGCAAATCCCCAGCGCGAGATTATTGTAATTTGATGCGCGACGTGCCTTCAACCCCCTGCCCCCTCGCCCTCCCGGAACCCTCGGGCGACATCTTCTTTTGCGATGCCGAGCTTTTCGCAGCGGGCTTCTCGACCTCGCGGACCAGCCCCCGCCTCCGCGTCATGCAGCCCATCCATCGCTCCAATCAGGGCAAGGTGCAGCGCCTCATCAACTTCATGCAGCCGGGCTCCTACGTGCGCCCCCACCGCCATCCCCAGCCCCAGGCCTCCGAGACCATCATCGTCATCCACGGCGCCATCGCCCTCTTCCTCTTTGAGGATAACGGCGACGTGCACAATGGCGCACTCCTGCGCGCGGGCCACCCGGGTTGCTTCGTCGACCTCGAGCCCAACGTCTGGCACACGTTCCTTCCCCTCGATGAAGACACCGCCGTCATCGAGGTCAAGGCCGGCCCCTACGACCCCGTCGCCGACAAGGAGTTCGCCCCATGGGCCCCGCCCGAGAATGATCCCGGCGCCCAAGACTACCTCAGGATGCTCCTATCGATCGTTGCGGCCTGACCCGCGCGCCGCCAGCGCCTCCGCGCATCTCCCCACCAGCGACGACATCCCCGGCAATGGCCCCGCTCCCTCGACCGCCTCGGCCAGGCGCTCGAGCCCCCGCGGAAGGTGCGCCAGAAATGCGGCCCTGCCCTTCACGAGGCTCAGGAAACCATACGCCCCCAATGCCTGCATCAGCCGCTGGCAACCCGCGACCTGCACCAGCCTGTGGAACACCTCCCACGGCACGCCCCCCACCCCACCGAGGCCGTGGTAGAGCCTCAGCATCTCGTCGCGATGCCCCACCGCCATCGGGACGTACGGATCAAACAGCAGCGAGGCCAGATCGTAATACGCGGTCCCGATGCGCATGCCTTGGAAATCCACGAAACCCACCGACCCCTCGCGCACCATGATATTCTGTGACTGGAAATCCCGGTGGATCAGCGCCGCGGGCGCCCCGAGCAATTCCGCGGCTATCGATCGGCACTCGCCCTCCACGCCCGTTCGCGCCTCGGACGCGGGAATCCCGCACACCCTCTCCACAAAATTCTCGAGAAAGTACTCGTGTTCCCAATGGTATAGTCGCGCGTCAAAACCCGGGGACAGACCCACGCCCAGGGCGGACGGTTCCCGGGGATCCCTCCCGTGCAGCACCGATATCGCCTCGAGCACGCGACCGTAGAACGGCGCCCGCACTTCCCAAGATCCGCCCGCCACCGAATGCAGGTCGGTGGATCCAAGATCCTCGAGCCACACCAGCCGGCGGCCCTCGTCACAGGCCAGGATCCGCGGCACCGGCACCCCGATCCCTTCCAGATATCGCCCGATGCCCACGAAAAGCCGGTTCTCCTCCCGGTCCGTTCCGTAGTGCATCAGGATCGCCACCGCCCGTCCACCCACAACGACCCGCTGAAACGTGCGATCCGATCCGCCCTTGTCGATCGGCTCGAATGCCACCGCCGCGTCCTCGGCTAGGCCCAGCGCCCCGAGCGTCTCCTCCAAAAATGTCTTCGCCCGCGCGCTCACGCCCCGGCCCCCAGCAGGTCCGCCAACACCGACCGCAGGTCTTCCCCGGGCCGATCCACCCGCCTGGCCCGCAGCCCCGCCGCTTCCGCAGCCGCCCGATCAAGCGCCTCCTGATCGCCCACGTGCAGGCATCGCTCCGCGGCAACCCCAGCCCGACCCACCGCGTGCCTGAAGATCTCCGGGTGCGGCTTGTCCGCGCCCACCCGGCTCGAGATCACCGCGAATTCAAACCGCGGCGCCAGACCATGACCCTCCAGGATCCCCTCCAGCCGACCGTCGAAATTCGAGAGCACCCCCAACCGAAAACCGCGGGCGCGCAGCGCGTCCAGCACGCCCGGCACCTCAGCATAGGGCCGCCACGCCCCCGCCGTGCCAAAAAAGTTGAATAGCAATTTGAAATATTGCTCCTCGTCCAGCGCGCCTTTCCCGTCCCCAGGCAGCGCCTCGACCGTCCGCCCGACCATCTCCCGCCACCAGGCCAAATCATCGTCCGGACGCGGTCCGGCGACCGGTTCGCGCAATGGCATCCGCCCCCAGGCCGCGGCAAATGCCGCCCCGAACTCATCGGCACTCCTCCGCAGGCCCAGCCCCTCCGCGAAACGCGCGTAGGTCGCCCCCACCGGTTCGCTCAGCTCGATCAGCGTCCCGGCCGCATCAAAGAAAATGAAATCGATGTCACTCGCCATGCCATTGGCCCAGGGGCTGAGCCCCGTTCGTGGACTCATAGACGACCACCGTCCCCAGATCCATCCAGAAACCCTCGTCGATGACCACGCCGCCGAGCCCCGCCCCCTCGCGGATCATGTCCAGAAACACGGGGATCACCGACTTGATCTCGCCCGGCTGAAATCGTCGCGCGAATCCCGGCCCCACCACGTACACCCCCGTAAAGAGGTGCCCCGGCCCCCCCGCACCCCCCAGTCGCCCGCGGATGTCCGCGATCCGCCCCGAACCATCCAGCTGCACCGAGAGCGGCCCGCCCGAAGTCCGGACCGCCAGCGTGACCTCGTTGCCGGCCCGGAAATGCGCCTCCAGAAGAGGTTCCAGCGGCAGGTCGGTCACGATGTCCCCGTTGTGCACCAGGATCGTCTCATCCCCCACCAGATCCGCGATATTCCGGATGCCCCCGCCCGTGTCCAAAAGCACCGGCTCGTGCCGAAAGGTGATCGGCAGCCCGCCCCACGCCCCCCGCGGAAATACCTCCCGATACCTCTCCGGACGATGGTGCGTGTTCACGATCAGCCGCCTCACCCCAACACCCCGCAACCGCTCAAACGCATAGGTGATCATCGGCCGCCCCCACACCGGCAAGAGCGGCTTCGGCCAGGACTCCGTCAGCGGGCGCAGCCGCTTGCCCAGCCCCGCCCCCAGCACGAAGGCGGTCGTGACTTTCCCCGAATCAGACATTAGATTTCACCTCGCCCCGCAAGGGTCCAATACGCATGCTCGAACAACTCTCCGATCGTCTCCAGGCCATCTTCAAGAACCTCCGGGGTTTCGGGCGCCTCAGCGAAAACAACATCGCGGACGCATGCCGCGAGATCCGCATGGCGCTGCTTGAGGCAGATGTCAACTTTTCCGTCGCGCGAGACCTGGTCGAAAAGACCCGCGCCCGCGCCCTCGGACAAGAGGTCCTATCCAGCATCACGCCGGGCCAGCAGATGGTCAAAGTCTTCCAGGACGAACTCTCGACCATGCTGGGCCAGCCCGCGCCCATCGCCGCCGGCTCGCCGCTCCGCATCCTGCTCTGCGGCCTCCAGGGCTCCGGCAAGACCACCACCGCCGCCAAACTGGCCCTCCTCCTCAAGAAACAGGGCCGCCATCCCCTGCTGGTCGCCGCCGACCTCCAGCGCCCCGCCGCCGTCCTCCAACTCCAGCAGCTCGGCGCCCAGGCCGACGTCCCCGTCTTCTCCGATACCACCACCGATCCCGCCAGCCTCGTCCGCGCCGCCCTCGCCCACGCCGCCTCCCACTCCCGAAACGCCGTCATCGTCGACACCGCCGGCCGCACCGATATCGACCAGACCCTCCTCGCCCAGCTCACCGCCGTCGAGACCGCCCTGAAACCCCAGGAGACTCTCTTCGTCGCCGACGCCGCCCTCGGCCAAAAATCCGTCGATATCGTCAGGGCCTTCGCCGCCTCGGCGCGCATCACCGGCCTCATCCTCACCCGCCTGGATGGCGATGCCCGCGGCGGGGCCGCCATCTCCATGCGCCACGTCACCGGCCTCCCCATCAAGCTCCTCGGAACGGGCGAAAAATTGGCCGACCTCGAACCCATGGACCCGGGCCGCCTCGCCGGCCGCATCCTCGGCATGGGCGACATCGTCGCCCTCGTCGAAAAGGCCCAGGAGGCCGCCTCCCTCGATGACATGGAACGCCTCGAGGAGCGCTTCCGCAAGCGCCAGTTCGACATGGAGGATCTCCTGGCCCAGTTCCGCCAGATGCGCCGCCTCGGACCCATGGAAAATCTGCTTGGCATGCTGCCGGGAGGCGTTAAGTTGCCTGACTCCCGTCTGGCGGAAGACCGGCTGCGCAGATCGGAGGCCATCATCCTGAGCATGACGCCGCAGGAGCGGCGCAAGCCAGACCTGCTCAACGCGCGCCGCAGGCAGCGGATCGCGAGGGGCAGCGGGACGACGGTGGCCCAGGTCAACGAGCTGCTCAACCAGTTCGGGGCAATGAAGAAAATGCTGCAGAAGCAGGGCCCGCTGAAGAAGATGCTGGCCCGTATGGGAAAAGGCTTCTGACGGGAGAGTGGAAGGAAGAGAGAGACAGACTATGGCAACCGTGATCCGGCTCCGCCGCGAGGGAAAAAAGAATCGGCCTTTCTATCGCATCGTGGCCGCCGACAAGCGAAGCCCCCGCGACGGGCGCTTCATCGAATTGCTCGGCACCTACGACCCGCACAAGCAGGGCGTCAATTTCACCCTGAAGTCAGACAGGATCGGCTACTGGCTGTCGGTCGGCGCACAGCCCAGTGATACGGTCCGGGACATCATCAAGCGCGCCAAAAAGCAGGCCGCCAAGGAAACGGCCGCTCCCGACGCCTGAGGCCCGCCCCTAGCCCGTCGCAAGGGCACGAGCATCAGCCATGCTGGAGTTCCTCAAGTTCGTGACCGGCCGGCTGGTCGAGCATCCTGAGGCGGTCGCCATCCGCCAGCAGGAGACCGACGATTGCGTCGATTTCATCATCGCCGTCCACCCGGACGACGTGGGCAAGATCATTGGCAAGCACGGGCGCACGATCAGCGCCATCCGCACCCTCACGAACCTCGCCGCCGCCAAGCACGGCAAGCGCGCCACCGTCGAGGTCGAGCGACCCGAGGGCTCTCCCCCCGAGGAGCCGGCCCCGCCCGGCCCGTAGCGACCCCGCCTCATAATGAGCGATACGGCAGCATCCCACGGCCTTCGCGTGGACGTCGTCACCCTATTCCCCGGCATCGTCGCCGGCGCCCTCGGGGAAAGCATCATGGGGCGCGCCCAGAAGGCCGGCCTCCTCGACCTCAGGCTCCACCAGTTGCGAAACCACGCCACCGACAAGCACCGGATCACCGATGACCGGCCCTACGGCGGAGGGCCCGGCATGGTCATGAAATGCGAACCCGTGTTCGCCGCCGTGGAGTCCATCCTGGGCCCGGACCTCGCAACCACGCCGCGCATTCTGCTCTCGCCCCAGGGCACGCCCTTCTCCCAGGAGATCGCCCGGCGCCTCGTCACCCTCCCCCGCATCCTCCTCATCTGCGGGCACTACGAGGGAGTCGACGAGCGCATCCGCGAGCAGCTCGCCACGGAAGAGCTATCCATCGGCGACTACGTCCTCACCAACGGCGCCCTCGCCGCGGCCGTCGTCATCGATGCCGTGGCCCGGCTGATCCCGGGCGTCCTCGGCGACGCGGGCTCACCCGCCGACGAATCGCACTCCGGCCAGGGCCTGGAGTACCCGCAGTACACCCGCCCCGTCGAATTCCGCGGGAGCAGGGTCCCCGAGATCCTCCTCTCCGGCAACCACGCCGCCGTGGACGCCTGGCGCCGGGAACAATCTCGCGCCCGCACCCTCCGGCAGCGCCCCGATATCGCCCGGCGCCTCGGCCTCGCGTGAATCCTCTGGCACCATACCGCCCCCCCGCCCGCGCGCCCACCGCCGCCAGGCTCGCGCTCCTCGCCGCGATCCTCGCCGCTCGGCTGACCGCCGCCCCCACCCAGTATCGCCCGGTCGAACTCGATTTTGCCGCCGCGCGGGACCACACCGACCCTTTCGATCCCGGCAGGGCCTACCTGACCATCAATTGCACCCACGAAAGCGGCACGACCCTCGCCATCCCCGGATTCTGGGATGGCGGGCGCACCTGGAGAGCGCGCCTCCAGCCACAGTTGGCGGGCCGATGGGCGTGGACCTCCGCCTCGGATGACCCCTCCGACGCGGGCCTCCACGGTCGCCGCGGGGAGATCCTCGTGGCCCCGCCATCCCCCGATGCGCCCGATCAGCAGCGCCGCGGCGGCATCCTGCGCGTCGCGCCCGATCACACGCACCTGACCTACGCCGATGGCACGCCTTTCTTCTGGCTGGCGGACACGTGGTGGGGAATGCCTTCCGGCGTCGCCACGCCGGAACACCTGGCCCGCCTCATCGCAAGGCGACGGTCCCAGGGTTTCACGCTCGCCCAGATCCATGGCCACCGAAACCTCAGTGACCCGGACGGTCCCGACGTATTTCAACTGATGGAGGCCGGCGGCGACGGCGCCCTCGCCTACTGGCGCAGACTGGATGCCTACTACCGCATCGCCGAAGAATTCGGATGGCACCTGTGCGTGGGTTTCTACGGCTATTTCTCCGAGATGAAGTACTCCCTGGACACGCATCACCGGCTCTGGTCGTACTTCCTCGCAAGATATGGCGCCTACCCCATCACCTTCCTGATAACCCAAGAGTACAATCAGCCCTTGGAGACGCGCGGCGCGGATGGAAAGACCACACGCGATCCGAATCGCACCCACGGGCCGTTCTTCACCGCGCTGGGTCGCTGGATCCACGAGCGCGACCCGTATCGCCGGGCGATGACGGCGCACTCCGCCGTCCGCAGCCGCGACAGGTTCGACGCTTGGCGCGAGCCGTGGTACGGCTTCGCCCTCCTCCAGAACGGCCACTTCACGCGGCCCGACCCCGCGCACTACCGGACGGTCTGCGCCCGGGAACCCAAGAAACCTGTCATCGAGGGCGAGGCCAATTACGAGGGCTTCGTCAGGCCAACGCCCCCGCCCTTCACCGTGGACGCCACCGCCATCCGCGCATCCGCCTATGGCGCGATCCAGTCTGGCTGCATCGGATACTCCTACGGGGCACAGGGTCTCTATGCCCACATCACCAACCCCGCGTTCCCAGGACCCACGGCGCGCTGGGGCCCCGTGCTCACGTGGGATCAGGCCCTCGAACTCGAGGGGGCCCGCCACATGGCCCACCTCGGGGCGCTCTACCGCTCCCTGCCATGGTGGCGCCTCAGCCACTTGCCCAACGCCATCGACGGCACCGACGCCGCCCTCGCCAAAGCCGACGGGGATCGCCTGTGCCTCGTCTATTTCCTCCCCGCGGACAAGCCCGCCCCCCCCGCATCACGCCTCTCGGGCTTTGCGAATGCCGGCGCCCCGCTCTCCGCGATGTGGTTCGATCCGCGCAGCGGCGCGCAAACGCCCGCCCCGGCCCCCGCGTGGGATGCCGGCGCATGGCTCTTGCCCCCGCGCCCGGACGGCCAGGACTGGATGCTGATCCTCCGGCGCCAGCCTACCGCTTCGCCCTGACGTCGTACACCGCGAGCAGGTCGTCGTGCCGCAGGTACAGCATGCCGCGATGGATCACCGGATACGACCATGCCGGTCCCTTGCCCTGCAGCGGCGTGAACTCGCCCTTCACCCGATAGGCCTCCGGCGTCGCCTCGACCAAATGCACCGGCCCGCGATCGTAGCGAAAGATCACGTGCCCGTCGGCATACAGCACCGCCGCCGAACCCCGCCCCGCCGCCTTCTCCTTCCACATGATCTCCCCCGTCGCAACCTCCAGGCACGTGGGGTCCCCCTTGTTCGGGCCATCGCCCGCATACAGGTAGCGCCCAACCATGACCATCCCACCGTGGTGATTCTGCAGCACACGGCCCGGCAGAAAATACGCCTCGTCGGCCCGCCACGCACCACCCTCGCGCACGATGTGGAGCAGCGCGCACCCGGTGTTATACGCGGTGCTCACGATCACGTGGCTGCCGCACACGACCGGGATGGGGATGTTGGCAACCCCATTGGCAATCGGGTTGTAGCCCCAGAGAAATCTGCCGTCCTCCGCCGCGATGCCCACCGCGCCCCGCCCCATCAATTGCACGTACTGGCGCACGCCATGGATCTCGGCCACGGCTATTGAACTGTACCCCGCGCCATCCTTGCCCTTCGGGCCGAGGTCAGGGATCGCGCATTTCCAGAGCGTCTCCCCCTTGAGCTTGTCCAGCGCGACCACCGCCGCATCCGGGCCACCCGGCGTGCAGACCACGCGATCGCCATCCACCAGGGGCGACTCGCTGAATTTCCAAACCGACATCATCTTGCCCCCGAAATCTTTCGCCAGATTCCTCTGCCACCTCACCGACCCATCCGCAGTCGAAGCGCAGACCAGATCACCATCCGTCCCCAGCGCGTACACCCGGTCCCCATCAACCGTCGGCGTGCATCGAGGGCCACCGTCCGAATTCGGCCCACCCACCCGCGCCGCCCAGAGCTGCCGCTTCGACGTGAGGTCGAGGCAGAGAAGGAACTGGGCCTCCCCGCCCCCCTCGGCGCGGTCCCCCATCGTAAACAGCCGCTCCCCCACGATCGACACGCTGGAATACCCCCTCCCCAGCCCCTCGGCCTTCCACGCCAGCGGAGGCCCGCCGCCGGGCCACTCCTTGAGCAGCCCCGTCTCCGCGCACACCCCATCGCGCCGCGGCCCACGAAAACCCGGCCAATCCGTGTCCGCCTCCCGCGGGGGCCGCCTCTCCAGCACCCCATCCCCAGACCCGCCCCCCCCGCGCTTGCCCTGCGCAGCATCCGCCCCCTCAATCATCGCGATGATCGCCTCGATCCGATCGGCCATCGCGGCCGCGTCGCCCTTCGCCTGCTCCCTCAAGAATGGCACCACCGGCTTCGCCCCGGCCCCGATCGCCTCAAAGATCAACCCGATCCGAACCTTGCCCGACACCGGCATCTTCTTGAAACCCTCCACCAGCTCGGGCAACGCCTCCGCACCAAGGACCGCCAGCGTCTCGGACGCCGCCGTCCGCACCCACGGGCTCTCGTGATCCATCTGCGCGACCAGCGCCGCGGCCGCCGGCTTCGCCGCCTTGCCCAGAGCGCCCAGCGCATCCCCCGCGGCGACGCGCGCCTCGGCCACCGGATCCGAAAGGGCCGCCGTCAGCGCCCGCACGACCTTGCCCACATCTTCCTTCCTTGCCGGGCTCTTCGCCTCACCAACCCAGTGCTCCAGCGGCTTTCCGTCAAAGACGAATGCCTCCGCCCCCAAACGGCCCGGCAACCCTGCCGCCAATGACACCAGAAATACAGATCCCGCCAGTCCGCACATCGTCCATCTCATAGCGCCCGCATTCTTAGGCGACACCGCGCCAAAAACAAAGCTGGTTATTGGTCCGTAGCTGACTCGGAAATTGCGCATCGCGTCCCGTAGCCGAACGCGTCAGCGTCTGGCCGCCAATCGCCCGAGGCGATCGGCTACATTTTCTGCGCCGGTGGTGCCCCGCCGCGGCGGGGCATGGGATCTGGCTTGTCGGTGGCCGTTGGATGTCGGTTGTTCGGAGTTGACGCCGGACCGCCGCGGGCGCTACCTCATCCCTCGTCGGAAGGAGCGGCCACACATGAAAATCACCAGAGTCACTCCCATGGTCCTCGGCACCGAATGGCGCAACCTCGTGTTCGTCAAGGTCGAGACCGACGAGGGCATCGTGGGCGTGGGCGAATCCCGCCCCCCCAACAAGACCTCTGCCGTGCTCGGTTACCTCGCCGAATCCCTCCCGCGCTATGTCCTCGGACATGACCCGTTCGAGATCGAAAGGCTCACGCAGCGCATGTTTCGCGAGGATTTCGGGCGAGCCGGCGAGATCGTGATGACCGGCATCGCGCTCATCGAGATCGCCTGCTGGGACATCATCGGCAAGGCCCTCAACCAGCCGGTCTATCGCCTTCTCGGGGGCGCCGTCAGGGACCGCATCAAGGCCTATGCCAACGGCTGGTACACCGTCGAGCGAACGCCCGAGCAGTTCCACGCCGCGGCCCGGCGGGCCGTCGCGAAGGGCTACCGAGCGCTCAAGGTCGACCCCTTCGGCGCGGGATTCTATGAGTTGGAGCGCGCGGAGAAGAATCGGTGCGTCGCCCTGATCGAGGCGATCCGCGACGCCGTCGGCCCCGATGTCGACATCCTCATCGAGATGCACGGGCGCTTCAACCCATCCACCGCCGTCGACATCGCCCGCGAGCTCGCCCCTTTCAAGCCCGGCTGGTTCGAGGAACCCGTCCCCCCGGAAAACCTCGCCGCCCTCAAGAAGGTCTCCGACGCCATCGCCCCCCTCGGCGTCCCGATCGCCACGGGCGAGCGACTCCACACCCCATTCGAATTCCGCGAGCTCTTCGAACTCCAGGCCGCCGACATCATCCAGGTCGACCCCACGCATTACGGCGGCCTGGCCTGGACAAAAAAATTGGCCGGCTGGGCCGAGGCCTACTACATGCTCATGGCTCCCCACAACGTCGGCGGTCCCGTCTCGACGGCCGCCGCGCTCCACCTCGCCGCGGCCACGCCCAATTTCAAGATCCAGGAGCACTTCAACGACTTCGCCGAGGCCCACGTCAAGGAGGCGGCCCCCGGTGTGCCCGAGGTCAAGGATGGCTATTTCCCACTGCCCTCCGGCCCGGGCCTCGGCATCCGCCTCAACGAGGACGTCATCCGCGCATACCCCCAGCGCGAACTGCACTTTAACCTGTTCACCGAAGACTGGCACAAGCGCCAGGCCCAGATCCGCTAGGCCAGACCACCGTGGCGCGCTGTGAGGATGGTCAGTTCCGCGCGTGAGCATCCCTGACCATAGGCCGTCGCCCCGATGAACGATTTCGTCCTCGTCACTTCCATGAACCACCGACTGTTCATGGCGAGGCACCAGCGCGTTCTGGACAGTTTCACCCGCCATTACCCCCATCAGCGGATCCTGCTTTTTCACGAAAACAGCTTCGATGCCCAGAACCATCGGGGCACGGTCCAAATCACACACCCAAGCATCTCATCCTTCGACCTCTTTGACACCAACCCATGGCTCGCCCCATTCCTTCGCGACTCCCCTTTCGGTCGCTGCGCGGAAATCGGCCAGAAGAATCGGCGCTTCCAAAATTCGGCGGATTACTGGAACAGAAATAGCATCTACTGGTTCCGCAAGGTCGCCGCACTGCACACGTCCCTCGATCTCGCCCGGACCGAGTTCCTGATCTGGGCCGACGCCGACGTGCTGTTCAAGTCCCGCCGCCTCGATGCCGATGTCGGCCGGCACAGTGGCTCCTTCGACGCCTGCGCCATCACGCGGGACATCCCCGGGCTGGCCACCGACTCGGGTTTCGTGATCTTCAATCTCCGGGCCGATGGGCCGCGGCTCATCCGGGCCCTCCTGGACGCGTACCTCGGCGGCACGGCATTCCTCCTGCCGAGGTGGGACGACGGCTTTGTCCTCGACCACGTGTCCCGCTCGAGCAATTTCCGCGTGGGTCCCCTGACGAAGAGGATGGGGAGCCCGATCGACATTCACAGGTACATCAAGCACCACAAGGGCCCATTGATCAGCCTGCGAGACCGGCACAGAGGGATCTAGCCCCCATGAGGATCGACATCCTGTTCGTCCATCACCGAGCATGCCCGGTCACCCGGCACCACCTGCACCTTCTCCAAGAGCACCACCGCCCCTTCCCCGACGTCAGGATCGTCCCGATCGCCTACCGCGAGCACGCCGCCGAGGCGTTGCCAGGGACCACCTTTCCCCGCGACCTGACACGATTCCGCACCAACGACGCCTCGCCAGGCTCCGCTTTCGCGGGCAGGCGCCCCGGGAACCCTTACGATCTGGACTGCCTGGTCTGGGACTACGTGTTGGGAAACACCAGGCCCGCCGACAAGATCATCCTATTCGAATGGGACACGTTGTGCCGGCAAAACGTGTTCGACTTCTATGGCGCGCTCCTGCGCGAATACCTCGTGGGATCTCACCTGAGGATCGGGTCGGGTGCCAATAGGAGGTGGCACTGGTATCGCCACGACCGCACCCTCTCGGCCGACCACAAGCGCACCTTTGAGGGCCACATCGTTTCCCTCACCCCAACCTGCGGCATCATGATCGATTGGGACCTCGCCGCCGCCAACGCCTCCACGGTCTCCGCCAATCCGCGTCGCTTCGCCAACATGCATAACGAACTGGCGTTCGGCCTGCTCTCGAGCCTCAACGGAGTCTTGCCAAAATCGCTGCCACACGCGAAACGTCGGATGATCTCCTGGCATCCCGCGCTCATCCGCCTTTCGCGGCACGGGATTTTTCACCCCGTCAAAGGCCGATCAAAGGCGGGTGTAACCGAAGTGGCCTGGCACCTGCTCCTCCGGGCGATGAGCCTCGCCCGGGCGGGCATCTGACGCTGCGCCCGAGGCGCCGCCCCAGCCTCAGCCGGCCTTGCCCTTCTCGCCTTCGCCGCCGTGCGACTTGACGGGCTCCTCCACCGGCGGCGCGTCCTCGACGCGGAACTTCAGTTCCCCGTCGGCCAGCACCACCCTCACCACGCTCGTCGGCTTGATCTCGCCCCTCAGGATCTCCTCCGCGATCGGGTGCTCGAGATGCTTCTCGATCGCCCGCCGCAGCGGCCGCGCACCGTACTCCGGCGCATACCCCTTCTCGATGAGAAAATCCCTGGCCGCCTCCTCCAGCTCCAGCGCGATCTCCTTGAACTGGAGCCTCTCGACCAGCTTGGTCACCTCCAGGTCCACGATCTGCCGCATCTGCTCTTTGCCGAGCGCCCGGAACACGATGATCTCATCCAGCCGATTCAGGAACTCCGGCTTGAAAATCCGCTTGGCGTCGTCCAGCAGCGCCGACTTCATGGAGTCGTAATCGTCGGCCTGCGTCTTCGGGCCGAATCCCATCGCGGCCTGCTTCTTCGCCAATTCCGCGCCCACGTTCGAGGTGAGGATGAGCACGGTGTTGCGGAAGTCCACGCGGCGGCCGAAGCTGTCGGTGATCACGCCGTCCTCCAGGATCTGCAAGAGGATGTTCCACACGTCGGGGTGCGCCTTCTCCACCTCGTCAAAAAGCACCACGCTGTACGGGCGTCGCCGCACCTTCTCGGTGAGCTGGCCCCCCTCCTCGTAGCCCACGTAGCCCGGCGGCGAACCCATCAGCCGCGAGACGTTGAACTTCTCCATGTACTCGCTCATGTCGATCTGGATCAGCGCGTCCGGATCGCCGAACATGAATTCCGCAAGGGTCTTGGCCAGGTGCGTCTTGCCGACGCCCGTCGGCCCCAGAAACAGGAACGAGCCGATGGGGCGCTTCGGGTCCTTCAGGTCCGCGCGGGACCGGCGCAGCGCGTTGGCGATCGCGTCCACCGCCTCGTCCTGCCCCACGACCTTCCGCCGCATCTCCTCGCTGACCCGAAGGATGCGCTGCGACTCCTCCTGGGACATCCGCTGCAGGGGCACCCCCGTCCACTTCGAGAGCACCTGCAGCACGTCGTTCTCCGAAACCTCGACGATCTGCTCGTCGCGGTTGCTCTTCCACGCCGCCAGCCGCTCCTCGTAGGCCCGCTTCGCTTCCTTCTCCTTGTCGCGCAGCGCCGCCGCCGCCTCGAAATCCTGATCCTTGATCGCCTTCTCCTTCTCCCCGCGGAATCGCTCGATGTCCGACTCCATCGTCTTGAACTCCGGGGGACGCGTCGTCGCCGCGATCCGCGCCCGCGCGCCCGCCTCGTCCATCACGTCGATGGCCTTGTCCGGCAGGTGCCTCCCCGTGAGGTACCGGTCAGACAGCTTGACCGCCGACACGATCGCCTCGTCGGGGATCCGCGCCTTGTGGTGCGCCTCGTACTTGGGCCGAAGGCCCTTCAGGATCTCGATCGCCTCGCCCACCGAGGGCGCGTCCACCTTGACCGTCTGGAACCGCCGCTCGAGGGCCGAGTCTTTCTCGATGTATTTCCGGTACTCCGTCATCGTCGTGGCGCCGATGCACTGCAGCTCGCCCCGCGACAGCGCCGGCTTGATGATGTTCGAGGCGTCCATCGCGCCCTCGGCCGAACCCGCGCCCACGATCGTGTGCAGCTCGTCGATGAACAGGATCACGTTCTTACTTCGCCGGATCTCCTCCATCACCGCCTTGATGCGCTCCTCGAACTGCCCGCGGTACTTGGTGCCCGCCACCATCAGCGCCAGATCCAGCGTGATGACCCGCCGCTCCCGCAAGAGCTCGGGCACGTTGCCCTTGACGATCTCCTGCGCCAGGCCCTCGACGATCGCGGTCTTGCCCACGCCCGCCTCGCCGATGAGCACCGGATTGTTTTTCGTCCGGCGGCACAGGATCTGGATCACCCGCTCGATCTCGTTCACCCGCCCGATCACCGGGTCCAGCTCCGCCTTGGCCGCCAGTTCGGTCAGGTCGCGCCCAAACGCCTTGAGGGCCGGCGTCTTTTCCTGCCGCCGCTCCCCGCCGCCGGGCTGGGATCCCACCGGCCCCTGCTGCGGCGGCATCCCCCCCTCCTCGGCAAACTCGCCGGCGAAGTTCGGGTCCAGCTCCTTGAGCACCTCGACCCGCGTGCGCTCGATGTCCACGTCCAGGCTTTTCAGCACGCGCGCCGCCACGCCCTCGCCCTCCCGCAGCAGCCCCAGCAGGATGTGTTCCGTGCCCACGTAGCTGTGGTTCAGGTTCTTGGCCTCCTTGTTCGAGAGCGCCAGCACCTTCTTGACCCTCGGGGTGTACGGGATGTTCCCCGCGATCTTCGTGTCCGGGCCCGTGCCCACCTGCTTCTCGACCTCCATCCGCACCGTCTCCAGGTCCAGGCCCATCTTCTGGAGCACGTTGACCGCCACCCCCTGCCCCAGCTTGATCAGCCCCAGCAACAGGTGCTCGGTCCCTATGTAATTATGGTTGAAGCGGTCGGCCTCCTTGCGGGCCAATGCCAAAACCTGCTGCGCTCTCGGCGTAAAGTTATTCATCCTTCTTGCTCTGCTTGCCTCGGCCTGCCGGATCGTCGGGCGGCTCCACGACCTTGCCCGCGTCCGGTTTCCCAAGACCCTTAAGTCTTTCACGGATCAGGTCCGCGCGCAACCCGTCCCGGTCCTCGCTCGAGAGTTTTCTCTCCTCCTTGGCCTGGAGGTGCGCCGGCTGCGTCCAGACCATCAGCTCGTCCACCGTCTTCCGGATCTCCTCGGGCACCATCTCGAGCTCGATGCCCAACCTTATGACCGACAGCAGGTTCAGCGCCTCCTTGGAGGCGATCGAATAGGTGTTGGTCAGGATCCCGTAGGCCCTGCCCACGTTGTCGGCCACCATCCGGGACTTGCGCTCCAGCAGCGACGCCCGCGCGTTCTGCTCGTGCTCGATGATCTGCCGGATCACCTTCCCCAGCCGCGCCATGATCTCGGCCTCGGATTCGCCCAGCGTCATCTGGTTCGAGATCTGAAAAAGGTTGCCCAGCGCCTCCGTCCCCTCGCCATAGAGCCCGCGCACCGCCAGGCCCAGCTTGCCCACCGCCTGCACGATCTGGTTGATCTGCTCCCCGAGCACCAGCCCGGGCAGATGGAGCATCGCCGAGGCACGCATCCCGGTGCCCACGTTCGTCGGGCACGCCGTCAGATACCCGAAATCCGAGGAGTAGGCGAACGCCATCCCCGCCTCCAGCGCGTCGTCGACCGCCGCCACGACCTCCCACACCGAAACCAGATCGAATCCCGCCGAAAAGGCCTGGATCCGCAGGTGGTCTTCCTCGTTCACCAGGATGCTCACCCCCCGGTCGCCGCTGATCGCCACCCCGCTGCCCGGGCCCTTCGCCGCATGCTCCCGGCTCACCAGATGCTGCTCGACCAGAAGCTGCTTCTCTATCATCGAGAAATTGTCCATCCCGTCGATGACCAGCGGCTCCCGGAGCGCCTGGAGCGAGCGCACCGCCGGGATGACCTCGTCGTACACTTTCTGCCGCTCGTTCTTGTCCGCCCAGGTCGGAAACGCGTGCCCGGCCAGATTTCTCGCAAGCCGCAGCCGGCTGCTCATGACCACGCTCGACTCCCCGGACGCGCTGCACATCCAGTCCGCCGTGGACCCGATCAGTTTTCCCACGATCATCCGCCCAATATAGGTTCGAGAACCCCCCTTTCAAGATCGCTTCCATGACCCGCATTTCCGGTTGAACCTGCGCCCGACCGCCGCAAAGTACCCGCCTGATGAAATTCGTGGCGGTGGCCAACCAAAAAGGCGGTGTCGGCAAGACGACCACGGCGGTCAACCTGGCCGCCTGCCTCGCCGAGCGCGGGCAGCGCATGCTGGTGGTCGACTTGGACCCCCAGGCATCCGCAACGAGCGCCCTGGGCGTCGACAGGGAGCCCGGACGCAGCATCTATGGGCCCTTCATTGGCCGCGGCACCGCCCGCGACTGCATCCGGCCCACCCCCTACGAGAACCTCGCGCTGATCCCCTCCGAGCAGGATCTCGCCGGCATCGAGAACGAGTTCGCCCACATCGAGGATGGCCCCGTCCGCCTCAGGGCCCTGCTGGCCACCCTGCGCGACTCCTGCAATTTTAATTTCGTTCTCATCGATTGCCCGCCGTCGATCGGGGCGATCATGGTCAACGCCCTCGCCGCCTCGGACTCCGTCCTGGTCCCCCTCCAGTGCGAGTACCTCTCCCTCGAGGGCCTCACCCAGATCCTCTCCGTCATCGGGCGCATCCGCGAGGGCCTCAACCCCGACCTCCAGATCGAGGGCGTGCTCATGACCATGTTCGACGCCCGCACCCGCCTCGCCCAGAACGTGGTCAACGACGTCCGCACCCACCTCGGCGAGCAGGTCTACACCACGGTAATCCCCAGGACGGTGCGCCTCGGCGAGGCCCCATCCTTCGGCCAGCCCATCAATCACTACGACAGGCTAAGCGCCGGCTCGACAGCCTACCGCGCCCTCGCCGACGAATTCCTCGCGCGCAACGCCGCGCTCGCGCCGGCCAACGGATAAAGGCACACCGACAGGGAAACTTTGGGTTCACAAGAGGACCGCAAGAGCATCAGGGACCGCTCAATGGGTTACCCTCCAGGATGAGCAGGCTCGCGACGGGGTCGAACTCGAACGTATCGAGTGCGGAAGCGTTGGCGCGGAGAATCTGAGGGCGCACTTGGGGTC
>JADLBR010000026.1 GCA_020847615.1 Verrucomicrobiia bacterium
CGTGGCGGTGAAAGCCGGCACCCCGTCGGCCAGCCATGCCCATTTGGATATCGGTTCCTTCATTCTGGACGCCATGGGAGAGCGTTGGTCGTTGGACCTGGGGATGCAGGATTACAATAATCTGGAGCAGCGCGGCTTCGACCTCTGGGGCAGCAAGCAGGGATCCCAGCGCTGGAGCCTGTTCCGCTACCACAACCAGGGGCACAGCACGCTGGTGGTGAACGGAGCCGAGCAAGTCATCTCCAGCCGGGCACCCATCTCGAGTTTTTCGGACGCGCCCAACGACCGGCACGCCACCATCGACCTGACGGCGACCTATGCCAACGAGCTGAGGAGCGCCGTGCGCACATTCAGTTTCTCCCCGGATCGGGTGACGATCGAGGACGCGATTACGGCTGGAGCGAAGGACGCTTCCATCCGCTGGGGAATGGTGACGCCGGCGACCGTCAACTCCGCTGGCCCGGGCGCCGCCCAACTGGAGCAAAATGGGAAACGGCTCCGCCTGGAGGTTGCCTCTCCGGCCGGTGTCACGATTGAGAGCTGGTCCGCGGAGCGCCCGAAAGGCGAGTTCGACAATCCTAATCCGGGCGTGAGGGTGGTCGGCTTCATCGTTCCGGCCAAAGCCGGGGCGAGTGTGACGCTCCAAGTTTCACTAAGGCCGGAATCGAACTAATAGGTTTTCATGTCATGATACGCCTTCTGGGATCCGGGGCTCGGGGTCAAACTCTCGATTGAGAGTTGACCCCCTGGTTCCCCATGGATCCGATGAGGACGAAAGGAGCCAAACCATGAACGCGCCCATCACCCGCCGCCATGCGGTGAAAACCGTCGCCGCCGCCGCGCTTGGACCATTTGCCGGCGGCCTCGCGGCTGAGATCTCAGCCAGAATCCGCATTGGCCAGATCGGCACTTCCCACGCCCACGCTTCAGGCAAAATGGATGCGATCCGTTCCTTGACCGACCTCTACGAGGTCGTGGGCATCGCCGAGCCGATCGCCGGCCGCCAGGCGATCGCCGAAAAACAAGAGTCTTTCGCCGGGCTGCAGTGGATGACGGAGGAGGCGCTGCTCGCCGACAAGTCGGTCAGGGCTGTCGTGGTCGAAACGACGCTCGGTGATTCGGCGCGCGCAGCCCGCGCCTGCCTCCACGCGGGCAAGCACATTCACCTCGACAAACCGGGTGCGGAAACCCACGCGGAGTTCAAGGCGCTGCGCCTTGACGCCGCGCGCCTGGGGCTGACGGTCCAGATGGGTTATATGCTCCGTTACAACCCGGCCTTCGATCTGCTGTTCCGTGCCCACCGCGAAGGTTGGTTCGGCGAGATCACCGGGATTGACGCTTCGATGGGCAAGCTGGCCGACGCCCGTCTCCACAAGCAATTGGCCGGCATCCCGGGCCACGGGATGTTCGAGCTAGGCTGTCACCTGGTTGACGCGGTCGTCTTTCTGCTCGGGCCGCCCTCGGCGGTGAACGCGTTCGGCAAGCCCACCGGGCTGGCTCCCGCGGGACTGCCCGACAACCAGTTAGCGGTCCTGGAATACCCCAAGGCCACCGTGACCCTGCGCTGCAATCACGGCGATCCCTTCGGCGGGCCGCATCGGCGGTTCCATGTCGTGGGCACCAAGGGCGCGATGGAGATCCAGCCCCTGGAATCGGGCTGCGGGACACTTCACCTCTCGGAGGCAAGGGGCGCCTTCAAGAAAGGCGAGAACAAGTTCGTTCTCGAAGTTCCCGCGGGACGCTACGATGGTGAGTTCCGCGACCTCGCGAGCGTCCTCCGCGACGGGAAGCGCCTCGCGTGGTCCGCCGGGCACGACATCGCCGTACACGACACCGCCCTCCGCTGTGCCGGGATATCGCCCGCCTAGGAATCTGTCCGAGTCATGAGCCCTCCCCTTCCTCTCCTCGCCGCACTGCTGGCCGCGCCGCTGGCTGCGCTGCATGCTGCGGATGCCCCGAAGCAAAAGCCCAACATCCTTTTCATCGCCGCCGACGACCTGCGCACCTCGCTCGGGTGCTACGGCGATCCCCTGGCCAAATCCCCCAACATCGACCGGCTGGCGAGCCAGGGCTTGATGTTCCAGCGCGCGTATTGCCATCAGGCGGTCTGCGGGCCCTCGCGCGCGTCCCTCCTGACGGGGCGGTTGCCCGACAGCACGCGCGTCTGGCACAACCGCGATCTCTTCCGAAGCGCGATCCCCGATCTGGTGACGTTGCCGCAGCTATTCAAGAACAACGGCTGGCAGACCCTCTCGCTCGGGAAGGTCTTCAGCGGGGATGAGCGCGAGTTGGATCCCCCCTCGTGGTCCGCCCCGGAGGTGCTGCGCGGGGAGGGACCGGGCTGGAAGAACTACGCACTGGCTGGCGCAAAGGCCTCGGGAAAGGGGGCCGCTCACGAGGCCGCCGACGTGCCCGATGACGGCTATCCGGATGGCAAGCTCGCGCAACTCGCCATCGGGGCGCTGGGGAAATTCCAACGGACGAAAGAGCCATTCTTTCTAGCGGTCGGTTTCTTCAAGCCCCATCTGCCTTTTAACGCGCCGAAGCGATATTGGGATCCATACGATCCCTCCGTCTTTGATCTCAAGGATGGCGCGTCGGGGGTCGAGGGTGCCCCCGAGCTGGCGATGCACAGCCATCGCGAGCTGGCGGGCTACGATGGGATGCCCGCAGACGAGCGCGTTTCCGCCGGGCAGGCACGGGCCTTGCGCCACGGCTATTACGCCTGTGTCAGCTACATCGACGCGCAGGTGGGCAAACTGATGGATGCCCTCCAACGGCTCGGCCTGGAGGGGAACACCATCGTGGTGCTCTGGGGCGACCACGGCTGGTCCCTCGGCGAGAAGAACCGCTGGTGCAAGGGCACCAACTTCGATCGCGACGCCCGGGCCCCGATGCTGATCCGCGCGCCGGGTGTCACGAGGCCGGGCGCCACGACCGAGGCGCTGATCGAATACGTGGACGTGTATCCCACCCTGGCCGAATTGGCGGGCCTGGCGCCGCCCGACTCGCTGGACGGCCGCAGCCTCGTGCCCATCCTCAAGGACCCCGCCGCGCGGGGGCGCGATGTCGCCCTCAGCCAGTTCACACGTCCCTGGAAACCGCACGGGTTCGAATTCATGGGTTATTCCATCCGCAGTCCCACGCACCGCTACACGCGCTGGGTCGAGTGGCCCTCCCGCACGACGACCGCGGAGGAATTGTATGATTACGGCTCGCCGGCCAGCGCCACCCGCGAGGGCGCCCTCTTCATCGAACAGCGGAATGTTGCCGCAGACCCCGCCTATGCCGGAGAGTTGGGCCGGATGCGGTCGAAACTGGATGAGATCTTTGCCACGCGCATCCGCCCGCATCCCTCAGATGACGCGGCCATTCCCGAACCCAAGCCCAAGAAAAACAAGAAGAAAAAGAACCGATGACCTGGTGCGCCGCAGGCTCGAAAATTCCAGATGTAGCCATGGCCGTGAGGCCGTGGACCGCCGCCGCGCGGCCCCTCCGTTACCGGAGGGGCTACATTTTCAACTACGGTGGTGCCCCGCCCGGCGGGGCATGGAATCTAAAAAGAAAACCGAAGAGAATAGGGTGAGGCACACGAACCCATTCTTCGGTCGCCGATGGTCCCTCCGGGTTCTCGGCGCCTCGCTCCTCTTCTCCTCGGCCCTGTTGCGCGCCGCCGGTCCATCGTTGGAGAAAAGCATCCTCTTCAGCGAGCGGACGGACGGTTTCACACTCTATCGGATCCCCGGCATCGTCGTCACGGCGAAGGGCACGGTGCTGGCGTACTGCGAGGCGCGGAAGTTCAGCGATGCCGACCGCGGCGAGATCGAGATCCACCTCCGCCGCAGCACGGACGGCGCCCGCACGTTTTCACCCGCCAGGCAAGTCGCCCACCTCGGCCCGCGCCTACCTCGCAATCCGCATGTGCCGGAGAGCAAGGAGAACAAAGACTTGGGCGGGCCGGAGGAACAGACGGTCAACAACCCCGTCGCAATCGCCGCGCGGGACGGCATCGTGCACCTCATCTATTGCGTCGAATACATGCGCGCCTTCAACGTCCGCAGCGAGGACGACGGGCAGACGTGGAGCGCCCCCGTCGAGATCACGGCGGCATTCGACGGATTCCGAGGGGATCTCGACTGGCAGGCCATCGCCACAGGGCCCGGCCATGCCGTGGAACTGCAGAGCGGCCGCCTCTGCGTGCCCTTCTGGATGGCGACCTACGTGAAGGGGGCCCCGCTGCGAAAGGCCGTCGGCACCATCTTCAGTGACGACGGGGGCCAGACTTGGCAACGGGGCGACATCGCGGTGCCGGATGCCAGCGAGCCGAACATCGCCCCGCTCCCGGATGGCGGCGTGATCCTCACCGCGCGCAACACCCATGAGCAAAGACGCCGCCTCGTCACCCGCAGCCCGGATGGCGCCACGGATTGGTCGAAGCCGGCGTTTGCGCAGGAACTGCTCGAACCGGGCTGCATGGCCGGCATCACCGCCCATCCCGGAACCGCCGCCGTCCCCGCACCGCTCCTGCTTTTCTCGAGCCCGCACACCACCGACCGCGAGCACGCCGCCCGACGCGACGTCACCATCCATCTCAGCCGCAACGATGGCAAAACCTGGCCCTTCGCCAGAACCCTCCAGCCCGGCCCGGGCGCCTACAGCGACCTCGCGGTCCTGCCCGACGGCACCGTGCTCTGCTTCTACGAGAGCGGCACCGAGAAGCCCGTAGTCCAGCGCAAGCGCGACTGGGCCTACGCGCATCTAACCCTCGCGCGTTTCAACCTCGAATGGCTCGAACAACCATGAAACACACCCTCACCCTCCACATCGCCCTGCTGCTCGCGTCGCTGGCCGCACTCCACGCCGTAGAGCTTTCGCCCCCACTGGATGCCGCATCGTGGAAACCTCGCCAAGGCCTCGTCCCGGCGGACCGGTTGCCTGCGTCATTCGAGGCCCGTGATGAGGAAGGTCTCCGCTTCTCGCTTTCCGGCACGTTGGCGAAGGGGAAACAGATGCGCTGGGAACGGCCCTGGACGGCAGGCGAGCACGCACCCGGCCAGTGGTTGGTCGTCGAATATCGCGCGCGGTGGGTGAACTCGGTCGTGCTTGCCCTCCTGTCCAAAGACGCTGTCGGGAAACCGATCGCCACGACCCTGGTCTCGGCTCAGGATCTGGTGAGCGACGGTCTATGGCATCGCTTGGTCGTGCAGCGGCCTTATCCATCGCAACCCACCGCGTTGCGCGTCCTTCTGGACAGCAATGACTCGCACTCGTGGTTCGAGATGCGGCGGCTGGATTGGGTGGCATCGCCCGAGCTCGCCGGTCCGGCGCTCGCGGAGGATCAGCAACCGTCGCGGCACCCGGACCTCCAGCCGCTGCCTTTGACGTTCAATGACCGATACGACCTGCTGCTGCAGCGCCCCTATATGCGCGTGGAAAACGACACCGTGGTGTTGGACGGGGGAGCGTGGTTCACGCAAGATGACGTGACTCTTGAAGGCATTCCTTTTCGCGTCGAGTCGAAGCCCGGAGCCAACAACCTCGTCACGCCGCCGCCGGAGCCGAAGGAAAACAACGATCTGGCCGATCATTTCGGCATACAGGCACCCCGCCGGGTCGTGGCACCCGTCAGCCGCGACAGCCGGATCACGGTGCCGGTTCATCGCAAAGTCAGCGAAGTGTTCCTGATGCTGGCGGCGGAACTGCCGAGCCGGGAACTGCATTACTTCGGCGGCCGCAGTCCCAGCACGTTGGATACGGTGGAGGACTTCGCCGTGGAACTGGTCTATGAGAGCGGCGTCCGCGATCTGGCGTTTCCGTATTCGATCCAGGATCGCCGCCATCTGGTCCGGCGGGCGCTGGGTGTCTATGCCGTGCCGGCTTCCGGCGAACCGCTCGCAGAAGTGGTGATCCATAACCGCAAGCTCGGCGCTCGAGTCCATCTCGCGGCGACGACAGTCAATACCGGAAGCCGACGATTGTTCCCTGCACTGTTCGAGGAACCGAAGCGATTGCCAGTGGCTCCGCAAGGACTCGACCCAGCCCTCAAGCCCTTCGTGCGTCGAGATCGAGACCACCTCACCTTAGGAAATGCCCATTACGAACTGACACTGGACGCCGAGAAACTCATGTCACCCGTCGCGCTAGCGCACCGGCGATTGAACAACGGCGTGGCACGTGTGGCGCCAGTGCCGCTTCTGGAGGTAGAAGTCGCAGGCAGGGCCATTCCCTCACAGCAATGGAAACTCGAGTTGATCCGGGAACTGCCCCTCGGGTTTGAGGTGAACTACCTCGGCACCGACCCATCCCTGCCGCTCCGTTGCACGGTGACGGCGCGAACGGATGACTCACCGGAAGCAAGGTTTACCCTGTCCATGTCCAACGCAGGTGCGCAGCCGGTCGATGCGGAGATCCGTTTTCCCGTGCTCCGCGGCTTGCAACTCGGCGAGGCGGCGGACTTGCAGTGCTTCTTTCCCCAGTATCGCAACGCGCTGAGCGGTGAACGTGCGACCTATTACGCATACGCGGGCGTTGCCTTCCCGATGCAGTTTTTCGACGCGTTCGACGAACGCACCGGTGGCGGGGTCTGGCTGCGCACGGAGGATCTGGCGGATCGTCAACGGAACTATTTCCTGTCGAAGCAGGACGATGGCGCCAGCCTCTACGTCGAATATCCGGTGCTGACAACCAGGCTTTCATCCGGTGCGATCACCCCATTTCCCGTCACGACCCTGGGTTTTCACGCCGGAAACTGGCGGGCTGCCGTGGACCGCTACCGCGACTGGCTCGCGACCTGGTATAGACCGTTCAAAGCGCAGGACAAACCCTGGTTGCGCGAGAGCTTCTGGCTGCTCGCCGAGATCACCGATGGAGTGCCGGAGCCGTATTCCAAACTCCCGCCGTGGTATGACACCGAAAAGAAGAAGGTCCTGTTCCGCGACATCCTCACCGAGTGGGAACGCAAGGCGGGCCACAAACCGGACATCCTTCATCTCTGGGACTGGACGCACTACCCCACGACCATTCAGCGCTGGGGCGAATATGGCGGACGCGACTACGACAATGTGGGCGGACAACCCGCGTTCAAGGAGGCCATAGCCGATGTGCAGAATAATCTAGGCATCGCGATGTCCCTTTACGTCAACGCCACCCTTTGCACAAAAGACACACCCACCGGCCAGCGTCTCGCGGACAAGGCCCTGCAACTGCCGGACGGCAAACCCTTCATCCGCTATCGCGACACCTACTGCATGTGTCACGCCACGCCGGAATGGATTGAGCATCAGATTCAAACCTACCAGCGGCTCGTGCGGGAGACCGGCGCGAAGATGCTCTACGTCGATCAGCAAGCCACGGTGCAGGACATTGTGAACAAGACCTTCTGCGTGTGTTTCCACCCTGGCCATGGGCATCCGGTGCCGAACCGGGTCAACGAGACCGACCACCGCTTCATCCGCGCCCTGCGCGAGGCCGTGCCCGGCGACGTCGCGCTCTATGGCGAGTTTCCCTACACCGACACGACGACCCAATACTACGACAGCGCCATCCATTATTACTTCCACAAGGGCGCAGGCAGACGGTTCAGCCCGACCTTCGACACGGAGACCAGCGACCTGACCGACGAGGTGGCGCTGAACCTCTATCGCTTTCTTTTCCCGAAGCTGATGCACCTCGATCTGCCTCTGGGGATCACCTATAACTCATGGCATTCGCTGAAGTTCACCTTCTTCAACGGCGAGTCGATTTACGACTCGTTCTGGAACATTGACGAATCACGTGGTCACGCCTTCATCGCACGCGCCTACGAACTGAAGAAGCGCTTCAAGGACTGCTTCACCAGCGAAGCGCCTGAGATGCTCGTCCCTACCGAGCGCACCTCCGTTTGCGCCAACCGCTTCCCCGGCCAAGGCCGCACAGTCTGGACGCTCTACAACGCCCGCCCGACGACCGTGCGCGGCGCTATCCTGACGGTGCCTCATCAAGACGGTGCCATCTACCGCGACGAGTGGAACGACAAGGAGCTGACACCCAAGATCCAGAACGGCAAAGCCATCCTGTCTCTCGAACTCGGCCCGCAATCCATCGGCTGCATCACCCAGACCCGGCAAACACCATGAAACACACCCTCATCGTCCTCCTCGCCCTGCTGCTCGCACCGCTGGCAGCACACTCTCAGCAAGCCGCTCGGGACACCGTCCGCGACCGCCTCTGGATCTTCACCGTCCATGCCGGAGGGAACAATCGGGAAAACCTGGTTGGCCCTTCGCTGGAGCATAAGCATTACATTGATGATTACGCTCCAGGCGGGTCGCGCATGACGCCAACCGAGGGTGCTTTTTGGCTGGGGGTTCCGAATCTGCTTTTGATCCGGACCGGGGACAACCCACCACTGCCCAGCGCCCAACCGGAACGGGCGAAGTCCGCTTTCGAGCAATACGCGATCTCATTCCAGCCGCTGGACCGGGTCGTGTGGTCCGTCGTTGGTGCCGGGGGCGAGGGAGGAATGAGTGAACTTCCGCCCGTCCTGGACCTCGCCAGAAAATACCCGAATATCGGCGGCGTCTTCCTCGATGACTTTGTCCGCCCCGACAAGCGGGTGAACGGACGCATGGTCGGACGCCCCTCGCTCCAGAGAGAGGAACTGAGCCGCGCGCGCGAACAGATGAACGCCGTTGGACGACCGATGGAAATTTGGGTGACGCTTTACACCCACGAAGTAAATCCCGCGCGAACAGTGAAGTCGCCGTCCTTCAAGGACTGCAATCCGCCTTTGGCTTCATTCCTCGACCAGTTTGACGTGCTTACCCTTTGGACCTGGAACTCGGAGGAGATCCCCGAATGGGAGGCCAATCTCAGCGCGTTGGAGAAGATGGCGCCAAAGAATGCCCGCGTTGCGATGGGCCTTTACCTCTGGGATTTCCACAACAAGAAACCCGTCCCTGAAGACCTGATGCAGCACCAGTGCGACCTCGGACTGAGATGGCTCAAGAAGGGGCGCATCACCGACATGATCTTCCTCGCCAACACCATGCTGGACGTAGAAATGCCCAGCGCCGAGTTCTCGCGCCAGTGGATCAAAAGGCACGGTGACGAGAAGTTGAACCGATAAGGAACTCCATGAAGCCCGCAGTCATCCTTCTCCTTGCCCTGCTGCTCGCGCCGCTGGCCGCGCATGCTCAACAAAACGCGCCCAAAACTGTCCGCGACAACCTCTGGCTCTTCGCCTGCCCGCCGGGGGGCGATGCCGACTATCTGGAAAACGCCGGCATCCGCGGCGGTTCCCGCATGACACCGGTGGAGGGTGCCCATTGGCTGGGGATACCGAATCTCCTTTTTGTGACCCAGGACCACAACCGGCCCAAGGCCACGTGGACTGAGATCAAATGGAAAGCCAGAACGACCATGGAGCAGTGGGCGATTTCCTTCGAGTCGCTCAAGAAGGTCAGTTGGTCCGCCGTCGGCTCAAGCGGCAGCGGCGGGCTCAAGACCGTGCCCGACATCGTCTCGACCGCGAAATCGTATCCCAACCTCACGGGCATTTATCTCGATGACTTCGTCAAGGATCGGAAGAAGCTGAGCGACGGAACCTTCGCCGGTCGGCCGGCGATGTCCGAGGTGGAATTGGAGGACATGCGCGCGCAGCTCGCCAAGGTCGGCCGCCCGATGGAAGTCTGGACGACCATCTACGCCTACGACCTGGATCCGCAGCACCCCGAATATACCCATTGCGAACCGCCTCTGGTCGACTCGCTGAAGCACTTCGACGTCATTGTGCTCTGGACCTGGAAGAGCGACGATCTCCGCGACCTGGAGAAGAACCTCGCGCGCATCGAGGCCGTGAAGCCCAGGGAGGCCAGGGTGGCACTGGGCATCTACCTCTGGGACTACACTGGCATCGACGAGAAGAAGAAAAACGACCCGACCTACCGCTTCGGCAAGCCCGTCCCGCTCGACCTGATGGAGCTCCAATGCTCGCTCGGCCTGAAGTGGCTCAAAGAAGGCCGGGTCCGCGACCTCGTCGTCCTCGGCAACACCCACCTCGACATCGGCGCCCCGTCCGCCCCGTGGATGCGCCAGTGGATCAAGAAACACGCGGAAGAACAAATGAACTGGTAGACGAAACCAATGACCGTGAGCCGCCCCCTTCCACTCCTCGCCGCCCTGCTGCTCGCGCCGCTGGCCGCGCTGCCAGCCGCCGACCCGGACGTGGCCCCGCTATCGAAGACCAAGCAATGGAGTCTTGCCGGTCCGCTTGGCCGGACGCCACCGCGCGAGAATGAGTCCTGGCCACTGTCGGACCAGAAAAACCGGGACGGCTGGGTGAAGTTCGAACCGATGTGGGACGAGTTCGACGGCCCGGCGCTCGATACCAACAAGTGGACCGTGGGCATGTCCTGGTGGCGTGGCCGGCAGCCGGCATGGTTCAAGCCGTCTAATGTCGCCGTGCGCGCCGGGCAATTGCACCTGACCATGCGCAAGGAACCGGTGCCGCCGGGCATGGAAAAGCACGGTTACAAGGACTACACCTCCGCCGCCCTGCATACCCGCGCGCGTTCGAGTTACGGCTATTACGAGATCAAAGCGCGGCCGATGAACTCCGCCGGCTCCAGTGCGTTCTGGTTCCAAAACGAGGATCCCACCACGCATCCGGATTGGGCGACGGAGATTGATGTGTTCGAGCTGTGCGGCAAGTCGGAAACATTCGAGCGGAGATACAACATGAACCTGCACGTCTTCCGCACGCCGCAGGAGAAGCGGCATTGGAGCGTCGGTGGTGAATGGGTCGCGCCGTGGCGCTTCGCAGACGATTTCCATGTCTTTGGCTTCGAGTGGGGTCGCGAGGAGTTGCGGTGGTTTGTGGATGGCGTCCTGGTCCGGACGGTGGCGAACACGCACTGGCACCAGCCGCTCCACTTGATTTTCGACAGCGAAACCATGCCGGATTGGTTCGGCATGCCGAACGATGCGGACCTGCCTTCAACCTTCAGCATCGAATACATCCGTGCCTGGACGCATTCCACGGCCAATGTTCCAACGCGCTCGGCGTCGCCGAAAATCGCCGGCCCCTACGTCCGCGTTTACATTCCCGGTGAGGATGTCTTTCCTGGACCGGATTCCCCGAACTTCAAGGCCGGGCAGTCCTACTCCGACTGGGTGCCAAACGATCATGCGATTCTCAAGGGGCCAGAGGGCCGCTGGCACGCGTTTGGCATCACGCATCCGAAGCCGCCCGACTACCAACCGCCGCATTATGGCAAGGGTGTGCATGAAGCGGAATGGTTGCTGTTCCACGCTGTTGCGCCTGTGGGCACGTTGAAGCAACACCTGAAGACAGGCGCTTGGCGCGACCAGGCGAAAGTGCTCGCCCCCAGCGCGCGGCCTGGCGAAATCAAGGAGTGCCACGCGCCGTTTATCGTGCGCCGCGACGGTCCTTATCACATGATTTACGGTCCCAGCCCGCTGCGACTGGCGACTTCCGCCAACCTGCATGACTGGCAGCCGGTCGGCCCTTTGTTCGCACAGCAGGGTGGCGCGCGCGATCCCAACGTGCTGTTCCATGACGGTCACTACATCCTCTGCTACGTCACGGGCAACGCGATTCTGGCGCGGCACTCGACCGACTTGCGAAATTGGAGCGCGGACGCAGTCGAGGTCTTTCGCATGCGGCGCGGAGGCGATCCCGAATCACCCTGCATCGTGGAGCACGGCGGCCATTTCTACCTGTTCTGGTGCCTGTGGGACGCCGCCGATGAGGTCAACGGCGCCTACGACAATCGAACGTTCGTGTTTCGTTCCAGAAATCCGCTGGATTTCAAGACCGCGCCGTGCGTCGCCGAACTCAAAGCCCACGCGCCGGAGGTCTTTCGCGATGAGGACGGCGACTGGTTCATCTCCAGCGTTGAATGGCCTCACCGCGGTGTCAGCATCGCGCCCCTAGCGTGGGAGTAACTCGTCATGAACAGAGCAATCCATCACGCCTCTCTTCGATTGAATCCATGAAACCCACCCTCACATTTCTCACCGCTCTGCCTCTGGCTGTCACGCTCGCTGCCGCCGCCGATTCCGACGTGCCGTTCGCGCAGATCGCGCGGCCTCAGCCGCGCGCCAGCGGCGCACCGAAAGCTTCAGACGTTTGTTTTTCGACGCGCTGGCCGCGACCGATGAATCCCTCGGACAAGTGGGATTCGTTCGAGGCCGCCCGCCACTTCCATGCGACGCGGCTGGACTGGCTCTACTTGTCAGGGAAACCGGACCGCGACAAGTCCTTCGTCGCGAAGTTCAAGGCCGCGGGGTATGTGGTCGGGGGCACGCTAAACTGCCAGCCGACGGACTCGCCGACTGCCGCGAAACGCGCGTTCACCATTGCGCGCACGGTGGACATGAAGGGCGAGCCGCTGAAGGATCCGTGGACAAGGAAATACGGCGGGCGGTTCTGTTGCCCGAACAACCCCGGCTACGCGGAGCTTCTTCTCGACCACGCCCGTTACGCGCTCGACGCCGGCGTAGACTATTTCCAGATGGACGGCGTCCAGCTCAACGACGTCATGGTGCGCTACGGCGGCTGTTTCTGCGCGCACTGCGTGAAGGGCTTTCGTGAGTATGTCGCCGTGCACTCGACGCGCGGCCAGCACACCGAGTGGGGCATCAGCGACCCGACCTCGTTCGACTACGCGCGTTTCCTGCTCGATCGGGGCACGGCGCCAGACGCCGCCATCAGCGCGTGGAAGGGGCCGAGGGAACTGCGCGATCTGTTCCGCGCGTTCCAGATCGAGTCGGGACTCGGCTTCCTTCGCGAGATGCACCGGGCGATTGACCGCATCGCCGGGCGCAAGCTCGCCTACTCGTGCAACGCGTCGAATGAGTTCCTGACGGACTATTGCAAAGTCCACGACTTCGCGTTCAACGAAACCTATCCCGCAAAGGAGGGCGACCCCGCGTTCCTCTACGAGCAGCGCCTGAAACCGGCGCAGAAGCTGGGCAAGACGTTCCTGATGACATTCGTGTCGGACGACGTGCCGCACAACCGCCGCTTCATCGCGTCGGCCTACGCGCTCGGCGCCAATGTCGTCGTGCCGTGGGACGTCTTCACGGGACTGGACTCGCCGCGCTTCTTCGGAACGCCGGAGCAATTCAGCGATCTGTTCGGGTTCGTGCGGGCCAACGCCGCGCTGCTCGACGGCTACGAGGACGCGGGCGTGTTTGGTGGGGGAATCCGCGATCCGCGGTTTGCGGAGAACGAACCGCCGCTCCAGGTCTATGCCGCGTCGGAGGTGCTTGCCGCCGTCCGCGCAAGGCCGGGCCAAGCCGACGCGCCGGTGGTCATCCATCTCGTGGGCGCGAAGAACAACCAGACCGGCCCGATGCGCGTGACCTTCGATCCGCGGCGATTCTTCGGCGGACGCCCGTTGAAGTTGCGCTTCCTCGCGCCTACGCCCTACGACGCCGCCGCGCACGAGAAAGCCGAATTGTCGCGCGACTTCGCGCCGCTCACCACAGCCACGGAACTGCCCGGCGGGCGCGTCTGCGTCGCCGAATTGCCCGGAGTTGACCCGTGGGGCATTCTTGTCATCGAACCCGCCGGCGACAAGGCGACGACTCCGTGGCAGCCCGCCGTCTGGTGCGATGAACGGAGCCGCTTTGGCGAGACCCTGCAAGTGCGGCTCGGTTGCCCGACGTCCGATACGCAGATCCGCTACACGCTCGACGGCTCCGAGCCTTCAAAGACCGCCCCACTCTACCA
>JADLBR010000027.1 GCA_020847615.1 Verrucomicrobiia bacterium
TGACGGGATCGGCTACGGATCGCGTGGCCGAACGCGTGGGCGTTTGGTGGGGCGGATCGCCCGGGCCAATCCCTGACGGGATCGGCTACGGATTGCCAAGGTGCGCAAGCTCCTGGAGCAACCGATCGACGGGCAACCCGACCACGTTGTCCGCCGGGCCGCGGATGGCCTCGACGATGCTGCGCCCGTGCTCTTGCAAGGCGTAGGCCCCGGCCTTGTCCAGGACGTGCACGCGCGCGAGGTAGGCCGCGATATCGGCGTCGGACAGCGCACGGAACCGCACCAGCGTGACTTCCCGAAACGCCCGCGTGCCCCCGGGCAACGATGGGCCGATGATGGCCACCGCAGAGATCACCGCGTGCACGCGTCCACTGAGCAGCCGAAGCATCGCGCGCGCATCCCCGGGGTCCCGCGGTTTGCCGAGGGCGCGCGCGCCGAGGGCCACGACGGTGTCGCAGCCCACGACGATAGCGGCGGGGCGTGTGCGGGCCACGTCCGCCGCCTTCAGCCACGCGTTGTGGGCGGCCAGTTCGCCGGGGCTGAGGCGCGGCGGCTCACCGGCGCCGATCTCGTCCACCGCCGCCGGCACCACCTCGAACCGGATGCCTCGGGAACGGAGCAGGCGCGCACGCCGCGGCGAGGCGGACGCGAGGATCAGGTCAACCCCGCCGCCGGCGCCCGACGGCGCCCGACGGCCTCTTTGACAGGCGCCGGTCATACTTGCGCACCCCACGGCATGTGTCAGGCAATTGCCGGCCAAACGCTTACGGGTTCGGCTACGGGAATCCTCTGGTCAGGTTGCCTGAGTCCCCTTGAGTTCCCTCTCGAGGTAATCGACTTTCTGCTTGAGGGAAGAATCGGCGGCGATCCGGTCGGCCACCGCGCTGCAGGCGTGCAGCACGGTGCCGTGGTCGCGCCCGCCGAAGGCCGCGCCGATCTCCTGCAGCGAGGACTTCGTCAGGCGGCGGGCCAGGTACATGGCGATCTGGCGGGGGCGCGCGATGCTCGCGGGCCGCTTCTTGCTCGTCATGTCGCTCGGGCGCAGGTCGAACAGCTCGGCGACCCGCTTCTGGATCGCCTCGATCGAGACGCTGTGGCGATGGTCCTCCTGCAAAAGGTCCCGCAGCTTGGGCTCGATCGCCTCCACCGTGGGCGGCTTGCCGCTCAGCGATGCGTAGGCCGCCACCCGGAGGAGGGCGCCCTCGAGCCGGCGCACGTTGTTGGTGATGCGCTGCGCCAGGAAGTACAGGACATCGTCGCCGACGGGCACCTTCATCATCGCCAGTTTCTTGCGCAGGATGGCGATGCGGGTCTCGATGTCGGGCGGCATCAGCTCCGCGGAGAGCCCCCACTCGAAGCGGGAGACCAGCCGCTCCTCCAGATCGCGCATCTCGGACGCGGGGCGGTCGCTGGACAGCACGATCTGCTTTCGACCGTCGAAGAGCGAGTTGAAGGTGTGGAAAAACTCCTCCTGGGTCCGGTCCTTGCCGCCGAGGAATTGCACGTCGTCGATGAGCAGGACGTCCAGGGAGCGGTACTTGCGGCGAAAGCGGGGCAGCGAGCCCTTCTGCACGGCGTCGATGAACTCGTTGGTGAACTGCTCCGAGGTGACGTAGCAGACCTTGTGCGTCTTGCCGCGGCGCACCACGGCGTTGCCGATGGCGTGCATGAGGTGCGTCTTGCCCAGGCCCACGCCGCCGTGGATGAAGAGCGGGTTGTAGGTCTTCCCGGGCGCGTTGGCCACCGCCTGCGATGCCGCGTGGGCCAGCTCGTTGCTCGAGCCCACGACGTACGACTCGAAGTCGTAGCCCGCGTTGAGCCCGATCACCCCATGGTGGCGCCCGTTGTGCGCGTCCTCGGGCTCCTCCGGCGGCGGCGCCGGCAGGTCCTTCGCGCGCCCCTCGGCCACCTGGAACTGGATCGCCGGCAGGTGCCCCAGCACCGCCAGCATCGACTCCTTGAGGGGCACGATGAAATTCTCCTCGATCCAGATCTGGTAGATCGTGTTGGCCACACCCACCCGGGCGCTCTTCTCGCCCAGTTCAAGCAGCCTGGCCCCGGCGAACCACCGGGCAAAGGCATCCGCCGGGATGCGCTGCCTCAGTTCACCACAGATCGCCGACCAAATCTCCTCCAACTGCTCCTTCATTCCTCGTTGCCCCCGCGACCAGCCTGTTTCCTTGCGGCCCGGCGTGCCGGCGCGCGCCGTTGCGCGCTTTCACCTTACCACTCAGTGTTCCTAAACCGCCACTCCTCCGGGACTCTACTAACAAACTACCGACGGGCGCCGACGCGGCAAGTGAATTGTGGCAATCCTGTGAAAAAAATTGCGCGCGGGCTTGGCGCGGGGTTTGCCTGACCATTGGCTGCAGCCAACGCGAGGCGATCCTCACAGGTTCTTCACAGCCGGGTCGCGCCGGCGCGCCCGGCGGAAGGCATTGTTTTTCACGGGGATAGGTTGCGGGCGGGGGGTGGCGGCGCGCGGTTATTCGCAGCGGTGGGCGCGGTGGGGATTGGGAATGGATCTGGGCCATTTGTGCCACGGGTGGGTCTTGTGGGGTGGTGGCGGGGCCTTGGAATCGTGTCCTCGCGCGAGGATGGTCCGGATGGCCCAGAGGGCGTGTTCTGGGACGGGGGGAGGGGAGGAGGCGGCGACGGATTCGAGGGCGGGGATGTCGGAGGGGACGCCGGAATTGCCGAGGGCGATGCAGACGTTGCGGAGGAAGCCCTCCCAGCGGGCGCGGCGGATGGGCGATCCGACGAAGGTGGCGTCGAACTGGGCGCGTGAGAGGGAGAGGAGATGGCGGAGAGGGGGGAGCGGGCGCGGCCGGAGGGCGGATTCGCGGGAGGCCTGGGCGAATCGATTCCAGGGGCAGGCGGCGAGACAGTCATCGCAGCCGAAGATGCGGGTGCCGATGGCGGGCCGGAGGTGTTCGGGGATGGGGCCGCGGTGCTCGATGGTGAGGTAGGCGATGCAGAGGCGGGGATCGAGCTGGTAGGGGGCGGCGATGGCGCCCGTGGGGCAGGCGACGATGCATCGGGTGCAGCGGCCACAGCGATCCGGGGCGGGGGCATCGATGGGCAACGCGGCATCGGTGATGATGGCGGCGAGGAAGAACCAGGTGCCGAGCCCGTGGGAGATGAGCATGGTGCTCTTGCCGATCCATCCGATCCCGGCGCGTGCGGCGGCGTCGCGCTCGATGATGGGGCCGGTATCGACGTACGCGCGTGCTGCGGCCCCGCTTTGTGACTGGAGCCACGCCGCCATGGAGCGGAGGCGGGGTTCGATGACGCGGTGATAGTCGTCGCCGCGCGCGTAGGCGGCGATGCCACTGGGATCGGCGGGATCGGGGGGGTGATAGGCAAGGCCGAGGACGATCAGGGAGCGGGCGCCCGGCAGCACGGACTGCGGGTCGAGGCGGCGGTCGATGCCGCGCGCCAACCACTCCATGCCGCCGTGGCGCCCATCGGCGATCCAGGCGCGGATATATTCGGCCCGGTCTGGGGGTGTCGCGGGCGCGACGCCGAAAAGGCCGAAACCGAGGTCGCGCGCCATTTGGGCGAGGCGCTCCTTGAGTTCCTCCGGCGACATCGGGGAAGTGTCGGCCATGCCGAGATGTTGTGCAAACCGGGAGATGGGCATCGGAATCTATCCCGAAAATTGCCGCATCGCTTCCCGTACCCGAACGCGCCAGCGTTTGGCGGCCAAAGCCTCACGGCTTCGGCTACATTTTTCCAAGCCGGACCAGATGGGTTGCATTTGCATCCCCCGGTGGTGCCCCGCACGCGGGGGATGATGGCGGATTTGAAAATTGACGGGGAGCGGCGACAGTGGCGCGGCGATGGATGAGGCGATGTACTGGCGGTGCCGGAAGGAGGGAGGGGCGATCTGGCTCGATGGGCGGGCCTGGCTGCGATTCACCGGAGGCGACGCGGTGCGGTTCCTGAACGGGCAGTGCACCGCGGACGTGAGGGCGTGGGACGGATCCCGGTCACTGTGCGCGGCGGTGGTGACCGCGAAGGGCAGGCTGTGCGCCGATATCTATCTGGCCCGCGATGGCGGCGGGGGCGTGGTCGTGGATGGGCCGCAGGAGTTGGAGGGGGGACTGCTGGAGAGGTTCAAGAGATACATCGTGGCCGATGACGTCGAGGTCGAGGTCTGCGGGCCGGGTTACCGGGTCCTCCACGCCTGGGGCGTGCCGGCATCCGCGCTGCGGGGCGGGCGGGTGGCGTCGCCCAATCGGCGCATCGGGCCCGAGGGTGCCGACATCTTTTGCGGGGACGCGGGGGCGCCGGACCCCGGGCCATGGGCGTGCCCTGCGGAGGTGGCGGAAGTCCTGCGCGTGGAGTCGGGCATACCGGCGTGGGGTCGCGAACTGGATGCCGACACGCTGCCACCCGAGGCCGGGGCCGAGGAGCGGTGGATCTCGTACTCCAAAGGCTGCTACGTCGGGCAGGAGGTCATCTCAAGGATCCGCAGCCTGGGCCGCGTGAACCGGCGGATGGTGGGATTCGTCGTCCGGGGCGAGGTTGCTCCGGGGGTGGGATCCGAGGTGCGGGTTGGGGGTGAGGTTTCCGGGCGCGTGACGAGCGTGGCGCGATCACCCGCGCTGCAAAAATTCATTGCGCTGGGATTTGTGCGCGGGCACGATGCGGCTGTTGGCACGGAGGTCGCGATGGGTGATTCGCACGCCGTGGTGGCCGCACTGCCATTCGTGAGCTAAATGAGAATCAA
>JADLBR010000028.1 GCA_020847615.1 Verrucomicrobiia bacterium
CGCGATAGCAACAGGTTGGGATGGGAACGCGCGCTCCCAAACGCCATTTTTCGAAATCACAAACTGTGGCCGCGTTTCCAGTGCCGAAAACCGATCGGGGACCCGTATTTCAGAGCGCGGTTTTCCTCTGAGCCTGCTTGCAGGCGATCGAATGGCGCGCGATGGCCGGAGCCTCAGGAAATCACGCCTTCCGCCTCGAGTTGCTCCAGCCGCTTCTCGTCCTGGTCCGTCACGATCTCCTGGAGCCCCGGCAGGTCCACCAGCAACGTCAGGGACAGGCTCGCGTCATCGGGGCTGGGCATCCCCGTAGTCTCGATGATTCGGGATTCCCGTGACACGTAGACCCAGGCAAACTCGTCACCGTTCAGAATGCGAAATTGCAGGTGCTTGTCCCATCGCACCTCGTCCGGCGAACCGATGCGCATCGTGGCCACGTCCCTCTCCATGACCTGCTCGAGGCCCTCGTAGCGCTCCAGCCACGCCCGCACGAACCCCGTCAGGCGCTCCTGATCGAGCGCCTCCCGAAACACCGCCACGAACCCGAGGGAAAATGGGTTGGTCATGCGAGCCCATCTTAGCCGCACCCACGCGCGAGGGCAATCGTCCAAACCCAGAGGCCTGTCGGACTTGACGACGCCCCACGGCCAAGCTTGAAAATTTCGCATCGCATCCCGTAGCCGAACGCGTGAGCGTTTGGCCGCCAATCGCCCGGGGCGATCGGCCGCGCCTTCTACCCCCGTGGTCCGGCGGCTGCCGGATGGGATCTGACCTGAAGCTTCAATGCTCCGTGCACGCCGATTCGTGCCACAAGAAACACGGAATCCACAGGTTATGCGAACGCCGCTTGAAGGCGCCTGCCCGCCTCTGGCGGGGCACCACGAGCCCAAAGCCGTGGGAATGTTCGTAGTGGTGCCTTTAGGCACTCCGCGACGCACCAGAAGTTCTCACATGAATGATACGGCGCGCGCCACATCAGGTCAGCCGTGCCGCCCGCCGGCGGTGGGGCTAGCCAGGTGATGATGCGGCCTTTGGGCGACCCAAACCACCGGGCGACTCCACGCGGGTCGAGTCCGGGATTGCCGAAGCCACCAAAAAAGTACAATTTGGCGATATGCCCAAAGCGCTGATCACGGGAATCACGGGACAGGATGGCTCCTATCTTGCCGAGCTCCTTCTCGGCAAGGGGTACGAGGTCCACGGCATCATCCGCCGCGCCAGCACCTTCAACACCCACCGGCTCGATCACCTGTACCAGGACCCCCACGCGGAGAAACCGAAACTCTTCCTCCACTACGGGGACCTCACGGATTCCGTGATGCTCGTCAAGCTCATCTACAGCCTCCAGCCCGACGAGGTCTATAACCTCGCCGCCCAGAGCCACGTCCGCGTCAGCTTCGACGTGCCGGAGTACACCTGCGATGTCACCGCCGTGGGCGCCCTCCGCCTGCTCGAGGCCATCCGGGAGGCCGGGGTCAAATGCCGCTTCTACCAGGCGTCCAGCAGCGAGATGTTCGGCAAGGCCGTCGAGATACCCCAGACCGAGACCACGCCATTCTACCCGCGCAGCCCGTACGCCTGCGCCAAGGTGTTCGCGCACTATGCCACCATGAACTACCGCGAGAGCTACGGCATGTTCAATTGCTCCGGGATTCTCTTCAACCACGAGTCCCCGAGGCGCGGCGAGACTTTCGTGACGCGCAAGATCACCCGCGGCGTCGCGCGCATCAAGGCCGGCCTCGACAGCGCACTGTATCTCGGAAATCTCGATGCGAAGCGCGACTGGGGCTACGCCCCCGAGTACGTCGAGGCCATGTGGCTCATGCTGCAGCAGGCGGCGCCCGACGACTACGTCGTGGCCACCGGCGAGACCCACTCGGTCCGCGAGTTCTTGGAGGAGGCCTTCGGTTGCGCTGGGCTCGACTGGCGCCAGTACGTCAAGCACGACCCCCGCTACGAGCGCCCGGCGGAGGTCGACATCCTGCTCGGCGATCCCTCCAAGGCCAAACGGGCGCTCGGCTGGCAACCGAAAACGACGTTCGGGCAACTCGTCCGCATCATGGTCGACGCCGATATCGCCGCGGTCCAGAGGGAGATGTACGGGACGCACGGCGGCCCCGCCTGACGCGCGGCGCGACACTTCGCGCCCGATGGAAAAGTTTGGGTTTGGGGCGCGGGGGCCTTCGAGGAAGACCCGGTCAGGGCGATTGCCCCGCTACATCCGGACCGCTCGCATCACCGCGCCATAATGATCACCGCCAGCGCGGCGATCGCCGAGACGTAGCTGGCGGGATCGTGCGTCACGAACCGCACGGGATCCTCATGAAGTTCGCCGCGATGGTTGATGAGCCAGAGGCGGCCCACCCAGAAGAGGATCACGAGGCACAGCCCCCAGAGCATCGTCCGGTTATCATAGCTGGATGCCGCCTCCGCGCTGCCGATATAGATCGCCACGACAAAGACCGAGAGCAGGCCGCTTGCGACCCCGATGAACCCCACCTCCTCCAGGTCCGCGGCACGATATCCCCTGCCGGCGGCGGCGGTCCGCTGCGCCTCGCGCAGCGCCCGCAATTCGGCGTAGCGCTTGGCCAGGGCGAGGGAGAGAAACAGGAACAGTGCGAAACCCATGAGCCAACTGGACACTCCCAGCCCGGCGGCCCACCCGCCGCCGACGATCCGCAGCAGGAACATGACGGTCAATGCCAGCGCATCCACTACGACGTAGCGTTTCAGGAACAGGGTGTAAACGATCGACAGCGCGCCGTAGGCCGCGAGGACCGCTCGAAAGCCCTCGGGCAACAGGGAGCCCAGCGCGATCGAGGCCACGAGCGACAGGGGGATGCCAACGAGCGCACCGCGCATGCCCAGCGCCCCCGAGGCCAGTGGTCTTCCGCATTTGTCGGGATGCCGGCGGTCAAACTCCAGATCGACGATGTCGTTGAAAAGATAGAGCGCCGATGCCAGCAGGCTGAAGCACAGCGCCCCCAAGAGACAGGGCAGAAAGACATCGCCCTCCGCAATCGTGAATGAGGTGATCGCGGGCGCAAACACCACGAGGTTCTTCAGCCATTGGCGAATGCGGAGCGCGTGCAGCCACGCCCCGGCTCCCGCGCGGCCCGATTCGGACCACACGCGCACCCGCTCGGCCACGGGCCTCACCGCGGCCTCAAGTCGGCGCGGCGCATCCACGAGGATCGCCTCCCGGGCCCTCCGCCACACGTGGGTGTCCACCCCCCGATCACCGGCATAATCGAAGCCCCTCTCCCCAAACTGCGCGACAAGCCAATCCGCCTTGGGACGACCGGAGAGGTTCACGCCGCGCCGCGTGCCCTCGACGCCCGAGAAGAAGCCCATCCTCTTCGCCACTCGCCGCACGAGCCAGTGGTGAGAACCGCTCACCAGGAGCACTCTCCTTCCCTCGGTCGCCTGCCCGCGCAACCACCCGATCAGCCGCTCCCGAAAAGGGAGGGTCTCCATGTCGGGGGCCGCCTCCCTCGCCAGGCGGGCCTTGAGATAAGGTCTCCCCTTCGCCCACCACAACGGGATACACGGCACCCGCCACGGGCGACGGCGCAGCAGCGCCGCGATACACTCCCACATGAGATCCGTGCGGAGCAATGTGCCATCCAGGTCGACGCACAGGGGCACGGGATCAGGGGTCTTGTCGGTGCCGTTCATAAATCTCCTCGCGGCGAAGCGGTTCGCCCATGGCGATCGCCTTAGGCGATCGGCCTATCCCACGCCAAAGGGCCCGCCATGGCGGGCAGACTCCGGCCATTCACTACGTCGTTGTAGCCCATCTAATGACAGATGGGCCGCGCGTTGGACCATCCACGGTCTGGCGACCGTGACTACGAATTTTCGAGTCCCATCCGTTAGCGCCGGACCACCGGCTTGGGAAAGTGTAGCCGAAGCCGTGAGGCTCTGGCGCCCAAACGCTTACGCGTTCGGCTACGGGGAGCGATGCGGCAATTCTCGAGTCAGCCCCGCGCGCGGCGCGCGCGCCGCGTCATTCGTGCGGAAACTCCCCCGAGTGGCGCAGGCATTCCTGCCTGCGGCGGTGACCCAGAGCGAACGTGGCTAGGAGGCTGTCGGACTTTGTCCGGCAGCCTCCTCACGCCCCGGATCCAGATCCGCGAAGAAATGCAACCTCCCGCCAAAAATCCATTCGAATGGCTGCCGATACAGATGCAGCGGGGACTCGATGGACCGCAACGCGAGATCGGCCTCGCCGAACAGGGCCCTCCAGGATTCCGGCGTGCCATACCGATATAGGCACGGCACCCCCGGCGCGTAATTCGCCGCACAATCCAGCGCGCAGATCCGGAGAAATTCCCACCCCGACCGATGCCAGTGATCCTTGACCAAGACCGCGCGCCGGGCGACGCGCCGGCACTCGCGCAGCAGTTCCAGCGGGCGTGGCTCGTGGTGCACCACATCCGCGAGCAGGACCACGTCAAAGGCCCGCGCGTCGAAAGGGAATACGTCACCCTCCAATCGTTGGACGGGGATCGGCTCACCGCCCCGAGGCGCGCGCTCCAGGCCCTCGAATCGCGTGCCGGGCAACGCCGCCATGCACGCCGCGGCCAGCGCCCCGGCCCCGCATCCCACATCGAGCACGCGGTCCCCCTCACGAAGCTGGCGCGCGACCAGCGCGCCCAGGGCCCGCACGCGAGGCCGATACGCGACGGCCTGGTGCGCCGAACCCACCAGGCGCTTTAGCGCGGTTGTCTCCCTCACGGGATCGTCTCCTCGACCCTCCTGTACGCCACCAGCCGATAGAGTTCTGCCCGGCCCGGTCGGGATGGCCCAGGCACCGCATCCAGGTCCGCGACACGAACCCACCGGCCACCGAATCCTTCGACCAACCGCCCCGCGTCGATCTCCGGCCGCACGCACGCGGCCGTGATCGTGCGACGAACCTCGGCCGGCAACTCCAGCGCGACCTCGGTCGCCCGGGGATAGACCTCGCCCACGACTGGCCGCAGCGCGAAGTACGCCGACGGATGGCACGCCACGCGGTCCGCCTCGCCAAAGTGCCGCGCCACGAAGGCCGCGACCCTGCCATGATCGCGCGCGCCCCACTCCATCAGGCACGCACCTATTCGGGCGGGCAATCCGACCACAATGGCCAGCCCGGCCAGCGCCACGAGGACACGCCGCGCCCCCGGCCGCGCGGTGCAAGGGATCACGTGGGCCAGCGCGACCGCGGAGGGAAAGAACACCAGCCAACTGTAATACGCGGGAAATTTCCCCATGAGCGCCAGGACGAGTCCCGTGGTTGGCGCCGCGCCCAACGCGACGGACGCGATCCGCCGACCCGCGCAACCCCTCTCCCTGACGAGCGCGGCCCAGGCCAAGGCGGCCAGCACCAGCAGCAGGCTCGCATCCCAAAGACCATCCAGCCTCAGACGGAAGTGCGGCGAGAGGACGCCGCTCTGGTATTCGCGAGAACATGCCACGAAGGCCTCCCACGCGCCGGCCATCCTGTAGTACCCGGCCAGCGCCGCCAGACCCACCGCCAGCCCCGCGTATGCGGCACCCACGCGCCCCACCCAACGGCGCCCTCCCAAGCACAGCAGGATCACTCCCATGATGCCCACGTATGGCACCAAAAACAGGCCGCACCACGGCGCCACCAGCCCAAGAACAAACAGCGCAATCAGCGACAGTCGCGAGTCGCCCCTCGAGGCCGCCGCATACGCCGCCGCCCACCAGAGCATCGCGAGCGCATCCCCCCGCCCGCTCCGATAGCTGAAAACCGTGCCCGCGCCACACAGGAGCAATGCCAACAGCACGAGGCCCGCGCCCGATGAGCCCGCGTGCCCCCGCCAACGCGCCGTCCACCACACCCACCCCACCGCAATGGCCGCCAACACGATCGGCAGCGCCCTCACCTGCCAAAGCCCAACGCCCAGCGCCGTCAGCCACGCCCCGAGCGCGTACCCGTAGCCCGGCACCAGACCCGGCCAACGCACATCCTCCCCCACCAGCGTCCAAGCGGTGGTCCGGTACCCCTCGCCCATCGCGAAATGCACGGCCGGATCCGCAAAATACACCTCGTCGTGCCACGCGGTCGGCGAACGCGTGGCGGTCGCCAGGTTCACGGCCAATGCCGCCAACCACAGCACCGCAGCCAGAAAACTCTCGCGCCTGTTTGGCATCTCAAACCCCCGTGGCCGACGCCCCTTCGACCTTCGGGCCTGACTCGAAAGCACCTTCGACTCGCAAATAGCGGCCCGGGGACGGTCCGCACTCCAAAGGCCTCCGGCCGAGATCAGGCGATATTCCGGGGCCACGGCGCCGCCCTATTTCGCGCGCAGCGCTGTGGAGTGCGGTGCGTCCTCGCACCGCTTTGCGCCGAATCGGGTTAGGAATCTTCATCCCCCGGTGGTCCGGCGGCTGCCGGATGGGATCACGCTCGAAAACTCGTATCCGAACGCGTGAGCGTTTGGCCTCCGATTGCCGCGGGGCGATCGGCCAAGCGATCAGCGGTCGCCCACCCGCGTCACGAAATGCCGCCCCAGCACCAGCGCGTCCATGTGCGTCCTCAGGAAACAACTGATCGCCTCCCGCGGCGTGCGCACGATGGGCTCGTTCTCGTTGAGCGATGTGTTCAGGATGATCGGCACGCCCGTCCTCTCCTCGAACCTCTTGATCAGCGCCCAGTACCGGGGATTGGTCCGTCTCGAGACCGTCTGGAGGCGCCCCGAGCCATCCACGTGCGTGACGGCGGGGATCACCGGCCGCTTGTCGGCCCTGACCTGAAACACCTTCTCCATGAAAGGCGACGGCTCATCGATCTCGAAGAAATCCCCCACGCGCTCCTCGAGGATGCTCGGCGCAAACGGTCGGAACTTCTCCCTAAACTTGATCTTGAGATTGATGATGTCCCGCATGTCCGTGCGCCGGGGGTCCGCCAGCAGCGAGCGGCTGCCCAGCGCCCGCGCCCCGAACTCCATCCTGCCGCAAAACCACCCGACCACCTTGCCGTCGCACAGCGCCCCCACCACGCGATCGAACAGGGCGTCGTCCTGCAACGACTCGTGCGGAAGCCCCTCGGCCCCGATGGCATCCAGGCACTCTCCATCCGAGGACTCGCAACCCCAATAGGCGTGATCCAGGACGAAGCCCCGGGGCCTTCCAAGATCGCGGTGCCACACGTGGAATGCGGCCCCGAATGCCGTCCCGTTGTCCGCGGCACCGCCCGGCACATAGACCTTCTTGAAGGGCGTTCGCAGCGTGACCTTTCCGTTCGCCACGGAGTTCATCGCCACGCCGCCGACGATGCAGAGATTCTCGCAGCGCGCGCGTTCGTGCAACCGTCCGAGCAGATGGAATATGATCTCCTCGGTCACCGCCTGGAGAGACGCGGCGATGTCCTGGTGCTTTTCGGTGACCTCCGCGCGCGGCTCCCGCGGGGGCCCGAGCTCGCGCTCGAGCCGATCGCTGTGGAACGGCATCACCACGGGCGCGCCATTGTTCCACGTCATCGTGATGCCGCGCCGGTGGTGCGTGAAATACTCCATGTTCAGCTCGAAGCCATCGCCCTTGGGAAAAACGATCCTGCGGAACAGCTCGAGGTACTCGGGCTTCCCGTACGGCGCCAGGCCCATGACCTTGTACTCGTCGCCATACGAGGGAAATCCCAGGTACAGGGTCAGGGCATTGTACAGGAAGCCCAGGGAATGCGGGTAGTAGACCCGATCCAGGACCCCCCAACCGGTGCCGCGCCCGTGGGCGGTCAGGGTGCTGACAAAGTCGCCCATGCCATCCACCGAAAGGATCGCGGCCTCTTCAAAGGGAGAGACAAGGAACCCGGAGGCGACGTGGGTCAAGTGATGCTCGACCCTGTGGATCGGCGCCCGGATGTCCCCCTCGTCGCACCCGCAGGCCTCCGCCAACTGGGCCCGGAGGCTCGCCACCCGCCGCTGGCGCTTGAGCCGGTTCCACACCGCCCCGATGGATGGCCGATGCGCCAAGACGAAACCGATGCGACGCCCCAGATTCGCGCGCGGGTCGAACGAGATGGCCACGTGATCCACCTCCCGTATCGTTAGCCCGGCGAACCCCAGGCAATACCGTATGGACTCGGCCGGGAATCCCGCCCAGTGCTTGATCCGGTTGAAGCGCTCCTCCTCAACGGCGGCCTCGAGCCGCCCGTCGACGACAAGCGCGGCCGACGCGTCCCCGTGATATGCGTTGATGCCCAATATCTTCATAGCCGAATACTCGATGCTTCCTCCCGTAGAGACGCAGGGGCGCGGGGTTCAGGTTGGGGAATCCCGCATCCCCAAACAAAAACTCTGCGCCCCTGCACCTCCGCGGGAGAAATCCAACGCGGCATCACGTTATCGGCCTGAGGCCCCCTGGCCAGCGCGATCTCGCGATGGCCCAATTTTGGACTGCGGTGGCAGAGCGCAGCGGCGACACCGCTTTGGTTTCCGGCGAAGCCGCTTCCGGCTTCGGCGCCCCCGCCAAAGGGCGAGGGCCCTTCGCTACCGCCGCCGCCCCCACCTCGCCTCGATCAGGAACAGCGCCAGCAGCAGCTCGGCGATCAGGCGCTGAAACGCATAATACAGCCCGCGCCATCCATCGAACAGCCCCCCCTTCAGGATCAGGCAGTACGGCAGGACGAGCGCCGGACCCAGGAACCCCGTGCGCCGGATGCGATCGTTGCGGGAGAGGTCTCCCGGCGGACGCGAGACCAGTTTCTCCGCCTCGAGCCTCGCGTAGCGGACCTGGTTCGCGGCCCACTCGGCCAGCGGCTTTCTGTCATCGTGCCAGATCATCCCGCCCAAGAAGGCCGTGGTCCCCACCCGCACCTCCAACAACTGCGTGTGCCCATCATCGATGTAGCGGCACCTCTCCCGGCGAAAGAGCACGGCCCTCGGGGGATACAGGCTGCCGCGCAGCGGCCGGCCGCCCACGCAGTAGCGAAACCGGACGAAGTACGCCCCAATATCGCCGCCCGCATCGAGGCGCCCCAATTCGTCGATCAGTTCGTCGGACAAGACGTAGTCCGCATCCAGCGACAGGACCCATCCCGTGCGCACCAGCCCGACCCCGTGATTCCACTGGTCGGTGTGGTTGTCGAATGGGCGGTGGTGCGCGTCGACGTTGGGGAATGACCGCGCGATCGCCACCGTGTCATCGGCGCTCCCCGAGTCCAGTACGACGACGCGCCGGGCCCACCGCAGCTTCTCTAGGCAGCGCCCGATATTCGGCGCCTCATTGCGCGTCAGCACCAGCGGGGTGATCTCATCGAGCAACATATCTTTCTCTCGCGCGGTTCTTTACCACCAGGGCCGCCTCGTCCTCCGGTCACTCGCAGGCTTCAACCACGAATGGGCACGGATACACACGAATTCCTGCGCGGTCGCCCCCGGCGGCATTGGTGTTCATTCGTGTTCATTCGTGGTTCCTAATCCCCCCGCGGCCCCGCGGGAGGATCTCCCCGTATGTCGCCACCAGTCCCCGCGCGATCCCATCCCAGGCGTAGGCCCCTGCCGCCTCGCGGCGTATCCGTTCCCGTTCTTCCCCCTTGGCGGCGCCCCCGGCCACCAAACACCGCAACGCCGCGGCGAACACGTCCCTTTGTGGTTCCACCACGACACCGGCGCCGATTTGCCGCACAAAGTCCTCCAGCGCCACCCCCGGACTCACGACCACCGGCAGGCCCGCCATCAGCGCCTCCAAGACCGCAATACCGAAATTCTCGTGCTCCGAGGGCAGCGCAAACACGTCCGATCCCTGCAGCAGGAGGTCCTTCTCGGCACCCGCGACAAAGCCCGCGAAATGCACGCGGCCGCCAAATCCCGGCGCGGCGGCGCGCTGCCGCAATCGCTCCTCATATCGGGCATCCCCCGAGCCCGCGATCACCAGCGCCACGTCGGGCAGCGCCGCCACCGCATCCAGCAGGATATCCAGCCCCTTCTTGGGGTGCAGTCGCCCAAGATACAGGATGACGAAATCGCCATGGCGCAACCCGAAGCGGCCGCGGACCGCCTCCCGGGCCCCCGCCCGCCACTCGGGCGGATCGATGCCGATCGGCGAGACAAAGGCCGGAAGCCGCGGGTCGAAGCCCATGACATCGCGCCGCTCGGCCTCCGAGGTACAATGGATACCCGCCGCACCACGCAGGTTGCGCCGCTCGGCCAGAGCAAGGTATAGGCGCTTCTTCGCCGCCTTCTGCCCAAGCGACCAGGCTGACAGTTGGCCGATGGGACGGACCACGTACGGCTTGCCCAGCCGCCGCGCCCATTGCATGGCGCGCGTCGACGCATACGAGAAAACGGCGTGAACGTGCACCAGATCGTAGCCCGCGAGGTTCCCGCCCAGCCAGCGCCCCAGCGGCGCCGAGTACTGGAACTCCCGCAGGGCGGAGAGGCCCGGGGAAAAGCGCGCGAAGAACCGGACGGGAACGCCATCCCTCTCGGTCATCCGATCCAGAGGGACATCCAGCCTGCCCGGCCCATCGTCGTCGGTGCATGCGATCTCCGCGTCGCATCCCCGCCCCCGCAGCGCCCGCACCATCCCCAGCACGGCATGACTTGGCCCCCCGCGCAGGGGCGACACCGAAGGGATCACGTGCAAAACCTTCATGCAGGCAACCGACGGCATTAGTGTCCATTCGCGTTCATTCGTGGTTCCAAACCAGTCCCACCAGAGCGAACGCACTTTCAACCACGAATGGACACGAATGGACACTAATCCATTTGTACTTCATCTGACATTCATCCGTGGTCGCCCTCCGTGGTCACCCTGCGCGGCGATTCCGTTCCGCCGCATCCAGTCGCGCAGGACCGCCAGGGCCCACCTCCGATACCACGTGTCCAGAACGATGCCCGGGGGCGGCGCGGCATCGCGGAGCAGATCCCGCCACCGGTCCGCGAACCATCGCTCGAAAGGGAAGGTGAAACCCCGCTTGGGCTGGTCCAGGAGCCAGCCCGGCAACTCGGGCACGGCCTCGATCAACAGCTTCTTGCCATGCCGGAGCCTCAGGGACGCCGGGATCTCGCCCATCGTGCCCATCAGCACGGAATCGACAAATGGCACGCGCAGCTCCAAACCCCAGCGCATGCTCATGACGTCGCTGTCGCGCAGCAACTGGTTGCGCATGTATGTCGTCAATTCCAGAAAGCTCACCGCATCGCGGAGAGCCCAGTCCTCGTCTGGCCTTGGCTCGCGCGACCCGCGCCCCGGCACGACGCCATACGGCAGCAGCTCGGACGCCAGATCGGCCGCCTCCGCGTGCGCAAATACCGCCCGGAAGCTCCTATAGAATGCCGCGCACGAATTCTCCTTCTGCATGAAGTCGCCCATGCGCCTCGCCTTGCTGGACGAACTGCGCGATTCCAGCCACCCCCCAACGCGCCGATACAGCGGCCCCGCGAAACCCGTGGCCCGCATCCAACCCACCACGCGCGGAAGCGCCACGAACGAGCGATAGCCCGCGAACAGCTCGTCGCCACCCAGGCCCGAGAGCACCACCTTGGCGCCATGCTGATGCGCGACCCTGGAGACGCAGAAGGTGTTGAAACCATCGATCGTGGGCTGGTCCACCGACTCGAGGAACTCCTCGAGCCAGTCGCGCCCCGTGTCGGCGGTGATCTTGAAGTCGTGGTGCTCCGATCCGAAGTGCTCCGCGATGCGACCCGCGAGCGGCCCCTCGTCCCACTCGGGCTCCTCGAAAGAAATCGAGTACGTGGACACCTTCCCCGCCCCGGCCTCGGAGGACAGCGCCAGCAGCGTCGTCGAGTCGAGGCCACCGCTCAAAAAGATGCCCACCGGCACGTCGCTGACAAAATGGTGGCGCAGGGAATCCACGAGCGCCCCCCGGGCCACGCGGACGGCCTCCTCCCGGCCCATCGGCTCGCTCGCGAACGACACGCGCCAGTAGTGCTCGGAGCGCTCTCTCCCGTCGCGCCATTCCATCCATTGCCCCGCGCCGAGCATCTCCACACCCCGCAGCATGGTCGCCGGCTCGGGCACCGTTCCCGTGGTGAGGTATCCGTAAAGGCCCACCATCCCGATGTGTCCCTCCGCCCCGCCGCCCCGCAGCAGCGCCCGGATCTCCGACGCAAAGGCCAGGCCATCCGCCGAACGCTGGAAGTACAGCGGCTTGATCCCCAGCGGATCGCGCGCAAAGAAACACCGTTTCTCAAGGTCGTCCCAGATCGCAAAGGCGAACATCCCCCGCAGCCTGCGGACGCACGCGGCGCCCTGCCGCTCGTACATGCGGAGGATCACCTCCGTGTCCGATCGGCTGCCCAGCGGGACGCCCGCATCCTCCAGCTCCTTCCGCAGGGCGAGGAAGTTATATATCTCCCCGTTGAAGGTGATCGTGTACCGCCGGTCCGGCGTGGACATCGGCTGATGCCCGGCCGGGCTGAGGTCCAGGATCGAGAGCCGGGTGTGCGCGAACGCGGCGCGGCCATCCGGGGAGACGAAGAGCCCCTCGTCGTCCGGACCCCGGAACCGCAGGCACGCCTGCATCCGCGATACCGATTCGCGGATACGATCCCTCGGCCCCTCCGCCGATCTAATGATTCCCGCTATGCCGCACATATTTCAAGAGCCAACCACGAAGTGCACGAAGCCCACGAAGCCATACAACTCGGTAAACCTCCGCGCCCTTCGTGTCCTTCGTGGTTCAAACCTCGTTCACCGGTGCCGCGAGGTGCTCCCGCACGAGCGCCTCGAAGCGCCCATACCCATACCTCGCCACAACGGCCTCCCGGAGCGCCTCGGGCCGATACATCAGCGGGTGCTCGTAGCGGCGCAGCAGGATATCCGCCAGCGTCCGCGCGATCTGGCCCACCTCATCGGGATGGATGAGCGCCCCCAGTTCGCCATCGCACAGCGCGTCGCGCGAGCCATCCTGATTCCCGGCCACCACCGGTTTCCCGCACGCCAGCGCCTCGAGGAACACGATGCCGAAGCCCTCCCCCTTGCTGGGCATCGCAAAGACATCGCACAGGTTGTAATGGTCCTTCAACTCCCCCTCGGGCACAAAGCCCGCCAGGGACACATGGTCCTCGATCCCCATCTCCCGCACCCGCCGCTCCACCCTTGCCCGGTCGTCGCCCTTCCCCACCAGCACGTAATGCGCGTCGGGGACCCGCTCCAGGATCGCCGGCATCGCCTCGATGATCTTATCATAGCCCTTGTAGCGCTCCGGGCTCGAGAGGCGCGCCACGGTCAATACCACCGGCTGCCCCGCCGATAACCCATAGCGCCTGAGCAGATATTCGGGCTTGGGACCGACCGCCAACCCTGCGGCATCGAAGGTGTTCGGCAGTAAGACAACCTGGTCACCGGGCAAATCCAGCTGCGCGATTAGCCGGTCCCGCGTGAACCGGCTCACCGCCAGGATCCGCTGCGCGCCCCGCACCGCCGCCCGCATCCCGGGACGCCTCAGATCCCACGCCTCGATCCCGTGCGCGATGATCCAATACGGCACCCCAGTCCACCGGTGCACCCAGTACGCCGCCGCTGCGAAATTCATGTGGCCGCAGACGATCAGGGCGGGTCGCTCCCGCACCGCCGCCGGCACGATCTGCCCCACGAACGCAGCCGTCCTCAACACCCCGGGCCAATCGCCCGCACACCGGGCCGGCATCCTACCCGGCACCACCCCGTCCAAACTCCCCCGACGATCATTCTTGCAGAAAAGCTGAAGCCCCTCGGCCCCGCGCGCCGCCACCAGCGCCCGCAGGAAGAACCCCGAGAATACCTGGATCCCGCCCTTCGTGCGGACCAGTTCGGGAAGCCAGAGATGGATTCTCATCGAGGCGCGAGGCGAGGGGCTAGCCCGGACATTTCACAGCCTTGCGGGCTGTGAACTGTCCGGGCTCTGGGAAAACCGCGCGATAGCAACAGGTTGGGATGGAGACGCGCGCTCCAAAACGCCATTTTTCGAAATCACAAACTGTTGGCCGCGTTTCCAGTGCCGAAAACCGATCGGGGACCC
>JADLBR010000029.1 GCA_020847615.1 Verrucomicrobiia bacterium
CAGTTTGTGATTTCGAAAAATGGTGTTTGGGAGCGCGCGTCTCCATCCCAACCTGTTGCTATCGCGCGGTTTTCCCAGAGCCCGGACACTTCACAGCCCGCAAGGCTGTGAAATGTCCGGGCTAGCCGGGCGCGCGTTCGGCCCCCGGGCGCCTTACCGCTTCGGCGGCTTCGGGCGTTGCTCCGGGGGCGGGCCGGACGACGGCGGCGCGTCGCCAAACGTGCTCTCGAACTTCCTCCAGGCCTGCGCCGCCTCGCGCCTCTCGGCCTCCTCCGCCTCGTGGCGCGCGCGCGCCTCTTCCACCTCTTGTTTCGTGACGAACTCGATGCGGGTGCCATTCTGGAGATCCCAAGCGCGCTGGGCGCCTTTCGCTTTCGAGGAAAGCGTCATGTCGAACCGGTTGCCGCCCACGACCAGGTGCGGGAGGTCCCACTCGAACTCGGAGGGGACACCGAGCGCGCCGATCTTGACGTAGTGCTTGCGCGGGGAGGGCAGCCCCGAAGCGCCCGACTTGGCCGCCTGCCTCGCCACGAAGCGCCGAGCCCAACCGAAGGGCACCAGTATGATCGTCATGATGGCCAGCGTCACGACCACGACGACCACCGCGCCCCGCATCGCCGTGGGCGCATTCTCCTTCACCACCTCCCGAAGATCCTTCCCCTCGCCCTTCTTGACGGGCGCCACCGTCGGGCGCTGGGCCCCCAGGCGCCAGGGTGAGGCGGCCTCCGACGGGGCCATCGCGCCCGGGCACGCGAGCATCGCCACCGCCACCAGCGACAGGGCCATCATCTGACGATATCTTCCCATCCGACCTCCATCGCGGCCCCTCAGCCGCGCTCCACCACCGCGAACGCGGAATGATTGTGGATGCTCTCGAGGTTCTCGGCCTCCACCCGATACCACGCGATGTCGGGATGCCGGTTGAGCTTCAGCGCCACGTTGCGCACCAGATCCTCCACGAATACCGGGTTGTCGAACGCGCGCTCCGTCACGAATTTCTCGTCGGGCCGCTTCAGGAGCGAGAAGACCTCGCAGCTCGCCGAGTCCTCCACCATCCGCACCAGATCCTCGATCCAGACCGGGCGCGCCCCGAACCGCACCGCGAGCGTCACGTAGCCCCGCTGGTTGTGCGCGCCCCGCGCGCTGATCGCCTTGCTGCACGGGCACAGCGTCGTCACCGGCACCACGACCGTGCAGACGAAATCCATCCGCCCGCCCTCGGAGCTCGCTTCGAACCGCACCGTGTAGTCCATCAGGCCCTGCGCCCCGCTCACCGGCGCGCCCTTCTCGAGAAAATACGGGAACTCCAGGGTGAGGTGGGCGCAGTCGGCATCCAGTCGCGCGCGCAGCTCCCCGAGGATGTCGGGGATGTTGCGGACGTGGATCTCCCGCCCGTGGGCGTTGAGCACCTCGATGAACCGGCTCATGTGGGTGCCCTTGAAGTGATGGGGCAGGTCCACCGACATGTCGATCCTCGCGATGGTCTCCTGCGTCTCGTGCGCCCGGTCGCGCACGCGCACCGGATGCCGGAGCCCCTTGACCCCCACCCGGTTGATCGGGATCTGGCGGTGATCCGCCTCGCTCTGCTTGTCCTGGAGATGCCGGGCCGATTCGCGCCCGGCCTCGCCGACTGCGGTACCCATGTGCCTCAACCTAGCAGCCTGTCGGACTTCGCCAAGTCCGATCAGGCTGCTAGAAAGCAAAACCGCCTTATTCCAAAATAGTTGTGATGGGCAAGGCCCAGATGTGGCACCGTCGGTGAGCGAGTCTGACGAATCGCGGTCCCATTGCATAACTCATTTGCTCTTAAACATAAGGCGGTTTTGCAAGAGGAGTTTGCCGGACGAAGTCCGCCAAACTCCTAGCAGCCCGTCGCGGTTTTGAAAGCCCGTCCGCGCGGCGGGCCCTCGCCGCATTCGGGATTGACGCCCGGGCGGCCCGCGGGTATCGGGGTTCGCGGTCGATGCGAAAGCCCGTGCCCCCCATTAAGCTCGCCGTGTTTCTCGCGCGGCGCGACGATGCCGCCCTCGACGGGGTGCTGGCATCTCTCGCCCGGGCCGGCGCAGATGGCATCGAGCTTCAGCCCGCGGCCTTCTTTCCGGACCCGTCCCAGGTCTCGCGCGCCGAGCGGGTGGCATTTCGCGCGCGCATCGAGCGGCACGGCCTGCGTTTCATCGGCTTCCACGGCCTGCTGGAGGGCCACCGCTCCCTCGGCTTTTTTGCCGGCGAGGCCACCGTGCGCCAGACGATCAAGCTGATGAAGGAACAGATCAAGCTGTGCCAGGAACTCGGCGGGACCATGGTCACCCTCGGCTCGCCCCGCGAGCGCTCGCACGGCTTGGACATCGATGCCGACGTGGCCATCAAACTCGCCGCGGAGGAGTTCCGCCGCCTGGTGCCCATCTGCGAGTCCCGCCGCGTTGCGTTGGCCGTGGATCCCGCATCCCCGGACGAGACGGATTTCATCCGCTCGTTCGACGAGGGGTGCCGCCTCCTGGCCCACGTGCGCCACAGCCGCATCCGGCTCGCGCTCGACCTCCGGTCGTGGCATCGCGCCGGCGGATCGCTCCCCGCGCTCGTCCAAGAGCGCCTGCCATGCATCACCCACATCCGCGCCCGCGAGGGCGGCGAATTGCCCCTGCCGCATCCGCGCTTCGGCGAGGCGCTCGCCGCGGGCGCCTACCGCGGCTGGATCAGCCTCGATCCGGGGACGCCGGACCCCGTTGACCCCGCCCGCCTCTCCGCGACCCTCGCCCAGCTGAGGGCCTGCTACCGTTGACCTGAGAATTGCCCATCGCCTCCCGTAGCCGAACGCGTGAGCGTTTGGCCGCCAATCGCCTGAGGCGATCGGCTGCATTTTCCCAAGCCGGTGGTCCGGCGGCTGCCGGATGAAATCTGGCTCGAAAATTCGTAGCCACGGGGTCGCCCGACCGTGGACCCGCCGGCCGGGCAAACGATCCCCGGCAACCGCCAGACCCGATGGGAGGCGCCTGGAATTCCGTTCAAAATGAACATGTTATGATAGATCTGTCGCTCCGCCGCGACCCGGGTCATCGCGCGTCGATGACCCAAACCGGCGATCCCATGCCCGCCCCGCGCAAGGATGCCGCCCGTGGCCCCGCCCCACGGGAGTCCCCTCGAGCCAGACGGACCCCGGGGCCTCCCCGCGAATCGCGGCATTCCACGACCTTTTGCGCTTGCGATTACGCGGAACTCGAAAAGAATCCGATACATGCTGCGCCTGATGCTGACGCTGCCCTGCCTGGCCCTGGCGACCCTCACCGCCACGGCACAGAGCCCCCGTGTCGCGGTCATCGATTTCGAGCAAGTCAACGAGGGCTACGCGAAATCCAAGGCGCGTTTCGCGGAACTCAAGACCGATGAGGAGAAGATCAAGGCCGAGCTCACGAAAGAGTTCGAGGGGTACAAGCAACTCATCGAGCAGGCCCGGCTCCTCCAGAAACAGTTCAATGACGTCGCGTCCAACCCCGCCATCCGGGAGGCCAAGCTCAAGGAGGCCCAGGAGCTCTTTGCCAAGGCGCAGACCGAGTCGCGGCGCCTGCAGGAGGTGAAGAAGGAGAAGGAGACCGCCTACCAGAAGAAGTATGGCGCGGCCACCGCCGAGGTGCTCGGCGACATCCAGGCCGCCGCCACCGCCTACGCGGCGGAGAAGGGGATCGACATCATCTTTGACAAGAGCGGCAAGACCCGGAACGCGGCGGCCCTGGTCCAGTTCGCGGATGCCCCGCTGGACGTGACCGCCGATCTCGTGGCCCGACTCAACCAGCGGGCCGCCGCGGCGCCCGCCACCGCCCCGGCACCGTGAGCCACCTGGCCGAGCTCCGCACCGATTTCATTCGCAGCTGGGGCGAGATGGGCACCTATTGGGGCATCAATCGCACCATGGCCCAGATCCACGCCCTGCTCATGGTCAGCACGCGCCCGGTCTCCACCGACGACGTCATGCGCGAGCTCAAGATCAGCCGAGGCAACGCCAGCATGAACCTGCGCGAGCTCATCTCCTGGGGCCTCGTGCGCCGCCACATCGAGATCGGCGACCGCAAGGAGTACTTCGTCAGCGTCAACGAGGTCTGGGAGATCTTCTCCAACATCGTGCGCGAGCGCAAAAAACGCGAGATCGAGCCCGTCATCCAGTCGCTGGATCGCTGCACCCGCGAGGCCGCGCGGCTGAAGTCCGATGAGCGCGAGGTCGCCGTCTTCCGCAAGCGCATCGGCGAGCTCCTGGATTTCTTGCGCCTGGCCAACCAGGTCATGGAGCGGGTGTCCAGGCAGGCCGACGGGCGGGTGTTCCGCGCGCTGCTGCGCTCGCTGGCTTGAAAGGGGTGACCATGCAGGGCTCCGCAGACATCGTTGTCGTGATACCCGAGATGGGCCGCGTGCGCCTCGACGACCTGCCGCTCAAGGGGGACAAGCGGCTCAAGGAGATCTACGACGAATTGCTGCTGGGCCTCCACACCAGGGCGGTGCGGCTCCAGTCCAGGCTCGCCGAGGCCAGGCGCGCCGCGATCATCGTCATCGAGGGGCCCGACGCCGCCGGCAAGGGCGGCGCGATCCGGCGCTTCGTGGAACGGCTCGACCCGCGCCGCATCCACATCTACAGCGTCGGCAAACCCACCCAGGACGAGTTCGCCCGCCACTACCTCTGGCGCTTCTGGCGCCGCTTGCCCGCGCGCGGCGAGATCGTCATTTTCGACCGCTCCTGGTACGGGCGGGTGCTCGTCGAGCGCGTCGAGGGCATCGCCACCGAGCCGGAATGGCGGCGCGCCTACGACGAGATCAACCGCTTCGAGCAGATGCTCCTGGACGATGGCACCGTCCTGGTGAAGATCTACCTGCACATCGGCAAGGACGAGCAGCTCCACCGCTTCCGCGCGCGGCAGGCCGACCCGCTCAAGCAGTGGAAGATCACCGACGAGGATTGGCGCAACCGCGACAAGTGGGAGGCCCACAACGCCGCGGCCGAGGAGATGTTCGAGCGCACCTCCACCGCCCGCGCCCCCTGGTCGGTCATCGCCTCCAACGACAAGAAGTGCTCCAGGATCGCCTTCGTCGAAGAGGTGGTCCGCCGCCTCGAGGAGGCGCTGGGTTGAGCGCGCTGCCCGACGACCCGTCGCTCGCGATCGACGTCCGGGTCTATTATTACGATACCGACGCCGCGGGCGTGGTGCACAACATCGCTTACCTGCGCTATATCGAGGAGGCCCGGACGCGCCTCGCCGAGCGCCTCGACTGGCCCCTGGAGGCGATGGCCGAGGGCCCCGTCGTCCCCGTCGTCAGGCGCACCGAGATAGACTACCTGCGCCCCGCCAAACTCGCCGATCGCCTCCGCGTCGAGGGCCGCCTCGCCGCCATCGGCGCCGCCAGCTTCGATATCGAATTCGAGGTCACCCGGCCCGCCGACGGAGCCGGGATCGTCCGCTGCCGCCAGCGCCTCGTCGGCGTCCACCTCGCCACCGGACGACCCGCGCGCACCCGCGCCGATTGGCGCGCCCGCTGGCCCCGACTCGTCGAATAGGCGATCCGGGGATCGCGCCGCCCGCCGCAAATACGTTTTGCGTTCCCGTGGTATCGCAGAAAACCCCGTTGACAGTCGGCACAGGACGTCTAATAGTCATCGGCTAATCAAACCAAGGAGAACACAGATATGAAGAAACTACTGACCATCGCGGCTTGCGCGTTTGCAGGCGCTTCGCTCTGGGCGGGCGGCATGGCCCCCGAGTCGAAGATCGTGGAGAAAATCGTGGAACAGGACATGCCCTGCCAGTGCTTCAAGGCCGGCGAGATCCAGTTGGATGTCTTCGGCGCCTGGGCGGCCTCGACCACGGGTGGCAACGACATCCTTGAGAACAACGGCTGGGGCGGCGGCATCGGCGCCAACTACTTCATCACGAAGTACTTCGGCGTTGGTGTCGAGGGCTACTGGCTGGCGGTGGACAGCACCCTGCACGGCGTGTCCGGCAGCGTGATCGCCCGGTTGCCCTTCGAGAACGGCATCTGCTGGGCGCCCTACGCCTTCGTGGGCGGCGGCGGCCTGTTCGACGGTTCCAGCACGGGCCTCGGCCATGCGGGCGCCGGCGTCGACATCCGCCTGACCCCGAAGATCGGCCTGATTCTCGATGGCCGCTACGTCTTCGGTGGCAGCGACGAGTATACCCTGACCCGCGCGGGCCTGCGGTTCTCGTTCTGATCTCCGATCAGACCTGATTCTTGAAAGCGCCGGGGATTCGTCCCCGGCGCTTTTTTTGCGGCCCGAAAGTTCTCGCAGCCGAAGAGCTCCCGTAGCCGAACGCGTGAGCGTTTGGCCGCCGATCGCCCAAGGCGGTTGGGCGCGCGCCATCTTCCCCCGGGCCCACGCGATCGTCTCGCACCAAGCCCGCGATGCCCGCCAAGGCGCGAGCGACTCCCACCTAGGGCGTCGCGGGGGAGGGGGCGAGCCCCTTACCGCCGCCGGCGCAGCGCCAGCAGCGCGCCGCCCAGCGCCAGCGCCACCCAAACCCCCGGCTCCGGGATCACGAAGGAGAATACCGTGCCGATATCCGATGGCCCGCCGTTGGCCGTCATGCCGTACAGCACGCCGTCGGCGATTTCCAGGCCCCCGTACGGATACCGCCCATCCGCGGATCCCCCCCTGAAGGAGTGCAGCACCGCGAAATCGCCCCCGTTGGTGTTGAGCTCAAACAGGGTGCCGTAGTTGTTCGTGCCGCCGAACTGCGTCAGCCCGTACAGGCTGTCGCCAAAGGCCACCAGATCCGAGTAAAGCGGATCGGAGCCATCGCCGTTGCCGCCCGCAAAATTGTGGATGATCTGATAGCCCGTCCCGTCCGTGTTGATCCGGAACACCGCGCCCCGGTTGACGTTGGAACCGCCGTTCTCGACCGTGCCGTACAGCACCCCATCGAGCTCCAGCAGGCTGCCCATCGGCCGGTTGCCGTCGCCGGGGCCGCCTCGAAAATCGCGCATCACCTGAAAGCCCGCCCCGTTGGTCCCGATGGAAAACACGATGCCCGCCCCATTCACGTTCCCCGTCCCGCCCGCGCTCGCCGTGCCATAGAGCCGATCCCCGATCGCCAGCAGATCGCCGAAGGGCTGCTCCCCTTCCAGTTTCGAGGAGAAATTGTGCAGCACCGAGAAACTCCCCCCGTTGGTGTCCATCCGGAACAGCGCGCCCGTGTTGCTCGTGCCGCCCGCCGAGGTCATCCCGTAGAGTTGCCCACCGACATACGACAGGCTCCCGTACGGGCGCGACCCGTCCGCAGCGCTCCCGCTGAAGGTGTGCAGCAGCGCGAAATCCGTCCCGTCGATGTCCACCCGGAAAACCACCCCGGAGCCCGTCGCCGGCTGGTTCGCCCCGCCCACCAGCGTCATCCCGTATAGCGTGTCGCCCACCCGGATCAGGTCGCCCTGCGGCTGCGCCCCGTCGGTCGCACTGTAGGGATACGCGAAACTGTGCAGGATCGTGTGGTTCGACCCGTTCAGGTCCATGCTGAACACCGTCCCGAATCCCAGCGTCGAGCGGGCCGACGTCATCCCGTACATCTTCCCGCCGTCCACTAGCACCGTCCCATACGGATTGGCCCCGTCGCTCCCAGAGAACGTCTTCAGCACCTTGTACTCCTGCGCCCCGGCCATCCCGCTCAGGCCCAACGCGATCCATCCCGCAAAAATCTGCTTCTTCATCGGCCGCGCATCCTCCCCGAACTCCCGCCCACTTGCAACCCCGCGCGGCCACCCCCCAGCGATATTAGAGCAATTCAACCCATGCAAAAATGCGCTGATACCGGCCTCGCTCGCAACCGAAGAGCTCCCGTAGCCGAACGCGTGAGCGTTTGGCCGCCGGTCGCCCGAGGCGATCCGGGCGCGCGCCATCTTCCCCCGGGCCCACGCGATCGTCTCGCACCAAGCCCGCCACGCCCGCCAAGGCCACGCGCGGCATGGCGCCCGCGTCCGCGACAACCCCCGGCGCTCAACCCACATGGAACGTTATCTCAAAAAATGCAATATCCGTCTCGGTCGCCAAACCCCAGACAAACCCCCGCATCGGCCCAAACACTGGCCCATAATCGGGCCTATTTATATACATATACCCCCGCCCAATAGCGGACCGAAATTCTGATTAGGCGGATGCATACGCACGAATAATTGTTAATTTAGTCAAAAAACGCTTGCCATCCTTGGCCCCATCGCGCAGGGTCCGCCGCGTGTGCAATTTGCCGCGCGGGATGCGCGGCAGGGGAAAGAACGAGGCATGGAAGCAAGCCGGGGTGCCGGCGGCGCACCCGTGAGACGCCGCCACGCGATGGGCGCGAGTCGACTCGCCGCAGCCCTCGTCGTTGGCCGTGGGCGCCGCGCAAGCGTCCGACCGGCACCCCGGGCCCATGCTTCCAGAAACCCCCTCTCTTTTCGTGGTCCGCCGCCGCCCAACCGAGCAGTCAGACAGGATTCCCCATGAGATACAGACACCTTGAAGGGACGCACGCGCACGTCCGGGCGACCCGCCCGGTGACCCAGATCTTAAGAGGCCGCATCCCGGGCGCCTTCCGTTGTGCCCGAATGCTCGCCATCGCGGCGCTGCCCGGGCTGATCGCGGCGGTCGCGTCATTCGGCTCGTGCCATGCGTCGCAGGTGGCCGCCCCACAATTTAGCGCTCCCGCCGGATCTTATGGCGCGGCCTTCGAGGTCGAGATCGCGTGCGCGACGCCCGGCGCCACCATCCGCTATACCGTCAACGGCCAGGACCCCATTCTCATCGATCCGGTCGTCGGCGACGGAGAGACGCTCTGGGTCGCCGGCTCCGTGCCCCTCAAGGCCCGCGCCTGGAAGGATGGCATGGAGGCGAGCGAGATCGTCACCGCGGATTACGTGGTCACGGGTGATCTCGCCTCGGGCCGGGAACACAGCCTGGGCCTCAAATCCTCGGGCGATGTGCTGAGCTGGGGCCGCAACGACCGCGGCCAGCTCGGGCGCAACCAGGGCGCGCAGAACGCGCCGTATCCCGTGCCCGCAATGACGAATGGCACGATGGTCTCCACCGGGGGGAGGCACAGCCTCATGCTCCGCGCCGACGGCACGCTCCGCGCCTGGGGCAAGAACGCGTCCGGGCAACTCGGCGACGGCACCCAGCAGGATCGCCCCTCGCCCGTCGCGGTCAGCGGCCTGACGGAGGTCGTGCAGGTCGTCGCGGGCGATGAGTTCAGCATGGCGCTCCGCGAGGACGGCACCGTGTGGGCCTGGGGCCTCAACAGCTCCGGGCAACTGGGCGGCGGCACCAACATCAACCGATCACTGGCCGGAATGGTGCCCGGGCTGTCGAACGCCGTGGCCCTCGCCGCGGGCGGCAACCACGCGCTGGCGCTGCGGGCCGACGGGACGCTCTGCGCCTGGGGCGCCAATGCCGATGGCCAGCTGGGCGATGGAACCCGGGTCAATCGCTGGCTGCCCGTACCCGTGGCCAACCTCTCCAATGTCGTGCAGGTCGCCGCCGGGTTTCTCCAGAGCTACGCCGTCGACACAACCGGACGCCTCTGGGCCTGGGGCGATGGCACCTTCGGCGCCCTGGGACTCGGCGATCAGAACGACCGCACCACCCCGGCGCACGTGCCGGGCATGACGAACGCCGCGTGGGTCGCGAGCACGCTGGGAAATTTTGGCCTGGCCATCGACGCCCAACGGCGCCTCTGGGGTTGGGGCCGCAACAACTCCTTCCAGCTGGGCGATGGCTCCCAGCAAGACCGATATGCCCCCGTTCGGGTCGGGGCGCTGGACAGCGTGGTCTGGGCAAGGGGCGGGGAGGCCAGCGGTTTCGCCATCCGCGCCGATGGCACGCTCTGGGCCTGGGGGCTGAACGGCTCGGGGCAACTCGGTGACGGCACCTCGGCCAACCGGAGCACGCCGGCCCTGGTCCCCGCACACCTCTGGTCGCAGGGCCAGATGGAGGCCGGCCCCTCCTTCCTCCAGCAGTCCAACGGCAATTGGCTCGTCACCCTCGAGGCCGAACACTTTATCGCCCTCGTGCCCGGCGGAACGCACCAGTGGGCGCCCGGCACCAACGATGCCTCCGCGTCGGGCGGCGAGTTCATGACCGCGTCCCCGAACGTCGGCGCCTCCTTCAACGCGGGCTACATCACGAACTCCCCGCGCATGGACTATAGGGTCCGCTTCGTGACGACCGGGCCCCACCACGTCTGGGTCCGCGGACGCGGCCCCACCACCGCAGATGATACGGTCCACGCCGGCATCGACGGTCTGCCGATCGCGGAGGCCGACCGGATCGACAACTTCTCGCCCAACTGGGCGTGGTCCAAACACACCATGGACGGCAACAACGCGACCATCAATGTCACCGCTCCCGGGGAACACACGCTCAATATCTGGATGCGCGACGACGGCTTCGATATCGACAAGATCGTGCTGACCACCGCCGGCGGATATAGCCCGCCAGCCCCGAACGGCCCGGCGGAGAGCGCCCGAGACGCGAGGCTCTACCCGCTCGTCAGCCTGACCTCGCCCACCAACGGCTCCGTGTTCATGGCCGGATCCGAAATACCGATCGTCGCAGAGGCCATCGATCCATTCGGTTCCATCGCCAGCGTCGAGTTCTTCCAGGGGACCAATCCGGTGGGCATCGACGCCGCCGCGCCATTCGCGGCATCCTGGCCCGCCCCGCCCCCCGGCACGCATCTCCTCTCCGTCCGCGCCACCGACGACGACGGCATGTCCCGCACCGCCGGGCCCATCGAGATCACGGTGCGCCACCCCGACACCGATGCCGATGGGCTCGATGATGCCATCGAGGCGCAGATCGGCTCCAACCCAAATGCCCCGGACACCGACGCCGACGGCCTGTCCGACGGCGACGAGTACTACCGCCACGGCACAAGCCCCACCGACGTCGACTCCGACGACGACCAACTCCCCGACGGTTGGGAGGTCGCGCACGGGTCGTTCCCCGCCGCGCCCGATGCCCGCGGCGACGCCGACGACAACGGGATCGCCAACCTGATCGACTTCGGGCTCGCCACCGATCTCGCGGCGCACTGGACCTTCGATGACACCGGCACCACCGCGGCGGACGCGTCCGGCGGCGGACACCACGCCACACTGTGGCACGGCGCCGCCCGCACGAACGGCATCCATGGCGCGGCGGTCTCCCTGGACGGGGTCGATGATGTCGGGTCCGCGTCGCACGCGCAGGGACTCAGCCCGACCGGCGCCGTTTCGATGAGTTGCTGGATCAAGGTGGACGGGTTCCCGGCTCCTTATGCGTCGGCGGTCAGCAAGGCCTATGCCTACATGCTGCATCTCGACCAGCGCACCCCCTCAACCTATCGGCTCGATCCACTGATCTGGAGCGGCGGATCCTACGCGATCTGGCCATCGGCCGCGGCGGTGGAACTCGACTACGGACATTGGTATCACGTCGCGGCGTCCTACGACGGCACGGCGATCAGGACCTACGTCGATGGCCGCCTGGTGGCGTCCCAGCCGCGCATCGGGCCGATCGACGTGACCCCCGGGGACGTGATCATCGGCTCGGATGGCCGCTACCCGTTGGGGGACAGGCCGCTGCGCGGCCAGATCGATGACCTCCGCCTGTACCGCCGCGCCCTGTCCGCCGAGGAGATCGCCGCGCTCGTGCGCTCGGCGACCGACGTGCCGTTCGCGGGCATGGCCCTCTGGCTCAAGGCCGACGAGGGCGTCGAGTCTGATGCGGAAGGGCGCATAGGCACCTGGCGCGACTCGTCGCCGGCCGCACGCGATGCCACCGGTGGCGCGATGCCCGACCCTGGACCCCATCGGCCCCTTATCGCCCACGACGCCATCGCGGGTCTGCCCGCCGCCCGCTTCCATCAGGGTCATTGCGCATTCGTTCCTGGACTCACGAATTTCGCGGGCGACTTCAGCCTCGTCTGGGTGACCCGGCCCGACGGCACGACGAACGCCAATCAGCGTCTCCAGAGCCCAGGGGCGTGGGGTCAGTTCGCGTTTCTCTCGGACACCAACGGATCGGTCTCCGCAGGCACCGACTTCGATCATCGCATCAGGCCCGGCACCCCGCCAGACGGGGTGCCCGCCCGCACGGTCGCCAGCGGCGAATGGCAGGTGCTCGAGTTCTCCCACGCCAATGGCACGGGCTCTTTCTTCAAGAACGGAAAGAGGATCGCAGCGCGAGCGCAGGACCCTCCCCAGCCATGGGATGGATTCCAGATGGGATCGCCAGACCCAGGGGGCATCGAGGGCCACGTCGCCGAGCTGGTGCTCTACGATCGTGGCCTCGACGGGCCAGACCGCGCCAGGTTGCTCGCCTATCTCGCCGCACGATACCACCCCGGCGATGCGGATTGGGATCTCCTCCCAGATGAGTGGGAATCCGCCTCCGGATTGCGGGCAGACGACTATGACCAGGATGCCGATGGCACACGAGACGACCGCGATGATTTCGATGGCGATGGCCTGACCAATATCGAGGAATTTCAGAACCGCACCGACCCGCTGGACCCGGACACCGATGGCGACGGGGCCAGCGATGGCGAGGAGATCCACTCCCTGGCCTCATCGCCAAACGACCCCGATTCCGATGATGACGGGATGTCGGATGGCTACGAGGCGCGATTCGGGCTCAACCCGCTCGCCGCAGACGCGTCCGGTGACGCCGACGGTGACCTCATCATCAACGCAGAGGATGCCAACCCCGCCGATCCGTCGATAGGGCGCATGTCCATCGAGATCATCACACCCGCGGACGGCAGCATCCTGCCGTGGACCCCCCCCATCTGAAAGGAATTCTCCGATGACGAACTCCAGATACCCCCGATCATGCCATGAGGCCGCCCCACGTGAGCGCGCCATGCAGGCGCCCGCCCCTTTAGGAAAACTCCCGATGCTCCTGCTGGCGTCGCTCGCCGCCGTCTCGGCGCTCGGGGCAGACCCGGGCCCTGGTGCCAGCCGGAACCGGGCCGAGGCCTACCCCGGATCTGCGCCCGACGCGCAAGCCTTCGTGATCCCCCTCAGCGCCCAGGCCGGCACCCGCCTCGATCGCAACGGCGATAACGCCGGGCTCTTCGGGGGCGAGGCGCCCTGGACCAGTCGCATCGAGGCCTTTCACGAGTGGCGCGCCGACCACGTGCCGGGTTTCCCATCCATCGGGATCTACACCGATTTCCAGAACCCCCTCGCGCTCTATGGCGGCCTCGCCGGCACCCCGCTCCACGTCGGCCAGATGTACCAGTTCGGCCTGCACGCCGGATCGTATGCGGATTTTGGAAATGGTCTCGATGACCGCGCCGCCATCCGCATCCGCGCCTACCCGAAGGCGGCGTTCTTCGACCCATCCGCGTCAAACGTCGTCCACGTGGCGGAGCAGATCATCCCGATCCCTATCCCCCCCGATGCCGCCCCCGGCCTCGACGATCCCACATGGCGCTCGTTCGCTTCGAACAACTTCCACGCGGCCTACGAGATGCCCGGCCTCCGTTCGGTGCTGGCGATGCTCGATGCCGATGACCCCACCGAGAAATGGGGCCTCTACGACTCCCGCGGCTGCATCCTCACGCACGTCGCCACCTCCGACGAATTCTTCTATCTGGTCGAGGGTCGCGGCCATGTCTTTGACTGGGGATGGCCGATGCCGGTGGTTCTCGACGAGACCGGCTTCCGATCGCTCTACGCCCTCGATTTCGAGCACCGGCCCTCCTGGCGCTCGGTCTTTCTCCACCATCCCCATTTCGATGCCGAGCCGCTGCCGCCCGCCTACCAGGGCCGAACCCCAGAGGAGTTGTCGCGCCACGTCCCCCCCATCCCGGAATTCGCGTCACCCCCCGAGCCCTCCGCGTGCATCGCCCTCGACGCCAGCCCCGAACTCAGGCAGCACCCGGTGCTCGACAAGTTCGTCGATTCCCTCCGCTCCGGAGACCCGGCGAACGACGCGCTCGCTTTCGCCAATTACGCGCTCAACGAGATCGAGCTCGCCGATCCCATCGGCTACCACGATGACGGTCGCTACGAGACGAACTCGATCAACGCCGGCGGCATCAATCGCAATGCCCTCGGGGTCTTTATGGAACAGCAGGGCAACCCCGCCGAGATCTGCTCGTTCTTGATCTATTGCCTCAGGCGCTGCGGGATTCCGGCGGCCTACGCATTCCCGGAGCCCAACACCATGCGGATGCTCGACTCTCGCCTCGGCCGCCTCCTCCGCATGCAGCTGGTCGGCGCCGTCGATTGGCGCGGGCGCCCCGAACTCGCGGGCTCCCCCACCACGAACCTCCTCGCCAACGCCGCGCGCGATCCGGCCCTCATCGCCGTCAATTACCCCTGGGTCGCCGCCTTTCTCCCCGACCCGGACAACGGCAACACGAATCGCTGGGTCCACATTTTCCCATGGCTCGCCGACACCGAAATCACCGAGGGCCTCGACCTGTATGCCCATGTCGCCCCCGAGGGATCCGGCGACACCGACGGCATCCGCGGCGCCTGGGATTGGGTCGATCGCTTCGTCGCCGGACAATCCAACCTGCTTTCGCTCGCGGAGCACGATACCCCATCGGCGCTCTTCCCCGCATACGTCGGCCGGCGCCTCGCCGCCAACCACCCCGGCATCTCCCTCGACCAGATCGGCGTCCGCACCCGGAACCGCAAGAACCACTTCACCCGGCTCAAGGACCTCCCCGCGCCCTTCTCCGTCGCCGCGCCCCCGGTCCCGCGCATCGGCCTCGACGAGATCCCCAATGCCTTCGATACCGTTCGCATCGAGATCCTCGAGGGCGAAAACGTCGTCATCGATACCGGCGATCTCCGCTCGGCCGACCTCCACAATCGCCGCCTCCTCGTCCGCCAGGAGAAGACGCGCACGGGCGCCCTCGATACGGAGGCGCCCCGCGAAGACCCTTACGACTACATCGTTACGAACCTGTTTGTCGAAGCCGGGCAGCAGACGAAAATCTGGACGCACACGGTCAAGAACCCGCACACGACGTCGGTCAAGGTCAAGATGACCGTCGATGACGACAAGGGGTACTTCGATATCAGCGAACGGAACGACGGCGGCTGGGACAACGACATCGAGTTCAGCTCGCTCGCCGCCGGGGCCACGAAAAAGCTCTACATCAGGTACCAGTCGAAGGCCAACACCGTTGGCCACCAGAAGGCCAAGGTCAGCGTCGACTTTGTCAATAAGAGCAAGGACTACAACTTCTATTGCGGCGCCACGGTGAACGATTATCCCGACGCCAGGCTTGCGCTCTCCCTGGCGCCCTTCAGGGATTCGGCCACGGGCACAAACGCCTTCGGCGGACTCGCCGAACCCCTCCTGGCACGGCAGGAGGCGAGCGTCGCCCTGAGCGACGAGGATCTCCCCCTGTTCGCGCGCATCACGCACCGCCGCCACCGGGCATTCGATCCGCTCGCCCCGCCACCCGCCTTCGGCGACTTCCTGGACGTATTCGCCAATACCGAGATCTTGCAGAAACGACCCCTCTCCCGCGGCGACCTCGCCGCGATCTGCCTCAACACCGGGCGCGTCACCCCGCGCATGCTCGAGGCCCACGCCCAGGAATACTGGCGCATGGAGCGCCAGCTCGACGCCGATCCCACCACCCCCGCCGACCCCGAGATCGCCCAGGGCCTCGCCGCGTACCTCATGGGGATGACGTATTACGAGCGGGTCAGCCGATTCGACCGGCAACTCGCCGACCTCCACAAGGTCCGCACCCTCTCCCGCTTCGCCCTCGGCCTCTCCCGCATCAACGCCTTCCGCTCGGAGGGCCGCATCCCCATGGGGCCCTTTGTCCCCGTGGAGCCCAACGTGGACATGTTCTTCGACATCGCCGGGCGCGCCTCGAACATGAGCCTCCATCCCGATTCCTCAAGGCCACCGGATCCCGACTACGAGAACTTCCTGCTGCTCAGCATCGCCGATATATCCGCCCAGGAACACCGCGCGATCAACTCGTTCTTCAATCAGACGGACGCGGTCTCGACGGTCCGCCTCCTCCAGCTCGCCGCGCGATCGACCAATGGCATCGAGCGACTGGATCGCCAGAATTACGCCCAGCGGGGCGAGGCCACGGTCGGCGGCAAGGCGCTCAAGGACCACGACCCCTCGATGTGGGATAGCGTCAAGGCAGCGTTCGCGGACCCCACCGCGGCCGGCGGCGGCATCAACTCCAGCCGCCTGGCCGACTACGCCCGCGCCTACATGACCCCGGGGCCGATCGAGGCCGCGCGCGACGAGGATGGCGTCGCGCACTACCGCGGCATGGGCGCGCTCATCCTCACCAGGAACCGCCTCTCGGCGCTCATCAGTGGCAACGAGAAGATGCTGCCCCATAACGGCGCGTTCGGGCCGCATATCGATTACGCCTGGTCGAAGGCCGATACCCTCACCCTCAGCGCCTCGTTCCAGGGGTCCGACGTCGTGATCTCGCTGGCCCAGGCGCCCGCCTCGGCGCCCCAGTCTCAGTCCCTCGCTTTCGACGACAGCCCCTCGCTCCACGCGATCCCCGGCATGCTGGACATCGACTATGGCGCAATCGTCACCTCCGGCATGCAGGACCGCTTCGCCGCGTCGTCGCTCGCGATGCTCAATCTCGCCGCCACCGGTGTGGAATCCCTCGATTACCTCAGGGCCCTCGAGCTGACCGTCGACCTCGGCCTCCCGGGCTCCAACCCCAGCTACACCGGCAACTGGTTCGACCGTTCGATGCGCGCCCTCGGCCACGCGGTCGCCGACCCCGTCAACGTCCTGTCCGGCGAATTCTATATCGACGAAGTCGACCTCGCCCTGCCCGGCCCGATGCCCGTCCAGATCCGCCGCAACTACGCGAGCCACAACCTCGTGCCCAACCAGTTCGGCTATGGCTGGAAACCCGCGGAGTTCCCGTCCCTGGGCATGACCACCAACGCATCGCTGATCTACGCCGCCGAGATGGATGGCTCGGTGATCGCCTACCGGCAGCAGGCCACGAACGCCCACCTCTTCCTGCCCGCGCCCGCGGATAACCCCCACTGGACCAATGTCCGCAATGGCGCCCAGGGCGGCCCGGGCAACATCATGAACAACCGGCTCGTGCGCGCGATCAACGCGGGCGGCACGAACTTCACCCTCTGGGCCGCCGACGGCTCGCGCCGCGAGTTCTCGGTGCGCGCCTATCCCATCGGGGCCGGCGCCGAGGCCCTCCAGCGCCGCCGCCCCTACCTCCACCGCTGGATCGACCACGCGGGCAACGAGCTGCGCTTCGCCTACGGCGAAAATCCCGCAGCCACCGACTATGGCCAACTGGTCCGCGTCGCCAGCAGCGCCGGCAACGCCATCGGGTTCGAGTTCGACGCCCGCGGGCACATCGTCGAGGCCTATGCCGCCGACGGGCGCCGCGTGCAATACGAGTACGACGAGCACGGCGACCTCACCGCCGTCACCCGCCCCGACGGCTCGCAGATCCGCTACGGCTACCTCCATGGCGAGCACGCGGTCGGCGGACGCCAAGAGATCTATTCGGAGCACCTCATCACCCGCGAGGAGAAACCCGACGGTCGCCTCCTGCTCAATGCCTACGACGGACAGCGCCGCGTCACGAACCAGTGCGCCACCGTCGGCGCCGACCTCGCCCCGGTCCGCAACGCCACCTTCCTCTATGCGAACGATTTCTCCCTGACGAACCAGCGCCCCATCTCGGGCGCGACCACGCTCCTCGACGCGTTCGATAACCCCACGGTCTACCGCTACGCCTCCGGCCTCATCACGAACATCACCGATCCCCTCGGCCATGCGATCACCCGCGAATGGTACCTCCCCGGCGACGCCTCGCCCGGCGCCTACCCCCGCAGCCTCAAGTCCGAGCGCGACAAGCGCGGCCTCCTGACCTCCTACCGCTATGACGCCCGGGGCAACCCCACGAATATCACCCTCACCGGCGACCTCACCGGCGACGGTTCCCCCGACACCGCGGTGACCTCGATCGCCTACGACACGAACAACCTGCCAATCACAGTCGTGGGCCCCATGGGCCATAGCTCCCATACGGCCTATGCCGACCCGTTGGCCCCGCGCTCACCCACCCGCACCGAGTCCCGCGCCCCAGACGGCACCCTCACCCGGGCCGACGTTCTCGAATACACCTCGGTCGAGGCATCGCCCGACCACTTCGCCCGCGGCCTGCTCGCCCGCCACACGCGCGCCGCCGACTCGCCCGACGCGGCCGTGACCCTTTGGGCCTACGACGCCTCCGGTCACCCCACCGCCCAGACGAATCTCACCGGCACCGCCGACCCCGACATCGTCACCACCTTCCGCTACACCGCGCGCGGCGAACTGGCCGAGTCCCGCGACGCCGCCGGACGCGCCACCCGGTACGACTACGACGCCATGGGCCGCCGCACGTGGCACGAGCGCCGCGATGCCGACGGCACCCCCATCTGGTGGACCGGCACCTATTACAACTTCAACGGCGAACCCGAGTGGATCGATGGCCCCCGCTATTACCCCGAGGATTTCGTTTGGAAAAAATACGACGGCGCCGGACGCCCCAAGGAGGAGATCCGCTGGCGCGCCCGCGCGAAGGCCGACGGCTCGGGCCTCGAGTCGCCTTCCGGCGATGACCTCTATGCGACCACCTTCTTCACCCATGACGCCTTCGGCAACCTGACCTCGGTCATCGATGCCCGCGGCAATCTCACCCAGATGGATTATGACGCCGCCGGACAGCTCACGGCCCGCCGACGCTACGAGGGCCGCGAGCCCACCTCCGGCGCCCTGCAGACATGGGAGTCCTTCGCTTACGAGCCCGGCGGCCTCGTCGCCGCGCGCACGAACGCCCTCGGCGGTGTGACCGCCACGCTCTACACCGCCGACGGTAAGCCGCGCCACCAGCAGAACCCCGACGGCACCATTCACGAATGGCGCTATGACCTCACCGGTCGCCCCACCCGCCAGTCGCACGCCAATGGCTCATACACCGAATTCGCCTACGACGACGCCAACCGCACCGTCACCACGACCCTCAAGAGCGCGGAAAACGGAACTCTGAAAACGGAACACGTCCAATACGACCGCCGCGGCAACGCCATCGCGACCACCGACCCCGAGGGCCACACGACGACTCGCACGTATGACGCCCTCGACCGGCCCAAGACGATCATCGGGCCGCCCGCCACCGCCTCCTCCGCCCAGCAGTCCACCACGTTCATCTACGATGCCGCCGGGATCACGAATGTCGTCCAGAATGCCCTCGGCGAACGCACCGTCACCATCGCCGACGCCATGGGCCGGCCCGCCCGCATCGAGATCCGCGACGGGGCGGGGGAGGTCGTCCGATTGACCCGATTCGAATACTCTGCGGATCACCACGCGGTCACTACGATCGCGGGCTCCGGCACCGGCGCCCCCGCGATCACGGATACCGTCTTCACCGATACCCTCGGCGCCCAGGTCCTCGCCGTGCACCCCGATGGCCGCGAGAGCTGGTCCCGCGACCCCGCCGGCCTGACCCTCGCGCACACCGACCCCATGGGCCGCGTCACCACCTTCGCCCACGACGCCCTCGCGCGCCTCGTGGCGAAAACGGTCACGGAAAACGGAACACCGAAAACGGAGAATTTCCGCTACGACCCCCTCGGCAACCCCACCGCACGCATCCTCCCCACGGGGCTCACCGAGACCAACGCCTACGACATCGCCGGACGATTGCTGCACTCAGAACTGGTCGCCCCCGATGGATCGCGCTCGGAACGCCGCGACCTCACTTACCACCCCGCCGGCACCCCCGGCGCCGGACAGATCGCCACCATCGCCGATGCCCGCGGGGTCACGCGCGCCATCGCCTACGACGCCTCCGGTCGCCCCAGCACCGAGACCTCCTCCGGCCCGCTGCCCGAGCACAGCCTGTCCCGCGCCTTCGCCTACGACCGCCGCGGGTTCGCCACCGGGCTCTCCGAAACGACCGCCGCGGCCACCACCACCCTGTCCCGCGCCTTCGACCCCCACGGCATGATCGCCCACGAATCGGTCGCGATCGATGGGGAAATCGTCGCCGATTTCTCCCAGTCCTGGGATGCCTCAGGACGCCGCGCCCGGCTCGAGGCGGCCCGCCCCGGGCCCTTCTTCTGGCAGTTTACCCACCGGCCCGATGGCCGCCTCGCCAGCGCCGCCACGGCCCACGGCGCCATCGCGTACGCCTACTCCGACGCCGGCCTGCTCACGGGCCGCTCGGGTCCCGATGTTGCGGAGTTCATCGCGCGCGACACGGCGGGGTATCCCTACGTGCGGCAGTACGATCACGCCGGTGCTACCGTGCATTACGAGGCCTTCCTGGCCCGGAATCCCGATGGCTCCCCGCGGGCCCTATTGGCCAATGGCGAGATCCACCAATTTGATCACGACGACCGCGGGCGCATCACCGGCGAAGAGCGGACTGGCGCGGGCGCGTTTGGCGACTACACTCATACCTATGACGCCGGAGGGCTCGGCATCCGCATGACCAGTCAGGCCAGCGCGTCGGGGGGCGGCGAGGTCGGTTGGCGGGGCGACGTCGCCGGCCTCAACGGGCTCGGTCAGGGGACCGGCTGGCAGTTCGGGCGCGAACCGGTCACGGCCTACATCAATGGCCGCGCCCTCGGCGCGGGCAAGGTCGGGGTCATGGTCCGCTCCATCGCCTTCGGCCTCGCGCTCGCCTCCGCGCCGTGGGATGCCGACGGCTACTGGCAACTCCCGGCCCCCGCGCGCGTCTACGACGGCCCCGCCTCCATCATCGCGACCGCCACCCACCCGGGCGGACCGTTTTCCACCTCGACCACCAACACCGTCCAGGTCCTGGCCGAGGATTCGTATGCCGAACAGGCGTTCGATGCCATGGGCGCGGTCGTCGCGCGCGCCCGGCACGGCCTCGCCGAGTGCACCCAGACCCTCCGCCGCGACGCCCTCGGGCGGCTCGTCGCCGTCGAGGAACGCGACCCGTACGGCCACGGCTACGACTGGTCCGCCACCTACGATCCCCTCGGACGCCGCATCCGCACCACCACCAGCCCCGTCGGGGGCCCCGGCCCGGACGGCTCCCTCACCGTAACCTCCCTCTACGACCCCGAGGTCGAGTTCCTGGAACTGGCTGTCGCCGTGGCGGGGGGCGCGGACAACCCGCTTCGCACCTCCTGGAAACTCTACGGCCCCGACGCCGATGGCACCTATGGCGGACTCCAGGGCACCGGCGGCCTCGAGGCCATCATCGAAGATGGCCATGCCACCGCCTGCCTCCACGACTTCGCCGGCAACCTCATCGCCTCCATCGGCCCCGATGGCCAGCTCCGCTGGAAGCCCGTCGCCTACTCCGCCTTTGGCCCCCGCCCAGA
>JADLBR010000030.1 GCA_020847615.1 Verrucomicrobiia bacterium
CGTTTTCCACGGATCGCCGGGCCTTCATGCCGGGGGCGGATCCATTCCTGCCGATCCCGTTGGCGGGGGACTGGCTGGTCCGGGTGGAACCGGGCGAGCCGCGGGAATCGCCGGACGGCAGCTACGGTGAATCGGCCGGCTGGGGGGAGGCGGGGGCGCAGGCTGCGGACTGGAAAACGGTGGCTCTGCCGGGTTCCTGGGAGGATGCGCATCGGGTCCTTGCGGGCGCCGGCGGGGCGGTTTGGGCGCGGCGCGACGTCGCCTTGCCGAAGGGGTGGGAGGAGCGTCCTTTGACGCTGAAGCTGGGGCGCTGGCGCGGGAAGGTGACGCCGTACCTCAACGGGAAGCGATTGGACCTCGGGTCGGCCGGTGGCCGGGACGGGCTAGTCGTCGCGGTGCCCGAGGGAATCGCGGTGGAGGGCGACAATGTCGTGGCGGTGCGCGTCTGGGATGGCGCCGGCCCGGCGGGTGCCTTCGCCAGGGACCGGGAGGCGATGCGGCTGGAGGTGGCGGGCTGGGGCGGTGGGCGCGGCTACTATCAGATGGCTAGGGATGGGGAACCGCTGACCTCGGATCGCCTGCAATGGCTGCCCGACATGGATTCGAACCATGACTAAAGGCTCCAAAGGCCTCTGTGCTACCTTTACACCATCGGGCAACGTCAACCGAGGCGAACCTCGCGTGACCAGCAAGCATGCCCGAAGGCGGAGCGGAGATCAAGCTGCAGCGCCGCCGCGTCGGCGCCGGGCTTGAGGAGTGCGAACATCGTGGCGCCGGAGCCGCTCATCATGGCGGCGATGGTTTCCGGCCGGTCGCGGAGCCAGGATTTGATCTGTGGGAGCAGGAGGTATTTCGCGAAAACGGGGGGCTCGAGGTCGTTGCGCATCTCGCCCCAGGGGAAGGTGGCGTTGACCTCACCGCGCTTCATCCCGGGCGGCTGCGCGCGATAGGCCGCGTAGGCCCATGGCGTGGGCACCGCAAAGCCCGGGTTGACCAGCAGCGCGCGATCGGGGAAGCCGGTGGCGCCGACGGCCCCCAGGATCTCGCCGCGCCCCGTGCCCCGGGCGATGGGAGGGCCGAGGAAGAACGGGACGTCGGAACCGAGGCTCGATGCGAGCGCAAGGAGATCGGCGGCCGACAGGGGATTCCCGCAGAGATCGTTGAGGGCATCGAGCGCGGCGGCCGCGTCGGAACTGCCGCCCCCGAGGCCGCCGCCGGCGGGAATATGTTTCTCGAGAAGGATGTCGAAACCACCGGCGAGCCCCGCGTGCTGCCGGAAGAGTTCCGCCGCGCGGACCACGAGGTTGTCGGGGCCGGTGGGGAGGTCCGAGCCGGGGCACTCGAGTCGAACGTCCCCATGTTCGGCGCGGGACACCTCGAGCCTGTCGCACAGGCTGGTGCGGATGAAGATCGTGTCGAGCTCGTGGAAACCGTCGGGGCGCGCACCGCGTATGTGGAGCGTCAGGTTGATCTTGGCCGGCGGGTGCCGCTCGGTGCGTCTCATGTCTCACGGAGAGAGAATGGGGTGCGGCCCGGGATGCAAGATTTTTCCGGGACGCTCATAAGAATTCTTGGATGATTCATATGAATAATTAACATTGACGGGCGCGGGTCGGGCGCGCATCCTGCCGCCGCTGGTTTGGGAAATGTTGAACGAAAGGGGAAAGACGCATGCGTGCGATACGTGTTGGGTTCTGCTGTTTGATTGCCGTCGCATCTTCGGGCGGCGGTGTGCGCGGGGAGGGTGGCGGTGGGCTGGGGTCCGTGCTGGACGAGCCCTGCGAGGCGCGTGAGGGGACCGGTGCGGGTTCGATCACGCTGGGGGGGCACGTGAGCGAGAGCCTGACCGATGGATTCGCGGACATCCACGCGCCCATGTGGCGGCCCGGGGCACACTCGTTCTTTTTCAACCCGAGGGTCTTTGCGACCGACGATTCGCTGGAGCGCTATAGCCTGGGCGGGGGTTGGCGGTGGTTGCTGGCTGGGCCGCAGGTGATCGTCGGTGCCAATGCGTACTGGGATCACCTGGAGAGCCCGCACGGCTTCGGGTACGAGCAACTGGGCGCTGGCGCGGAGGTTCTGACCCGGTGGGTCGATGCGCGTTTCAACTATTACCTGCCCGAGGAGGGCGTGCGCTCGGCCGGGGGTGCGACGACCGAAGAGCTGGGGCGATCGGAGCCGACCCGAGACGGGGAGTTCCTCGTGCACGAGACGCGCTACCGAGACTCCTGGTGGTGGCACAAGGAGGCGGCGCTGCAGGGGTATTATGGCGAGGTGGGGTTCCTGGTTCCGGGTTTGGATAAATGGGCGGAACTGCGGCTCTTTGGCGGCTATTACAGCTACCAGGCCGCGAGCGGGGATCCCCTGTGGGAACCGTCGTACGAGGGGTTCAAGGCGCGGGCGGAACTCCGATTGCCCCCGGCGATAACGCTCGACGTTGAGTACGTCGATGACGAGGAGATCATGGGGGGCAACTGGATTGGCGGTGTGCGGGTGACCGTGCCTTTCGAGGTGGGCAACATCTTCCGCGGCAAGAATCCATTCGAGGGGATCGGCGAGATGTTTAGGCCGAGGCGCCGTGAGTTTGCCGAGCGCATGGGCGAGATGGTGATGCGGTCCCCGAGGGTCGCGATTGCCGAACAGAACGGGGGCGGGGCGTCGGAGAGCAGCGTGATCGAGTATGAGTACGCCCCGACGGGTGGGACCGGGGGCGAGGCGGGGGGCGGGGGTGTGATCATCGTCAATGGTGGAGGGGCGCGCTACGGCGAACCGGTCGGTGGCACGCTGACAGTGTCGGGAGGGTACCCCGGCTCGACCGGGGGTTTCAGCTATCCGGGATCGGAGCGGCCGGTGTCACTTTCGACGAACCTGGTGTATCGCGGCAACGTCCCGCCGCCGCCGTGATCGATGCGGGCTGGAGATCGTGCCAGCCGCAGCGGGCGGCACCACTCGTTGAAAATGAGATGGGTCGCCTTGGACGATCGGCGGTCACGCGCTCACGCGTTCGGCCACGACAGTTCCGCGAGAGGGGATCGCGCTTTCTAGCAGCCTTGTCGGACTTGGCTAAGTCCGACAAGGCTGCTAGCCGGCATCTTGGTGGCGGACGGCCTCGAGGATCCTGGAGGCGGTGTGGGCCGGTGCCTCCCCTGGGGCAACATCGAGCCACAGGGCACTGGGTTCTCGGCGGAACCAGGTCATCTGGCGTTTCGCGAACTGGCGCGTGGCGGTGGTCAGACCCGCGCGGGCCTGTGATTCGGACGAGCGACCGCCGAGGAGGTCGTCGATCGGGCGGACGCCGAGGGCCTGCCATGCGGTAGTCCCGGGCCGGAGGCCGACGGCCTTGAGGCGGAGGACCTCTTCGACTGCGCCCGCGGCGAACATGGCGTCGGTTCGGGCGGCGATGCGCGAGCGGAGGTCTTCGGTGTCGCGGCGGAGCACGATGAGGGGCGAGGGCGAGGGCGCGATCGACCATGACGCGGGGGGTGCCGGCGGGCCTTGGAGGGCGATCGCGAGGGCTCGCTCGACTCGGCGGCGGTTGTTGAGGTCGATGCGCGCCGCGGCGTCGACATCGCGCGCGCGCAGCTCGGCGACGAGGTCGGGGAGGGGGCGCGCGGCGAGCGCCTCGCGCAATTCGGGGGACGTCGGGGGATTTGGGTCGATGCCGAAGCGCAGGGCGCGTATGTAGAGGCCGGTGCCACCGACGACCAGCGGGGTTCGACCGCGGCGGCGGATGGCGCCGATGGCGGCCTGGGCCGAGTCGAGCCACCGCGCGACCGTGAAGGCCTCGGAGATATCGGCGAGGTCAAGCGCGTGGTGCGGGATGCGCGCGCGCTCGGCCAAGGAGGCCTTCGCGCTCAGGATGTCGAGGCCCCGGTAGACCTGCATCGAATCGGCGGCGACGATCTCGGCGCCGAGCCGGGCCGCCAGCTCAAGCGCGACCGCGGATTTTCCGGAGGCCGTGGGGCCAGCTAGGATCAACTCAGGATTCAAGATTCAGGATTCAAGTTTGGAGGTTTCTTTGGTCGCGCGCCTGGGGTCCCGCAGCTCGAAACTTGAATCGTGGGGCTTCTTCTTCCGCCTCATTCCGGGTCCCACGGGTCGAACTCGGCATCGCGGCGATGGCGTTGGCGGTGGGCGTGTTCGCGTGGGATGTGGACGCGGGTGGTCTCCGCGAGCCCCGGGGGCAATTCCGTGAGGAATCTCGAGGGGCGCTGGAAGAGGTCGCCGCCGCCGGCGCCCCGGCCGAAGCGCATCTGGGGGAAGGTGAGGTAGAGGCGACGTTTCGCGCGGGTGACCGCGACGTAGAACAGGCGGCGTTCCTCCTCGAGCTGGGCCTCGTCGTCGACGAGGCGACCGAGGGGGAACGCGCCATCGCAGAGCATGATGACGAAGGCGGCCTCCCACTCGAGGCCCTTGGCCTGGTGGACGGTGCTGAGGCGCAGGACATCGTCGCCGTCGGCGCTGCCGTAGGACGCGTCGACGCCGGTCATGAGCGAGACCTGCGCGAGCAGGTCGGGTACCGAGTCGAAGCGGCGGGAGAACTCCTGGAGCTGCTGGATGTCGTCGAGGCGCTGCTGGTGATTGTCGTACTTGAGGTCGAGGATGTCGCGGTAGGATGCATCGAGGACCCATGTGATGGCATCGGGCACGGCGATGCCGGGCTGGCCGCGGAGTTGGGCGACCAGCTGGCGGAGCTGGCCCCAGTCCTTGGCGGCCTTGGCTGGGCCTGCGTCCGCGGGCCACTCTGGCTGGCCCCGGACGAGGAGCCACAGCTTTTCCGCGGAGCGTTCGCCGACCCCGGGCATGAGTTTGGCGACGCGCTTGAAGGCGATCTCGTCGAAGGGATTGAAGGCGGTCTTCAGATAGGCGGCGACATCCTTGATGTGGGCCTGCTCGAAGAACTGGACGCCGGAGGTGATCACGAACGGGATGCGGCAGCGGACCAGTTCCATCTGAAGCTCGATGGCGTGGGCGTGCGCGCGGTAGAGCACGGCGATCTCGCGCAGTGGGGTTCCATTGGAGTGGAGGTTGAGGATCTCGCGGGCGATGAAGCGCGCCTGGCTGTCGGTGTCGGGCGTGGCGATCAGGTGGGGTCGGGGGCCGGCCTCCAGGGTCGCGCGCAGGACCTTGGCGAACTGGCGGGTATTGTTTGCGATGGAGGCATTGGCGAGCGAGAGGATCTGGGGGACGGAGCGGTAATTCAACTCGATGCGGAAAACGCGTGCGCCGGGGTAGCGGTCGGGGAAGGACAGGATGTTCTCGAAGTTTGCGCCGCGCCACGAGTAGATGCTCTGGGCGTCGTCGCCCACGACCGTGACATTGCGGTGGGCCGAGGAAACCAGGTCGATGAAGTCGGCCTGGACGCGGTTGGTGTCCTGGTACTCGTCGACGAGGACGCAGGCCCAGCGGTGCTGGTAGTGCTCGGCGAGGCGGGGGTCGCGGCGCAGCAACTCGAGGGGAAGGGTGAGGAGGTCGTCGTAGTCGGCGGCGTTGGAGGCGGTCTTGCGGCGCCGGTACTCGGCGGCGAGGCGCGCCAGTGTGTCGCCGAACTCCTCGAGGTGGGCGTATTCGGCGCCGAGGAGTTCTTCGATGGGGCGGGTGGTGTTTGCCGAGAAGCTGAGCAGCTCGAGGATGGCGGACGGTTTCGGGAAGCGTTTTTCTTTGGGGTTGATGCCGACGGACGGGAAGCACGCGCCGAGGAGATCGCGGGCATCGTCCCGATCGAGGATGGTGAAGCCGGGCTCCAGGCCGACGGCGGCCGCGTGGCGGCGTAGGATGCGGTTACCGATGCTGTGGAAGGTGCCACCCCAGAGCCGGGATATGTCGTGGGGCAGGAGGTTGCGGACGCGCTCGAGCATCTCGCGCGCGGCCTTGTTAGTGAACGTGAGCAGGAGGATCTGGTCCGGGGGGAGGCCATTCTCGACGAGGTAGGCGACCCGGTAGGTGAGGGTGCGCGTCTTGCCGCTGCCGGCACCGGCGAGCACGAGGGCGGGGCCCGGGGGGGCCGTGGCCGCGGCCAACTGGTCGGGGTTGAGCTCCCGCGGAAAATCGATGCGCGTGTCGGTCATGCAGATGGTGGAGGTTCGGGCAAGTGCGGGCGAATGCAAGGCCGGGGAGGGGGCGGGCTTCTGACTCGGGGGGGGGGGTCAGATGCGATTGTGTGGGGGGGTTGTGCCATGATCGGATGCCTGATGGGGATGTTTTACGGCCTGCCACGAATTGTGTGGGAGCCCGTATTGCTCGCGGAGAGATGACGGCTGATGCGCCCGCGCAGGCCCCTTGGTGCGAGGACTCGCGCGTCGGGCGTCCACGACAAGATCCAACGCACCAGTTCGATAGTGGGAGCTGCCCGCATCTGCAGTTCCACGCTCCCATCGCGCCGCTTCCAGATCCGCTGAGTGGGATGCCAGACGCGCTCGGTGATGGCCGTGGCGATCGTCTTGGAGAACAAAAGACGGACGTTCACCGGCTTGATGCCAAGCCCGATCCCGAAGGCATCCTTGGATGCCTTGCGCCAATCGAAGCCCTTCGGCGTCACGAAAGTCTCGCCGGTTGGGGTCGCAGAACCAAAGCGGGATAGGGCGAAGGCCCGCAATTCGCCACCGGGACGCTTGCGCGCCAGCGCATACCAGTTGCCCCTGTGGGCGACGAGCCGCAGGGGCTCGATCAGATAGTCGCGTTCGGTGCCGTCGAAGCGGCGGTACCGTGCCGCGATGACGCGTGACGACGCAACGGCATCGGCGAGGGCGGCCCACGTGGCGGGCCTGATGCGGGCGTGCCCCTCGTGCAGCGCGCCGAAGCATTCATCGATGGTCAGGTGGGGAACACTGGGGTCAGTCAACAAAACTTGATTTCTGTGTGTGGGAGTGGCAGGGTGGGGCGGATGGCGAGGGTGTTGCGGGTGGAGTACGAGGGGGCCTGGTACCACGTGATGGCGCGTGGCAACCGGCGGGAGGCGATATTCACCGGGGAGGAAGACCGGGAGATGATGGTGGGGACGCTGGGGGAGGCGTGCGGGAAGAGCGGGTGGGAGGTGCACGCGTGGGTGCTGATGGGCAATCACTTCCATTTCGTGATCCGGACGCCGCGGGCGAATCTGGTCGAGGGGATGAGGTGGTTCA
>JADLBR010000031.1 GCA_020847615.1 Verrucomicrobiia bacterium
CCCGGGTTTGCTCGCCCCGGTCGTACGTGGCGAGGATCCGTTCCCGTAGATCGATCGATAGGGTCGGCATCCACCAACCTACCACAAACATTCCGGACGGCTACAGAATTATTTAAAGTGCTCTAGACGTCATCCGGCAGCCGCCGGACCACCGGGGCAGAAAATGTAGCCGAGGCCGTGAGGCCCTGGCGGCCAAACGCTTACGCGTTCGGCTACGGGAAGCGCTGCGGCAATTTTCAAGTCAGCGCGCGTCAAACCGGTATGAGCCGGCCACGGCCTCGAAGACCGCGCAACCGTCCTTCGCGCCGAGGGGTTTGAGCCCCTGGCTTTCGGCGGCGGGTTTGCCGCCCTCGGTGACGCGGGCGGGGTCCTTGGCGGGGATGTGGAGGGTGGCGGTGGTGTTGGGGGGGATGACGATCTCGAGTTGGAGGGAGCCATCCTCTTGCTTGCGCCACGAGGAGCGGAGGGTGCCGTGGGGGGTATCGGTGTGCGCGCGGACCCACCGCAGGTCGCCTGCCGGCATGGGTCGGATGATCGAGTGCTTGAAGGCGGGCCGTTCGATGTCGGGGCGGATGCCGGCGAGGTACTGGTAGAACCAGGCGCTGATGTCCCCGAACATGATATGGATGCGGGATGCCTTGCCCGGCCAGTCTTCCCAGAGGGTCGTGGCGCCCTGGGGGAGCCACGCGCCAAACCCCGGGGCATCCTTTTGCGTGGCGGCGCGCCAGGCGAGCTCGTGGTGGCCGTTGTCGCTCAGGGCGCGAAAGAGATACTTCACGCCGAGGATGCCGCAGTCGATGTGGCCGTCCGCGGCCTCGACGCTGGCCGCGAGGCGCGCGACGGCGCGGGCGCGGGATTCGGCGGGGACGAGGTCGTGGTGGAGGGCGCAGCTCAGGGCCGTCTGGGAGCCGTTGGCGTAGTCGCCGTCGGGCTTGCCAAACTCGCGGTTGAACGCGCCGCGGATGCCGTCGGCGAGTTTCCCATACTTGGCGGCGTCCGGGGCGAGCCCAACGATGCGGGAGGCGAAGGCGACGATGCGGGCGTCGTTGTGGTAGTACCCGGTGGAGGTGAGCGGCGCGGGGGTGACGGTCTTGGCGTAGCACCAGTCGCCGAGGCCGAATGAGACGATGCCCTCGTGGGAGCGCGCCGTGAGGTAGTCGACGTAGCGCTTCATCCGGTCGAGGTGGCGCTCCAGGGTGCGGTCGTCGCCGAGGTACAGGTGCATGTACCATGGGATGAGCAGGAAGGCGCTGTCCCAGGCCGGGCCGTTGCCCCAGAGGTAGCCCCAGCCGGAAGTGGGGATGATCGCGCAGATGTCACCGAGCTCGCGCTGCTCGTCGTGGATGTCCTGAATCCATTTCGCGTAGGCCGGGCCATTGTCCCAGTTGTACATCGCCTGTTCGGCGGCGAGGTGGGCGTCGCCCGTCCAGCCATTCTTCTCCCGGTGGGGGCAATCGGTGGGGTAGCCGTGGTAGTTGGCCCGGTACGAGGCGAGCGTCATGGCCTGGATCCTGTTGGCGGTGTCGTCGGAGCACTCGAACGAGCCCGCCGCCGGGAAATCGGTGTGGGCGAATCGGCCGCGCAGGTGGTCCTTGGTGAGCTTGCCGGGGAAGCCCTCGATCTGGATGTACCGGAAGCCGTGGTAGACGAAGCGGGGCTCCCACGTCTCCTCGGCGCCGCCGCGGAAGATGTAGGTGTCGGTCTGGAAGGGGCCGGCGAATGTGAACTTGGAGATCTCCTTGCGTTCGACAAGGCCCCTGTCGTCGAGGCGCTCGCCGTAGCGCAGCGAGATCTCGGTGCCGGCGGGCGCGGAGGCGCGGAGCCGCGCCCAGCCGGCGATGGCGCGGCCGAGGTCCACGACGAAGGTGCCGGGCCGGGGCTCGGTGATCGAGGCGGGCTCGATCGTCTCGGTCACGCGGATCGGGGGCATGGTCTGCGCGGCGAGGCGCCCGCCGGGGCCCTCGGCGATGCGGGGCTCGGCCCACTTGGAATCATCGAAGCCCGGCGCATCCCAGCCGGCGAGGGCCGCGTCGCGGCGCGCGTCGTAGACCTCTCCCTGGAAGATGCTGTCGTTGAGCAGGGGGCCGGTGCCCGCGCGCCACGAGCGGTCGGTGACGATCGTCTGGGCCGAGCCGTCGGCGAACTCGATGCGAAGGTGCGCGAGCAGCATCGGGTCCTTGCGCCAGGGGGACTGGTCGAAGTTCCAAGTCGTGCGGGTGTGCATGTTCAGCCAGCCGTTGCCGAGCATGACGCCGAGGGCATTGTCGCCCTCGCGGATCAGCGGCGTGACGTCGTGCGTGGCGTAGAGCGCGCGGCGGTCATAGCGGGTGAAGGCGGGATCGAGGTAGCGGTCGCCGACCTTCTTGCCATTGATGTGGGCCTCGTGATAGCCCAGCCCGCAGATGTGGAGGGTGGCGGAGCGGATCGGCCGTTCGACGCGGAACGCCTTGCGGAAGATCGGGCTGGGGGATCTCTGGCGCCAGCCGGGGCGGTACCCGACGGCGGGTTTTCCCCAGGGGGCCATGCCCACGGGGCCGATGGTCTCGGCGCCGGGCCAGCCGGCGTCGTCGAGTTCGGGGCTCAGCCACGCGGGCTTGCCGGTCGGCTTTAGGGAGGCCTTCCATGAGCCGTCGGTCGCCGAGGTGATGCGTCTGCCGTCCGACAGCGCGACCACGATCTTCGCCGCCAGCCCCGCGGGACCGGTCTCGTAGTTCTCGACGTCGAGCGCCAGGACGTTGCGTCCGGCGCGGAGTTTTTCGGTCAACTCCACCTCGAGGGCCTCGCCGGCGCCGCAGCGTTCTGGCTCGCTCTCGCTGATCTTGTCGCCATCGAGAAACAGGCGAAAGTGGTCGTCAGCGGCGATGGCGATGTAGGCCCACGTGACGAAAACGTCGGCGGGGAGGTCGAGTGTCTTGCGGAAGAAGACGGTGCCTTTGGGGCGGGTCGCGGGGGTGCCTTGTCCCGCGGGCCAGATCCATTGCGCGCCGTCCAGCGCGAGGTCGTGGGCCGGGTGGCCGGCGGGCAGGGCGCGCGGCGTGGGCTCGGCGTGCGCGATCCACTCGGCGCCCCAAGCGGCGCGATCGAGGGGGCCCATGGTCCAGGATGCCGGCTCGCTCCATCCACTGGACTTGCCGTCGGCGTCCCAGATCTGGACTTTCCAGTGGCATCTCTGCTGCGAGGCCAGCGGCCGTCCCGCGTACGGGATCTGGATCGAGCGGTCGGAATCCACGCGGCCCGTGTCCCAGAGATCCCCCGCATCGGCGGCGAGCTTCTCCGGGGACGAGGCGACGAGGATGCGGTAGGCCGTCTGCCGGGCGCCCCGGCGCGCGTCGCCCATGAGCCAGGAGAGCCGCGGGCGGGCCTCGTCCAGCCCCATGGGGTTCTCCATCGATTCGCAGCGCAGCCGGGCGGTTTTCGCGGGACTCTCGCCGGCAGCCAGAGGGGCGGCGGCGAGCAGGGCGACGGCAAGGATGCGGGCGAATGCGTGGGCGCTCATGGCACCGACGTTGGCGGGAGGGGTGGGGACGCGTCAAGATTGGCGGGCGGGCCCAGTCCGACAAACGGCATTTGGCTCCGACCCCCATTGATTTTATGGGTGCCGCGAGGTAAAGGAGAATCATGGCAGAGATGGCTCAGGCGGGCGCGGCGCCGCTGGCGTTAGATCAGACGGAGCTGTTTACGGGGATGCGGCCCGAAGTGCTTCAGAGGATTGCCGAGCGCATGACGGGCGGCGCCTATCGGGAGGGGGTCATGGTGGCCAAGGAGGGCACGCCGGGCGACTGCCTGTTCGTGATCGGGCAGGGCTCGGTGGAGATCGTCAAGGGCCTGGGCACGCCCGAGGAGAAGCGGTTGAACATCGTGGGCGCGGGGGGGTTCTTCGGCGAGATGAGCCTCATCGAGAACCGGGAGCGCAGCGCGAGCGTGAGGACCGTGGAGCCCTCGATCATCTATGCCCTCAGGCCGCAGGATTTGCAGGAGGTGGCGCGGGAGGAACCGCACCAGTGCCGGATGATCCTGGTGAACATCGCGCGCGGCCTCTCCAGGCGATTGCGCGAGATGGACGAGCTGTTTGCGGCGCGGTCTTACTGACGGCGCGAGGAGGAACCCATGACGGAGCAGGTCGCGAAATTCATGCCGCCCGAGGTGGAGGCGTTTCTGGGGGTGCCCCTGTTCGAGGGCATCACCGAGGATGCGGTGCGCGCCCTGGCGCTGGCCGCCGAGGAGGCCGTCTACCCGAAGGGCGAGCTGATATTCCGCGAGGGCGAACTGGGCGACCGGTTCTGCGTCATCGGAGATGGCGAGGTCGAGGTGGTCAAGGGGCTGGGCACCCCCAACGAGGTGGTGCTGGCGCGGTTGGGGTCGAAGGAGTTCTTCGGGGAGATGAGCCTCATCGAGGGGCAGCCGCGGTCGGCCAGCATCCGCGCGGCCAGGACGTCGATCATCTATGTCCTCACCAACCAGGCCATCGCCCGCTTCTCGCGATTCTGGCCCGAGTTCCACTCGACGATCATTTTCAACATCGCGGCCGCGCTTTCGCGAAGGCTCCGGGAGATCGACCGGGCCGTGGCCAGTGCGGGGCAGGCACCCGTTGGTTAGCCCGAGAGCTAGATCCACGCGCCGGGACGCGGGGACGGGGGGAAGACTTCTGGTTCGAGAATCCCCTAGCAGCCTGTCGGACTTGGTAAAGTCCGACAGGCTGCTAGAAAGCAAAACCGCCTGATTTCTAGATAGTTACAATGGAGGGATTGTGGGTGTAGAACCGCTCTTGAGCCAATGTCTGGCACCGGGATACTCTTCCGTAAGTTCCTTGTTATTAAATAGAAGGCGGTTTTGCCAGAGGAATCTGTCGGACAAGATCCGACAGATTCCTAGCCGAACGCACGAGCGCCTGGGGGCGCTATGACGGGTGAGCGCGTCGCCGCGGTCATACCCGCGAGGGAGGCCGAGCGCACGATCGCGGACGTGGTGCGGGGTGCGCTGCGTCATTGTGGGCGCGTCATCGTGGGCGACGATGCGTCGGGCGACCGCACGGGGGATCTGGCGCGGCGCGCGGGGGCCCGGGTGATCGTCATGCCTCGGCACATGGGCAAGGGGGCGGTCCTCCGGCGCCTGTTCTCCGAGGGGTGGTCGCTGGGCGCGACGTCCGTCGTGGCGCTGGACGCCGACGGGCAGCACGAACCGGATGACATCCCCCGGTTCCTTGAGGCGCACGCCAAGGAGCCGGGCGCGCTGGTGATCGGGGATCGGTTGGCGGGCGGTGGCCAGATTCCCGCGAGCCGGTGGGAGGCGCAGCGGATGGCCGGGGTGTTCCTGCGCCATGCCACGGGGTGTCGCCTGGCGGACACGCAGTGCGGATTTCGGCTGGTGCCGCGGGCGGTGGAGGAGCGCTGCCGGACTCGGGCGCCTGGCTTTGCTATGGAGACGGAATTCCTGATCGCGGCGATGGCACACGGCGTGCCGATGGTTGCGGTGCCGATCGAGGCGCGGTACGCGGAGGGGCAGACGAGCCAATTTCGTCCGCGCGCGGATTTCCTTTCGATCGCGTCGGTGATCGCGGCGTGCCTGCTGGCCCGCGCAGGGCTGGAGTGTGTCGGGGCGCGCGATCCGCTGGAGCGGGCGGCGCGGGTGGCGGGCGCGGGGTGGTTTCGGCGTCCGGCCCTGGCGCTGGCGCCGGTGCTGGTCCCGCTCGTGATCGGGGTGGCGTTCTGCGCGCCCGGGCGCTTTCCGGTGTTCGGCCAGAGCCGCGCGGGCGTGGCCGCCTTTGCGCGGGACTGCGGGAGATCGCTGCTGGCAGCGGCGATGATGGGCGCAGGGGTGCGGCTCCACCCGCTTGGGAAAACGTTGCCGAAGCCGTGAGGCTTTGGCGCCCAAACGCTTACGCGTTCGGCTACGGGATTTGCGTTCGGCTACGGGATGCGATGCGCGATTTTCGATTCAGCCCCGGAGCCGATTCTTGATGGCCCGGTCGATCTCGCGGTTGGCCGCGGCCCGCTTGATGTCCTCGCGGCGATCCTCGTGGGTCTTGCCCGACGCGAGCCCGACCACGACCTTCACGCGGCCCTCTTTCCAGTGCATTTCGAGGGCGACGAGCGTCCGGCCCTTGGCCTCGACCTGCGCGCGCAGGCCGTCGATCTGCGCCCGGTGCATCAGGAGCTTGCGGGGACGCTCGGCCTCGTGGTTGAAGACCCCGCCCGCCTCGTACGGGGAGATGTGGCACTGGTAGAGGAAGGCCTCGCCGCGCTCGATCCGCGCGAACGCGTTGGCCATGTTCACGCGGCCCGCGCGAATGGATTTGACCTCGGTTCCGCGCAGGGCGATTCCGGCCTCGACCGCCTCGAGGATATGGAAGTCCCGGCGCGCGTTCCGGTTGGTCGCTATCGCCCCACTGGTCTTGGTGCCCATGGCGCGGGGGCGCGCCCGCGAGCGCTCAGGCGCGCTTGCGGCGTGCGGTCTTGCGGCGCGTGGCGCCGCCCTCCTCGTCGGTCACTTCCTCGAAGACGAGCTTTTTCTCGCAGATCTCTTTCAGCGCGACATCCATGAAGGTCATCGTGGGATCGACGGGGACCAGCGGGCGGTAGCCGAGGCCGAGTTGGCGCACCCGGCGCGAGACCATGTTGACGAGGATGTCCGGGTTGGAGATCAGCGAGCGGGCTAACTGCACAAGTTCGGCCTTCATAGGGATAGTAAATTTCAATGATGGCAGGTTTTCGGCGCCCGTCAAGGCCCTAATTTGGGGTGCGGATGGGGTGAGATTCGAACTCACGGTCCCTTGCGGGACTCCGGTTTTCAAGACCGGCGCATTAGACCGCTCTGCCACCCATCCCGTGGGGGTTCCGGGCCATTACAGCATAGACTCGTCTCGCAGGAAAGGGAAACGAGGCCTGTGGCTGGAAGTTCGGGATGGAGATTCGCCTCGGGACGCGGATATGCTGCGCGCATCGTGACGCGAGTGTCGCAGGACAGGATCGAGCGCGCCGCGGACGCGCTGCGCGCCGGGGGGCTGGTGGTGATGCCCACGGAGACCGTGTACGGGCTGGCGGCCGACGCGCTGGACCGGGGGGCCGTGCGCCGCGTGTTCAAATTGAAGGGCAGGCCGTCGTTCGATCCCCTGATCGTGCACGTGTTGGACGAGGCCCAATTGAAGCGGGTGGCAAGGGCGGTGCCGGGCTGGGTCAGGCTCTTGACCGACGCCTTTTGGCCGGGCCCCTTGACGCTGGTGTTGCCCAAGCGAGCGGCGGTGCCCGCGGAGGTCACGTCGGGTCTTTCGACGGTGGCGGTGCGAATGCCGGGGCATCCTGTGGCCCGGCGCTTGCTGCGGGCGTTTGGGGGGCCGCTGGCGGCGCCCAGCGCGAATCGGTTTGGCCGGCTCAGCCCGACTTCCGCGGCGGCCGTCCGGGCGGAGTTCGGGGCGGCGACGCCCCTGCTGCTGGATGCCGGAGCCTGTCGCCACGGGATTGAGTCGACGATCGTCCGCCCGGTGCGGGGCGGCTTCGAGATTCTCAGGCCGGGGGCCATCACCGCCGAGCAGATCGCAAAGGCGACGGGGCGAAAGGTCTGGTCGGCAGGTGCCCGGACGCCGGCGCGGCACCCGGAGGCCCCCGGCCTGCTGAAACAGCACTATGCACCGAGACGGCCCGTGCGGCTGCTGGCCGCGGGATGGCGCGCGTCACCGCCGCCATTCCGCAAGGGTGATGCCCTCTTGGTTTTTCAGCTCGGGTGGGAGGGTTTCCCCGGCGTGGCTCGGGTGCTCAGTCCGCGGGGATCGCTTCGCCAGGCGGCGCAGAAGCTTTATCGCGCTCTCCGCGAACTAGATGCGTCGGCAACAGGCCGCATTTTTGCCGAGCTCGTCCCGGAGCGCGGACTGGGGCCCGCGATCAATGACCGCTTGCGCCGGGCGGCGGGCACCACCAGCCGGTAAAAATGTCGCCGATCGCCCTCGGCGGATGGGCGGCCAAACGCTGACGCGTTCGGCTACGGGATGCGTTGCGGCGATTTTCGAGTCAGCCCCCGCCGCCCTGCTCGAGGCCGCCGAGCAGGGTGTCGGGCCGGCGCATGAACATCGCCAGCCACTCGCGCATGGTCAGCGAGCGGCGCTCCTCGATCATCCGCGCCCGCACGACCGGCAGGCGGGCATCGAGATCCGCGGGCGGCGTCCGCGATGCCAGCAGCGCGAAAGAGACGACATTGCCCTGGGTGCGCAATTGGCCGAGTTCACCGACATCGAGCCTTGAGACCCACGCCCGCAGTTGTTCCTCGTCGGGGTTGCCGGCTTCCTTGTCAGAAGCGGGCACGACCTTCTCGACCTTGCGCGCCCGCGCGCCGAGATCGCGCATGGCGTCGTCGGCGGTCTTGCCGGCCTTCAGCGCCGCCTCGACCTTCTGGCGGGCCTCCCCGGCGGCCTTGAACGCGGCGTCGATCGCCTTGCGCTGGGAGAGTTCCTTGACGATCTCCTCGCGGACCGTCTCCAGGGGCTTGGGTTTGGGTTGGTCGACCGCCTCGAGGGTGAGCACGTAGACCTCGTTCGTGCCCGCGACCGCGTCGCTGTTGGGAGCGTCCGCGTTGAGCAGAAACGCGGCCTTGGCGAACTCGTCGCCGTTCTCCAGGGCGGCGGGCCCGTCCTGCGTGAACCAGTCGGATTTCTCCACCGAGAGGCCCTCCTTGAGCGCCAGGGCGTCGAAGTCCTTGCGGGCGTTGCCATCGGAGTCATAGAGCGACACCGAGAAATTCGCGGCCTTTTCCCCGACCGTCTGGAATCGCTTCTGTCGCTCCTCGTCGGGCAGCTTCCGGTCCTGCTCGTTGAGGGCGAAGCGCACGAACCGGACCTTCCTGCGCTCGGGGGTCTGGAACCGCTCCTTCTGGGCGTCGAAGGCCGCGCGGATCTCCTCGTCGGTGGGCGCGGCGCCCGCCGCGAAATCGGCCCCCTTGAATTCGGCCACCCAGACCGCCGATTCCCCGAACAGTCGCTCCGCCTGCTCGCGGACCGCGGACGCCGGGATGTGTGCCCCGCTGGTCAGCAGGGCGGCGGTGCGGCGGCTGAGGATCTCCTCGCCCAGGAGATCGTCGAACCGCTGTTCGCCCACCCGGTAGCGGGGCAGGGTGTCCTTCACAAAACGGTCAAACCGCGCCGCGTCGAACCCGCCGTCGGCACCCCGGAACAGGGGGTGGGACGCGAGCAGCTGGCCCTTCTCCCTGGGGTCCACGCGCATGCCCATGCCCTGCGCCTCGTGCAGCAGCATCAGCCGGTGCCATGTCTGCTCGATCGCGAACTCCCGGCCCATGTCCATGTTCATCGGCATGCCGCTGAAGAGCCCCAGCACCAGCTCCGTCTCGTTGAGGCGGCCCCTGAATTGCTCCCAGGCCACCGGCTGGCCCGCCAGCCGGCCCACCTTGCGCACCCCGGCCAGGTCGTCCGGCCCCAGCGTCCCCCAGAAGGAAAAGAAGACGACCACGATGACGACGATGGCCCAGAGGAGGAATTTGGAGCGGTTTCGGATGAATTGGATCATGGGGTTTCTGCCTTCGGTGCTCGGCCGCGGGGCCAAATTTTCAAGTTGGGCATTGACGCACTACGCGATTTGGTCTACGAGACTCCGACACATCCGGATATGCGAACCGTTGCGACCGCGCTGCTGATCATGGGGGTGATACATGCCGCCAGCCCATGCGCCGCGCAAGATAAAATTGTCAACTCGCGAGGCGAGGTGATCGAGGGCAAGATCGTCAAGGTGACGCCCTCGGGCGCCCCCGTGATGCGCATGGGCAACGTCGAGACCGCCATCCCCAAGGAGACGATCCGCTCCATCCAGATGCAGCCGCCCCCGGGTTTGGCCGAGGCGCGCAAGGCGCTGGCGGCCGAGCAGTATCCCCAGGTCCTCGCGTCGATCGAGAAGGACGCCCAGGCCTTCACCGGCCTGCAGGTCGACTGGGTGATCGAGGCCCTTGGCCTGGTGGCCGACGCCTACCTCGCGACGGGCAAGAAATCCGAGGCCGGCGCCATCTACCGCAAGATGGAGACCGATTACGCCAACTCCCCCTACGCCGTGAAGGCCAAGGTGGGCCTGGCCAAGATCAGCGTCAGCGTCAACCGCCTGCCCGAGGCCGAGGCCGCCCTCAAGCCCATCCTCGAGGACGCGCAGCGGCAGCTCACCCCGCCGGAGGCCCAGCAGCGCGTCTTCGCCGACGCCGCCTTCGTCATGGGGCAGCTCGAGGAGGCCCGCGGCCAGAAGCAGGAGGCCCTGGAGAACTACATGAGGGTCATCACCCTCTACCCCCTGAACCCCTCCCTCGTCGCCCAGGCCGAGGCGCGCGTCCGCGCCCTGCGCGCGGACAAGAACGTTTTCGTGAAGTGAAATAGGAACAAAGCAATAGGAACGAAGCATATGAAGCGACACCTCCTCATGTTGGGCCTCGCAATGGCGCTGCTCGGGGCCTCCGACGCCAAGATTCACGCGCAGGAGGCCGCCGCGCCGGCCGCCGCCGCCGAGGGCGAGGGCGGAGAAAAGCACAAGGGCGGCAAGACCCTCAAGGAAGTGTGGGTCGAGGGCGGCTGGGTCATGTACCCGCTGGCGGCCTGCTCGATCGCCATGGTCGCGCTGACGGCCGAGGGATTCTTCAAGCTGCGCATCGTCAAGCTCGCCCCCCCGGCGCTCGTCGCCAGGGCCCGCGAGATGATAGGCCAGGGCGACTACCAGGGCCTCTGGGAAGTCTGCCGCGCCAACCCCTGCTTCTTCAGCACGGTGCTGGGCGCGGCGCTCGAGCGCCTCGGGCGGGGCAAGGACGCCGTCGATGCGATCATCGGCGAGGTCTCCATCAAGGAGGGCACCCTGCTCAAGACGCGCAACACGTACCTCTCGGTGCTCGGTGTCGTCACCCCGATGATCGGTCTGTCGGGCACGGTCACCGGCATGATCGGGGCGTTCGCCGTCCTCGGCCAGTCGGGCATCACCGATCCCGCCGCGCTCTCGGCGCGGATCTCGGAGGTGCTCATCGCGACGGCGGGCGGTCTGCTCGTCGCCATCCCGGCGTTCATCTTCTACTACATCCTGCGCAACCGCGCGCAGGGCGTGGTGATCGTCGCCGACAGCGAGGTCAACCGCCTGATCCAGGACATACCTTTTGAGGAACTGCACGGCGTCAAGGTCGGCGAGGGCGTGGCCCCGCAGGCCCCCGCGGCCCAGCAGTGGCAGCAGCCCGCGACGCAGGGCTTCCCGCAGCAGCCCGGCCTGCCCCCGCCCCCGCAGGGCTTCCCGGCGCCGCCCCAGGGCTTCCCGCAGCCCGGCGGCTACCCGCAGCAGCAGGGCGGTTACCCTCAGCAGGGCGGCTATCCCCAGCAGCACTGATCCGGGCGCCGGGCCACTGAAGGCAACGCGAGTCCACGGGACGGCACATGGCGAAGAAAAGGAAAGTCAGCATACTCGCCTACATGGGCGACGACGAGGACCCCGAGTTCCAGATCGCCCCCATGATCGACATCCTGCTCGTCCTGCTGATCTTCTTCATGTCGATCACCAGTAAGGAGGTCATGCTCCGCGACCGCGAGATCCAGCTCGCGAACGCCGATAACGCGGAACAGAAGAAGAAGGAGACCGACAGCGGCGAGTGCGTCGTCAACGTCAAGTGGACCGGCTTCAACTCCACGTTCTCGGTGGGCGAGCAGGAGTGCTCGGTCTACGAGCTCGGCCTGCTCCTGGAGCAGAAGAAGAAGCTCCACGAGACCGCGTCGCGCGGCAGGAAACTGCCGTTCCGCGTGATCGTCCGTGCCGACCGGGAGGTCCAGTGGCGGTTCCTGCAGGACGTGCTCAAGGCCTGCGCGGGCGCGGAGATCAACAACATCACGTACGCCGTCCTCCAGGAGGGCGCGTACGCCAAGGGAGGTACCTGAGCCATGGCGGGCGGAGGCGGAGGCGGAGAGAGCGGCGAGTTCGGGTTGCAGATCGCGCCCATGCTCGACGTCATGTTCGTGCTGCTGTTGTTCTACATGGTCATGGCCGGCTCCCAGACCAAGGAGGCCGAGCTCTCGGTCGACCTGCCCGCCGAGGGACAGCCCGCGGCACCCCAGGGAACCCCCCCGACGCCGGTCTACCTGAAGATCGGTCGCAACAAGCAGGTGTATTTCAATGACTCGCCCGTGGACACGCCGGCCTCCGAGACGCTGCCGGCGCTCGAGGCGCGGCTGAAGGCGGCGGTGAAGCAACTCGGCGCAAAGAACCCGTACATCGTGGTGCCCGACGAGCTGACGCCCCACCAGCGGATCGTGGATGTGCTCAACGCCTGCGTGGCGGCGGGCGTCGAGAACCTCAGTTTTGGGAGTTCGTGAGGCCGTCCGGTTGGCGGAGCCAGGACGGCGGTGTTAGATTAGGTTCGGGAGCGCGGCGATGGACGAAGAGAAGAAGAAAGAGATGACCAAGAAGTTCCGCGAGCGGATCCTCGGGATGCGGTTCTTCGTGGGGGCCCTCTTCATCCACGCGGTGCTGTTCCTGGTGTTCGCGGGCGTGGTGGTCTTCGAGGCCTTCAGCCCGAGGCGCCAGCTCGAGTCCTTCGTGCTGATCGCCGGCGACGGGCTGGGCGAGGCCCCGCCAACCCCGCCCCCGGCCCCAACCAAGAAGCAGGATTTTCAGGTCAACATCAACAAGGCCTCGCAGCCGCAGGAGCTCAAGGTCAAGGAGCTCATCACCGCGGTCACGCCGAACCTGACGCCGAACCAGAGTTTCGTGCCGACGGCGCCCGCGCTCCCCACGGCGGCCAATATCGCCGGCGGGGCGGCCGCGTCGTCGCTCTCGGGCAACATCGGCTCGCTGGGCCGCCAGGCGCTGGTGGGCATCAAGAACTTCCAGAGGGGCTGGATCAAGAACCGCGGCTCGGGCAGCGGCACCGGCCCGCGCGGCATCGTGGCCGAGTTCGTGGTGCACATCGGGCAGCTTTCCTCGGGCGGCGACTCGCTGGCCTTCGTGCGCTTTGGCGAGGACAAGAAAGAGATCATCGGCGGCAGCGTCCCGAACCTCGCCGAGATGATCAACCGGTTCAGCAAGGGCAAGATCAAGTGCAAGGTGCAGGGCGCCGTGCTCCGCCTCGATAGCCCCGAGATCTACGAGACCAAGCCCCCGTTCATCTACATCACCGGGCGCGCCGATTTCAAGCTGACCGACGCCGAGGTGCTCAACCTGCGCAAGTACCTATTGCTGGGGGGTTGCATCTGGGGCGACAACGCCCTGCCCGGCAAGCGCTCCCGCTTCGACATCGCCTTCCGCCGCGAGATGAAGCGGGTGATCCCCGATGCCGACAAGCCCTTCGAACCGCTGCCCGACAACCACGCGGTCTACAACAGCCTCGGGTATTTCAAGATGGAGGGGGCGCCAGCCGGCCTGAACTTCTCGCACTGGCCCGTCGAGGCGATCAAGATCGATGGCATCGAGGCCGTCGTCTACACCGTCAACGGCTACGGCGCCATGTGGCAGGTCACCTTCGACGAGACCCTCCAGAAAGTGGACAACACGATCATGCAGCGGACGGAGAAGGATTTCTGGGAGTACCGCAAGATCTTCTACCGCAACCTGAACGAGGAGACGCTGAATGATTCCTACAAGCTGGGGATCAACATCGTCGCCTACCTGCTCCTGCGGTACGAGACGAAGCTGCGGACGGTGCCTGATGTCTGAGCCGGGCGGGGTCCGACAAGCGATGGGACGGGATCCGCGATCGCTTTCTGCGCGCGGGGCCCTGGGGCGCGCCTGCTGCGTCGCCCTGGCGCTTGCGGGGCTCGGCACGGGCCCGCTGGTGGCGCAGTCCACGAACCTGATCAACAACGGCGACATGTCTCGCGCCATCCAGGCGGAGAACCTCTGGGAGGGCGTGGACAGCAAGGGGCAGCTCAGGGTGCCGACCGCGAGCCGCATGGCCGCGACCAGCAGCGGGCAGGTGACCGAGATCCCGATGCCCGCCTCGGTCCAGTGCGGTGACCTGACGGGTGATGATCTGGCCGACCTCGTCGTGGCCGATGGCATCGGATTCATCTGGGTCTTCAAGAACTCCGGCACCAAGGAGGCCCCCAAGTTCAGCAATGGGGAGATCCTGCCGATCTGGCTGTTCAGCGAGGAGCGGTGGGGCGGGTACAACATGGAGCACCCGTGGGAGCACCACAATCCCAAGTACGTGCCGCGTCTCAATCTGACCGATTGGGACGGCAACCGCGAGCCCGAGCTGGTCGTGGGCACCTTCTACGGCGAGGTGTTCCGCGTGCCGCTGAACATCAGCGGGGGGCGGATCTCGGTGCCCGGATCCAAGCCGGGCGATTTCGAGATCAACCTGAGGCAGCAGGGCGAGTTCTGGGGCAATTTCTTCACGCCCTTCGTGGCGGACTGGAATGGCGACAACATCCGCGACCTGGTGGTCGGCGAGGGGACCTACGCCTGCAACGCCGTCTACATGCTCCAGAACACGGGCAGTAATTCCGGCCCCCGCTTCAAGCCCGAGGAGAGGAAGGTCCTCGTCTGGGGCGACGGGCGCGAGCAGCTCAAGCCCATCGTCGTGGACTGGGACGGCGACGGCAACCTCGACGTGATCGTCGGCGACTACAAGGGCGAGTTCACCGTGCACCTCAACAAGGGCGGCAACCGCGACCTCAAGGAACCGCTCTCGTCGGAGGGCGCGCTGATCCAGGTGGGGTCGCAGAAGTCCTTTGGGCAGCTGTCGTGCCCCGGCATCGGTGATCTCAACGGCGATGGATTGTTCGACCTGCTGGTGGGCAAGGCGGACGGGGTCATCCAGGTGGCCTACAACAAGGGCAAGGCGGGTGCGCCCAAGTTCGAGAAGATGGAGTCGTTGCTGGGGGCGGACATTTACCCGGCGGTGAAACGTCCGGTTTACTGGCGCCCCCGGCTCAATCCCGGGGTGCCCTACTACGTCGCGGAGCAGGTGAATGATCCGGCGAACACCGCGGGCCCGGGTCGCACCGGCGGGGATTGCCTCAAGGTCTGGTTTGTGGAACCGAAGCAGGTCGTGGCGAACGGCAAGTTCCCCGAGGTCGGGCAGTCGCTCAAGGAGTTCCGGAATATCGTGGACTACGAGCCGCGGGTGGAATTCGCGCTGGGCTCGAAATATGAGGTGAGTTTCTGGTACCGGCGCACCGGTTACAAGAACATGGAGTTCGAGATCGAGGGCTGGGAGTGGGAGGAGATCAAGACGAGGCGCGGCGAGGAGGCACAGTGGTATGGCAAGAAGCTCCTGACGCACATCCGTTTTCTGGACGAGCTGCCGGCGGGCAACTGGAGATTTTTTAAGAAGACCTACGAGATCCCGGGCAAGGAGAAGGGCCGGGTCATCAAGCACTGGTTCCAGTTCCTGCTCGGCGGGACCGGCGAGTTCTATCTCGACGATGTGTCGGTGAAGAAGCTCTGAGGCGGTGCCGCGGGGCCGGCGGCCTTTGAAAAGAGGGCGGCGTCCCGGGGTCGGCGCCAAGGGGCTAGGAGGGCGTATGCGAGGGACGGTTGAGAGAATCCTGGTGGTCATTGGGCTTCTGTCCGCATTGGCGGGCGTGGTCCTGATCTGGGTGGCCGGCGCCAAGTACGACCGCCAGCTCCGCGATCTGCGCGCGGTTCAGGAGGAGCTGGCCACCGTCCAGAAGCGGACCGGCACCTACCAGCGGCTCGTCGATAACCTGGTGGCGTACAGCAGGGTGCAGCCGAATGTCGACGCCCTGTTGGTCCCATTTGGTTTCAAACAACCGGCGCAGGCGCCCGCGCAGCCGCAGGCCGCCCAGGGGCCGGCGCCCCAGCCCACCGCGGCGCCCCAGACCGGAGGTAGGAAATGAACGAGATGCCACGTCCCTCATCAAGTCGCCTCTTCCAATCTGTGGGCTTGGCGATCATGGGAATCCTGGTGTTCTTGGCATGCTGGAGGATGACCGCGTACGTCGGCCTTCAGAACCGGAATCTGACCGGCGCCATCGAGACGGGTCGCGCGCAGATCGCCCAGGGGCTCCCCGTCGCCCAAAACTACGAGAAGTTCTTGGCCTCGCTGGTGGAGTATCTCAAGGCCACCCGCGATCAGAACATACTGGTCATCATGCGGCAAAGCGGCGTCCCGTTCCGCGTGGAGGAACCCGGCCAGTCGGCGCCCGCGGCGCCGGCCGCTGGGGCGGCCCCG
>JADLBR010000032.1 GCA_020847615.1 Verrucomicrobiia bacterium
AGACGGGCGGGCCGCGACTGATCGTTCACGAGGGCAGGGACCGGTGGGCCAAGAACGCGAGGGTCGGCTGTTTCTCGCCGAATTATCAGACCTTCTTCAAGGGAAACATCTCGGAGATCCTGGTCTTTGGCCGAACCCTGACGCCGGACGAGCGGCTCAGGGTCACGGCGTATCTGACGAGTAAGTGGGAGTTATGATCAAAACGAAGACATTTCACCTGGCGGTCGTCATGATGGTGACTGTTTCGGCGAATGGCGCGGAATTCGACGTCAGCGACTTCGGTGCCAAGGCCGACGGCGCGGCCGATGACGCGCCGGCGCTGGCGCGGTGCTTCGAGGCCGCCGCGAAGGCCGGTGGCGGGACCGTGACGATCCCGGCGGGCGACTATCGTCTCGCGGGGGATGCCCCCGTCCCGCTTTGCGCGCGGCTCACGGTGGTGGCGCACGGCGCGCGCTTCCATCTGCCGGGGCAACTGGGCGACAGGGCTCGCGTGGTGCTCTTCGCGGGGACCAACGTGTCGGACCTTTGCTGGTTTGGCGGGCACTTCGCGGGCAGGGTCTTCGATCCGGCGAGTGCCCACAATACGTGGGAGCCGAACGCGAACACGCGTGGCATCGTCATCACCACGACCGCGGGGGGTCGCACGGAGCGCCTGACCTTCCGGGACGTCACCTCGGATGGCATGGCGGGCGCGGTGATCACGGTGCTCGGCGCGGAGAAGAAGGGGAGCGAGAGGGAGGTGGTGACCCTTGCGCGGCACGTGACCGTCGAGAATTGCACGCTGGAGCGGAGCGGGAAGTTCATGTGGGACTACGGGCTCCTGTGGCAGATCGCCGTCTGGCCCGAAGAACACACCGAGGGGGAACGCGCGATGGCCGCGAAATATGGCCGGAACGACCTGATCCGCGGCCCCGTCGGCATGGCGGATGGCGACGACCGCGTCTGCTTCGATAACGCGAGGCCCCTGCCGATCTCCGGGCCGAGGGACGAAAAGGACATGGCCCGAGGGCGTGACGCCGTGTGCCTCTTCGGCGATGCGCTGCCTTCGAACATCGTGCGCGGGAAACAGTATTTCGTGGTGGAGAGCGCGCCCGGTTTCATCCGGATCGCTGAGACGCCGGGTGGAGCGCCGATCCGGTTTGCGGGTGCCGCGGGGCCGCAGGCGCGGCTGTTCTGCAGCCTTTCCCACGCGTTCCTCGGGCTCTACGCGCCCACGGGCGCGGGCCCCGGGAAGGGCGCCATCGACCTGGTCGGATGCCAGCACGTGATCGTCCGCGGCTGCCGCCTCAGCGCGCTGGGCGACACCATGCACATCCAGAAAAGCCAGGGCGTGGTCTTTGCCGACAACCACATCACCGGCTCACGGATGGGCGCATTCTTCCTCGCGGAATACTGCAAGAATGCGACGGTCACCGGGAACACGGTCGATGGCACCAACGGGTCCCGCGTCATGAGCGTGGAGAAGTCGTGCGAGGACGTCACCATCATCGGCAACACGTTCCGCAATGGCGGGCGCGGCTCGTGGATCAACCAGCCGCGAAATCTCGTCATGCAGGGCAACGTGTTCATCAACAACACGACGAAGGGCGAGCGCGACCCTCGGCGCGGCCGGCGGAGCTTCGTGGCCGGCGATTGGGAGAACTGGCCGGAGATCTATTTCACCACGTACGAGTCCGGCGCGACCTACGGTCCTGTCATCCTGCGCGACAACATCATCGTTACGGGACCGGAGGCGAAGGCCGCGGTGCGTTTCGAGGCCGGGGGACGAGGCATCGTGATGGATGGGAACATTTTGCGGGGCTCGACCGGGGCCGTGCTCGTCGAGGGTGACGCCGAGGTTGCCTTCGGCGACAACCCCGGCGCGCAGATCAAATAGTGGGAGGTCCTGGAAGTTCTCGCGGCCGGAGGCGCGAGGGTTTGGCCCAAGAATCGGGGGGGACCTTTCCCGGTGGTGGTTCAATCGCGCGCGAATCGCCTCCGATGCCCAGCACCTCTTCGATCCACCGCGTCATCCGCCCGTGGTGTGATCCCCGCCAGTAGATCCGGTCGCAACCCGGGCAAATGTGGAACTCGCGGTGCAGTAGCCGGGTCATCGCCGGGAGGCGTGCGGCGATCAAGTCCTTGTCGATGGGCTCGAGGAGAGCGTTGCAGCGCAGGCACCGCCGGAAGAGCGCGATCCGCGATGTCAGATCGAAGCGTCGCACGATCTCTGCGACCTGGCGCCGGATCGTGGTTTCCCGGACCCAGTAGCCGTGCGTGACGATGCTGCGCTTGAGCAGGCCGGCGTCGCGCGTCAAGAGGATGCGGCATTCCGCGGCCGACACACGAGCGAGTTCCTCGTCGCCGAAGTTGTTCCGGTAAATGGTGTCAAAGCCGAGCAACCGGAGATACCGGGCGAGCCTCCCGAGATGGGTATCCAAGACGAAGCGTGGTTGCCGCAACGGCTGTGGTCGGAGGCACGCGAGCGGACTGATGTCCAGCGATTCGAAGACTGGGTACGCGCTGATCCGGTCGCCATCCCGGACCGCGTAGGCGAAGCCGACCGGTTTCCCGTTGGCGAGGATCAGATCCACTTCCGTGTGAGGCACGCCGGCGCCTTCGAGGAGATCCTTGACGGTGGTCCCCGGCCCGAACGCCCGCGAGAACGGCGTGTGCCGCCGATCCGCCGGGAGAAAGTCGTTGAGTTCGGCGTACAACCTGAGAATGGCGGACTTCATGGTTTATGGCCTGGCGCCGTCCCCGCTCTAGCGCATGGAAACGTAGCCTCCCCTCACGCCCCCTTTTGAGAGGACGATCTGCCAGAGTTGGTTCTGCCGCGAGCGGAATGCGCCCGCGCAGGAGAGCAGATAATATTTCCACATCCGGTAGAAGGGGTCGCCATATTTTCCCCTGAGGTCGTTCCAGCGCGCATCGAAGTTCGAGAACCACGCCATCAGGGTCTTGTCGTAATCGGTCGCAAAATTGTGCCAGTCCTCCATGACGAACAGCCCCTCAAAAGACGCGGCGAGCTGGGCCGCCGAAGGGAGCATGGAGTTCGGGAAGATATACTTCGTTATCCACGGGTCCGTCGCCCTGACCGATTCATTTCCCCCGATCGTGTGGAGCAGGAAGAGCCCGCCCGACTTCAGGCACCGGTGCACGACCCGCATGAAGGTCCGGTAGTTTCTGTCGCCGACATGCTCGAACATGCCGATGGAGACCACGTGGTCAAAGTGGCCCCTCTCATCCCGATAGTCCTGGAGGCGCATTTCCACCGGCAGGCCACGGCACATCTCGTTGCCCAGCGCCACCTGCTCTTTGGATACCGTGAGGCCGACGAGCCGAGCGCCGTACCGCTCGGCGGCGAAACGGGCGAAGCTGCCCCAGCCGCAGCCGATATCGAGGACCGATTGCCCTCGCGATAGCCCGATCTTCCGGCAGATCATGTCCAGCTTGGCCTCCTGCGCCTCATCTAGGTTTCGGGCATCCTTCCAGTAACCGCAACTGTACGTCATGCGCCCGTCGAGCATCGCGCGATAGAGGTCGTTGCCGATGTCGTAGTGATGGACCCCGATCTGGAACGCCCTCTGTCTGCTCTGGCGATTCAACAGGGGGTGCGCCGCATCCCGGAGGATCATCCGCGCGCCACGCCTCAATCGTTTGTCGAGGTTTGCCCACAGGACCTTGGAGAAAAATTCGTCCAGGGGTTCCGCGTCCCACCATCCTTCCATGTAGGCCTCGCCCAGGCCCAGCGACCCGTCGCGCAGGATCCGCCCGTAGAGCCGGCGGTCGTGCACCGCGATATCCCCCGCCCCGTCGCCGTCGATCCGGACATCGGCTCGCGCGAGCAGCTCACGGATGATTCGTTCTGGCGCAGCCGTGCTCACGCCCATTCCAACTTACGGCCTGTGGCGCCGCGGATCAAACGGGGGGCGTGGGCCCGGCACATGAACCGGCCCGGCCGGGAGGGGGCCCCGGCTTGAGATTTTGATTAACGCCGCCCGATTTCCCGCTTAACTGGCGCGACCCTATGAGCGACAACCACTACCGGAGTCTGGCGAAATCGATCTCCTGGCGCGTGACCGGCACGCTGGACACGATGCTGATCTCGTTTCTGATCACCGGGAAACTCAAGTGGGCGCTCAGCATAGGCGCCGTCGAGCTGTTCACCAAAATGTTCCTCTATTACCTTCACGAGCGCGCGTGGAACCGCATATCGTTCGGCAGGGCGAAGCTCCCGGAGGATTACACGATTTGAACGAGGGGATCTCCCGGATCTAGCCAAAAATTTCAAAGTTCGCGGCACTCAGAATTTTGTCGCAAGCGATTAATCAAGAACGCGTCACACGTGAGCCGCCTGAAGGCGGCACTACGAACCCAAAGCCGCGGAAGTGTTTGTAGTGGTGCCTTTAGGCACTCCGCGGCCGACCAGAAGTTTCCACATGAATGATGCGGCGCGTTCCGGCGCCGGGGGCGGGGCTGACCCGAAAATTGCCCATCGCTTCCCGTGGCCGAACGCGTCAGCGTTTGGCCGCCAAAGCCTCACGGCTTCGGCTACATTTTCGGCGCCGGTGGCCCAGCGGCTGGGTTAGCGGACCTCGATCGGGATGCTCTCCGAGTGGCTGTTGAATTCGGGGGCGTACATGCACTGGATCGAGGCGACGCCGGTGGGGTAGTTTCCGCGCAGTTGGACGCGGGTGGAGTACTCGAACACGTAGGTGCCCTTGGGGAGATAATCGATGAAGAAGTGGGTTGCGGTGTCGCGCGTGGATTCGTAGTACGCGAGGCCATCCTGGAAGCGGTAGCCCGAAAGGACGCTCACGGGCTCGGTGCCGCTGCCGCGGTGGTCTTTCAGGTGCACGTATTCCATGTCGCGGTCGGTGCGCAATTCGATGCGGACCACCAGCTCGTCACCGACCAGGACGGGACCGCGGACGGGTTCCAGCGTCGGACCCTGCGGGGTGTTGCGTTTCGTGAAGAGCGCTTTCTTCAACTTCAGAGGCGTGCCCTCGTGGGGCGTGACCTTGGACATGTCTTCGAGGTATTGCCAGTGGACGCTGCCCCAGGCGACGCCCTCGTCCGTCTTCTTGACCGTGACCTCGCCCATCTGCGGGCGGATCTCGCCGGGGCCGAAGCGGCGCTCGTAGAAACCGGTGCCCGCCTCGACCGCCGCGGCGCCCTCGCCGGTTGGGCCGGGTGTGATCGTGGCGCCGCCGAGCGACAGCTCCACCAGTTTGTCCGATGCGAGGATGTCCTTTCCCTTGGGGAGCAGGGCATACACCGCGTCGGCGGTGGCCTTCGTGGTCTTCCAGTCCCGCGTCTGTTTCTGTTTGAGGAGCCAGACGCGGCACTCCTCGACCGCGGCGTCGTCGCCGGCGACCTCGTCAAATGCCTCGATCATGAGGGCCTGGGTCTCGATGGGGGCGCGGTACCACCACCAGCTCAATTCCGTCTCGCGCCAGAACATGCCCATCTCCTCGCTGGTGACGGCCCGTTCCTTGAGCGATGCCATGATGGTGCGCGCGGCCTCGCGATTGGCATCGCCGCCGAAGCGATGCAGGGCCAGCGCGAGGTGCCCCTGGCTCTGGCGGCAGGCGGTCTGGAGCCATAGCCCGCGGCCTTGCCCCAGAAAGAAATTCGCGGAGGCGCGGCAGGCGTCATCGATCGGGCGATCCTTCAGAAAGAAACTCCGGCCGTAAAGGTACAGCGCGTCGATGGATGATAAGACATACTTCTCTGGTTCCTTGGCCTTGAGGATCTCGCGGTGGCGCTGGGCCATCCATCGGTCGAGTCTTTGCAGCGACCGCAGTGCGGGTCCCACGTCCACGTCGGCGCCGAGGTGGCGCAGGCGCCCGAAGCCAGTCGTGATGTACAGCGTGATGTAATCGTTCCCGCGGCCCCCGGGGAACCACGGCCACGAGCCGTCGTCCAGTTGCGCGTCGGCCAGCTTCAGCATCGCGCGTTCGGATTCGGCATCGAGGCGATTGGCGTCGAAGAGGACGCCCACGTTTTTGCGGGCCTCGCTCTCGCGATTGGCCTGCCGGAGCCAAGGTGTCTCCTCGAGCATCACGGCCTTGAGGTCCTGGTTCTTCTCCAGCGGGCTATCCAGCGCCGCGGTGCCCTTCCACTGGTCGAAGATGCTGCGGATTTTCGGGTTCGAGCTGGCGATGTGGCGGGCGAGGGCATTGGCGTAGAGCCGGTTGAATACCTGTTCGCTGCACTCGTGCGGGAATTCCATCAGGTAGGGGAGCGCCATGACGGCGTACCACGAGGGGTTCGAGACCATCTGGACCGCGAGGCACTGGTGCCGCAGGGTGTCGGATTGTCCCGAGGCCATGAGCTTCTCGAAGCGGAACGACTTCGTCGCCGGGCCGCGGATGGGGAGCGGCAGGGATTCGGTGACCAGGATGCGGCGGGGCAGGACGGGCAGGAAGCCCTCCTCGCCATCGCTGATCTTGTCCGTCGCGCCAACGGCCTTGTACGCGAGGAAGCCGCAGCCATCGGGCACCGTGATGCGCCAGCCGTAGCTGCGTGATTGATTCCCGGGCACATCGAAGTCGATCTCGGTGGCCGCGTTGCCCAGCGCCGCGTCGGCGGACTCCTCGGTGCGAGCGTCGCGGAACGCGAGCCGCACCTTGCCGCGCTGCGCTTCGGCGGTGCGGTTCGTCACCTTGACGGTGAATTCCACCTCGTCGCCCTCGCGGAGGAACCGCGGCGGGTTGGGTTGCACCATCAGGTCCTTGGCGGTGACCGCGTGGTCCTCGAGATAGCCGGAGCGGCATTCCCGGTCGTGCGCGAAAGCCATGAACCTCCAGCGCGTCAGCGCCTCCGGCATCGTGAAGGTGATCCGCACCTCGCCGTTGGTCCCCGACATCAGGTGTGGGAAGAAGAATGCGGTCTCGTCCAAATTCTTGCGCGCCGCGACCTGATCCAGCTTGGGGGCGGGGCGGGGGGCGGCGGCCTGTGCGGGCGCGGCGGCGTCGGCCATTCCGCCCGCGACGGCGGGCGCGAGTGAGGCGGGTGCCGGGGGGGCGGCGGCCAGCATCATGGCATCGGCCTCCATGGCCCCGCCCACGGCCTTCGCCCCGCGAGCCATCATGGGGCGCAAGAAACCAAAGCCCCAGAGGTGCTGCGCCAGGGCCGCGGGGAATCCCCGGTATCGCCACTCGACCGCCACGCGCGGGCGGCCCCAATGGCCAGCGATGTGCCGCAGGGCCTCGATCGAGTTTGAAAATGTCGCGTGTGCGCGGGTTGCATCCCGGTAGAAGATATCAAGGCGTCCGGGCCAGTCGTGGGGGAGGAATTGGTCGAGGGACTCGTCGTACAGCGCCGCGACCATTTCCGCGACCGCGCGCTCGCCCCCGGAGGGTTCCTCGCCATCGCTGTCCTTGCCCGGGCCGGAGACGACGAGCGTCCATGTCTCCTTCTGGCCCGGGAGGAGCTTGGAGGTGAAGTGCTCCCAGCGCAGATCCAATTCCTTGTTGGTCCACGGGACATCGATGTGCCGGGTTTCCAGGTAGGCCCGATTTTCGCGCACCTGCGTCACGTGCAGATGGAATCCGCCGCGCATCGATTCGGTCACGGCGAGGCGGATCTGCTGCTGCGTCCGACCGGGTTGCGTCCAATAGCGTTCGACGATCTTGCCGCGGTGCTCGATCTCGATGAAGGCGCGGCCTGTCTCGTACCCGGTGCCCCAGAGGGCGAAGAAATCGTGGCCGGGCTCGACATCCCATCGCTCCGCGGCGAGCAGGTGCGGGATCTTCGCCGTGAGGCGCTCGGCCTCGGGCCGCAAGACGTGGAGGGGGAGCTGGGCGGTCACTTTCTTCCCGAAGGCATCCTCGCTCTCGAGGGTCGCGCGGTAGATTCCCTCTTCGAGTGCGAAGGAGGCGCTCGCCTTTCCTTGCGCGTCGGTCGCGAAGGGTCTCTCCGCCGCGACATCGCCGAGTTCCCAGGTATTGGGGTTGGAGGGATCGGGTTCCGGCGCATGATCCCATTCCCGGTGCACGGAGCCCAACGGGGCGCGCGGCACGCGTTCGGGCTCCTTGAGCCGATGGATCTTCACGGTGCCCCTGGTGGCCAGCGGCTCGTCATCGAGCGAGCCCGTCGTTATTTTGAGTTCGACGGCCCTCGCGTGGGTCTGCCAGCCCTTTGCCTCGATGACGGCCTTCATGGCGGCGTAGCCGACATGGACCGCGCGGTCGGCCGACCGCGTCTCGCCGGCAGGATCCGTCACGTCGGCGAAGACGCGGAACCGGAAGTGTGCCTGGTCTTTCTCGGAAACGCCCGGGTCGGGCCTCGCGATGAATTCGACCGCGAACACCCCATCGGCGCCCGTCTTGCCCTCGCCGTGGGCGATCTCTTGAACGTCGCCGCGAGGCGGCCAGCCGCCGCGGAACCAGCCCCACCATGGCGGCCAGATCACCTCGCGCACCACGCGCCATTTCAGCGCCGCGCCATCCACCGGTGCCCCCGTGTAGTTGGTTGCCCTCCCGACGATCGGCACCCGCTCGCCCAGTTTCGCCGGCACTCTTGGCGCGTCGAGCGCCACCTCGAACTTGGGCCGTTTATACTCCTCGACGTGGATGGCCGTCTCGCCCTGCGCGAGCCCATCGACGCGGATGAGCATCTGTCCCGCGACCCGGTCCCTTGGCGCGGTGAAGTGGCCACTGAACGAGCCGTAGTCGTTGGTCCGGGCCTTTGAGCGCGATACTTCCTTGCCATTGGGGTCCTGGAAGACGACGTCGACGTCGCACCCGGCCACGATCGCGTAGGCATTCTTCTGCAGGTCGGCCATGACGGCGATCCCCTTGAAATGGATCGTTTGACCCGGGCGGTACAGCGCCCTGTCGGTGAAGAGGATCGCGCGCGGCCACGGGGCCGGCTCGGTTTCCTCGCCCAACCAATGGCCCGTGGCCTCGGAACCGAGCCGGCTGCGCCCGTCGCTGGCGAGCAGGACGTATTCCTGCCCCTGGCGGCATGCGAACCCGCAGATCCCGGACGCGTCGGTCGTGAGCGGCGGCTCCTCGATGGCGCGACCCCGTTGCTCGAATCGCCAAACGCGTACCTTCGCCCCGGCGATCGGTTCGCCGGAAACGGCGTTCAGCACAAATGCCTCGCGGCGGCTGCCGCGCGTGCGCGTGACCAGCGCGAGATCGCTCACCCACGCGCCCGCCATCGAAACCTGATTGCCCTTTTCGCCAAATCGCGGTTCGTGGCTCGCGACGATGACGTAGTATCCCGGCGCGAGGCCGCGGGGTGCCGATAACTCCTCGACCCGCTCCTTGAAGTCGGCAGTGGGCGGCAGATCGGCGGACCATTCCAGGGCCGGCTTCGCCCTCATGATCCTCGCCCGCGTTTCATCGCCGAAGAGATCCCAGTAGTTTGCGGGATCCCACTCCCACGCCACGGCGCGGAACCAGACCTTCGCCACGTTCCTGTAGGTCACGGTGATCTTGGTGTCCGGCCCGTTCCAGACGCGCTCTGTGGTGATCTGCGCGGATTTCGCCTCGATGTCGGCGATGAGGTTCTGGCACATTTTGCCGCCGGCGCTTTCGGGAAATGCCTCGCGCCCGCGGACCGCGATCTTGTGCGCGGCGGCCGGATCCCCTTCCGCGCGGAGCTGTGCGGCCCATCGATGGAGCGTCATCGCCGAAAGCTCGTGGGCGGCATGGCGCCCCGCGTACGCCTCGAGCGCGGCCATGTAGCGAGCGTCCTTCGTCTCGCCGACGGCGGCGTTGTGGCCCCATGTGAGGCGTGCGAGATCGGCATCGAGGAAGGCGCTCCGGTCGGAGTCGCCCGCGTGGAAGCGAAGCAATTCCTGGTAGAGGCGGATGGCCTTCAGCGCGGGCGAACCGGTATGGGTCGTCTGCGGTTCCCACGCGAGGAAGGTCTCCGGCGCGTCTAAGACCGGGCTTTCCGCGGGGATCTCAAACGCGTCCTCCGGTTTGGCGGCCGCCTGTTCCCCGGAGCAGTAGAAGGCCAGCGCCTCGTGCGCGATGAAATCGTACAGGGTGGGGCGGTACGCGTCGGGGACCGTGCCCGGCTGCAGGATGTCGCCGAAATCCGCCACGGGCTGGCGCCGCAGCGTGTCCCTCGCCTCCAGCGCCGCGGCGAACCGCCGGTCGATTTCCGCGAACAGCCGCGGCAGGTCCCACGTCGTGAAATCCTCGCCCGGGGCCTCGCCGGTCCGCGTGCGCTCCATGAAGCGCCACCTGTTCCCCTGGAAATAGTGCCAGTACCACAG
>JADLBR010000033.1 GCA_020847615.1 Verrucomicrobiia bacterium
ACCGTGGGTTCGACTCCCACCCCTTCCGTATTTTAACCTAAAACTTCAAAGTCGGGGACACTTCGATGCGTGTCACAACATACACGGCATCAGCAGATTATGCGGACACCGCCTAAAGGCGGCACGACGAGCCCAAGACCACGGAAGTGTTCGTGGTGGTGCCTTCAGGCACTCCGCGACCCACCAGAAGTTTCCACATGAGTGATGCGGCGCGATCTCGAATCAGGTCAGCCGCGCCCGCCCTCCGTGCGCCACGCACGCACCGCGAACCCCCCGGCCTAGGCCAGCGCCGCCCGATCCTCGTCAAAGGTGAGGAATTGCCGCGCCCCTCGGCTCGCGGGTATCCCTTGCGCCGGTCCCTGCCGTGCAGGGCTGTTTGACAGCGAACCGATTTCCGGAACCCGAAGGCGATCAACGACGTGAGGGCTAGCCCGGACATTTCACAGCCTTACGGGCTGTGAAGTGTCCGGGCTCTGGGAAAACCGCGCGATAGCAACAGGTTGGGATGGAGACGCGCGCCCCCAAACACCATTTTTCGCAATCACAAACTGTTGGCCGCGTTTCCAGTACCGAAAACCGATCGGGGACCCGTATTTCAGAGCGCGGTTTTCCTCTGAGCAAAACCGCCTTATTCCAAGCCAGTTATGATGGGCAAGACCCAGATGTGGCACCGTGCCTGAGCGACTGCAACGAATCGTGCTCTCGTTGCATAACTCCTTTGTTCGCAAATAGAAGGCGGTTTTGCCTGAGGAGGCTGCCGGACAAAGTCCGACAGCCTCCTAGGGGTTCCGGGAGCCCATCGAAAACGGCATCCGCACGTGCTTCTGGAGGAAGGCGTTGTTGCGCTTGGTGTCCTCGATGCAGTCGGCGGTATCGGGGTGGCCCGTCTCGTAGATGTACCAGCCTTCATAGCCGATGTCGGCGAGCGCCCGGAACGCCGCGGGCCAGTCGATGGGGCCGGGTTCCTCGATCAGCTTGTCGCCATTCTTGACGTGGACCGCGCAGATCCGCTCCTTGCCCAACAGCGCCACGCCCGGGATCGCCTGGGCCCCGTGCCCGTAGTGGTCCATGTTGTGCAAGTCGTAGTACACCTGGACCGCGGGATGTCCGACGAGATCGACCAATTTACGATTATCCGCCGGGCTGAGCGAATTTTCGAGCCCGAGGATGACGCCGGCGTCCGAGGCGTCTTTCGCCACGCCCCGGAGCATGGAAGCGACGGGGCCGTACGAGGCCTCCTTGGCCATGTCGGGCGCATCGTCGCCAAAGAAGGCGACGAGGATGACGCCGCTGCCCAGCATCTCGGCGGCGCGGATCGAGGCCCGCAGGCTGTCGGCGGCGTTGGGGCTTGAGATCTTGACGCCGCGGTCCCAAACGCCCGCGAGGGATGGGATACTGACACCGCATCGCTCGGCCTCTCCCCTGTACATGCGCACCGTCTCCGGATCGCGGAGGCTGGGTTGGCCGGCGGTCGCCTGTAATTCCACACCCGTGATGCCCGGGATTTCCGCGGCCACCCTGATCACGTCGGGAGTGCCCACCATCTTCAGGCTCGCCGCGCGGATGCCTATCTTCAGCGGACCGCCCTTCCCCTCGCCCGCCCGGGAGTCCCGGGGCCGACACGCGAGCGCGCCCGCCGCGCACAGCGCGGCCGATCGCACGAAGGCCCGCCGTGTCAGCCCTCCGGCCATCGCCCCTCCACGCGCGTCAATCGCTGAGCCCGGCCAATCTCGCATCGAGGACCTCCGTGTCTTTGATCAGATCCGCCCACGCGAGTGTCTCGCCCCGGTAGGCGGCATTCCTCACGAGCACGCCCAAGAGATTGCTCTGGGCGCTGGGCTCGACCGTCGCGTTGTCGAAGCGACCGGCCGTGATCAATTCGTGGAAGGCGCGGATGTTCGCCTGGACGCCCTCCTTGAAAAGGCCGGGGCTCTCCCCCCCGCGGAAGAAGTTCTTCCCGCGGATCAGGGTGGCGCCGGCGTACGTGGCCTCCAGCACGCCCTCCGACCCGAACAGTCGGAGCCGTATCCCCGAGGGCACCGTCCCATGCCCCTTGATCTGCCGGTGGCTGAACGTGATCCCGACCCCGCCACCGTAATCAATCTGCGCGGTGAAATTGTCGCTGCTGGTGCCGACCTTGCGCACCTTGCGCGCGCCCGTCGCAGACGCGCGGACGGGAGGCTTGCCCATGGCCCAGCCGAGCATGTCCAGCGTGTGGATCGCCTGCTCGACCACGATGTCGCCCGACAGGACACGGTCCAGGCCAAACACGCGCAGGCGCCTGGCCGGATCGTCCGGGGCGTTCGCCAACTCATCGACCCCCTCGCGCTTGGCGAATGGGTCTTCGGCGTGATACGTGGCCTCCCCGAACGCGATCTCCCCTATCGCCCCTCGCGCCACCCGCCCCATCGCCTCCGACATGAACGGATCCACCCGTGCCTGAAAATCCACCAGAAGGCAGAGCTTCTTCTCCGTGGCCTTCCTGCCGCTGGCCGCGATCGAGTGGCAGCCGGGCACGTCCACCGCCACGGGCTTCGCCACGAAGGCGTGCAGCCCGGCGTCGATCGCATCGCTCGCCTGCCGCGGGTGAAAATACGGCGGCGTCTCGATCGCCACCGCGTCCGCCGCCCCGCTTTCGATCAGGCGACGATAGCCCGAGAGGCCGGTGAACGCCCGCTTCTCGGGAACGCCCAATTCCAGCGCGGCGGCCCTGGCCCGGTCCTCGAAGTAGTCGGCGCACGCCGTGATCTGGTAGCCCCCATGCTCCGCGAACAACTTTCCGATCCATGTGCCGCGCCGACCGCACCCCAGCACGCCGAGCCGGATCTTCGAGTTCTCCCCCGTGCCGCGCACCGCCGACGCCGGGACAATCGCGACCGACGCCGCCGTGGCACCCAAAAAACAGCGTCGCGTGATGGGTTCGGATGACCGCTTCATATCAGCCGCCTTTCTTCGCCGCCTCCGGATCCGCGGCGCGCGCCCATTCTAACCCGAGATCCGGGTCGGCCCACAACCATTAATCGGATCCGGGGGTGTGCGGAGGCTTGACGCGCACCGACCCGAGGCAGCAAATTGAAGGGGAGGCGCGATGCGATTGAGCCCAAGCCAATTGGAGCCGCGGTCACCCGACGAGGACCGCGCCTCCCCCCTGCTGCTGGACCGCTTTGGCGCCCCCGAGATCCTCGACGCCCTCGCCGACGGGATTTACATCACAGACCGCGACCGCAAGATCGTCTTCTGGAGCAAGGCCGCGTCCCGCATCACGGGCTGGCGGGCCGAGGATGTCGTTGGCCACGCTTGCCACGAGAACATCCTGAACCACATCGACCTCGATGGCCACGCCCTCTGCGGCAAGGAGTTCTGTCCCCTGCACCGCGCGATCATGACGGGCGCGTGCAGCACGGCCTCGATCATCGTCAGCGCCCGGCACCGGGATGGGCATCGGATCCCCGTCGAGGTGTCCGTGGCACCGATCAAGGACCCCTCGGGCCAGATCCTCGGCGGCATCGAGGTGTTCCGCGACCTGACCCAGTTTGTCGATGACCTCCGGCGCGCGCGCATCATCCAGGACGGCACGCTCAGCTGCCCCCTGCCCGACGACCCGCGGGTCGCGTTCGATGTCCGCTACACGCCCGAGCAGATCATCGGCGGGGACTTCTATCGCATCGAGCGAGCCGGCGACGACGGATATGCCATCATGGTCGCGGATGTCATGGGCCACGGCCCCGCCGCGGCGCTCTTCACCATGCAGCTCCGCTCCCTGTGGGAGGAATGCCGCGCCGCGCTCGGATCGCCCGCAGAATTCATGACGGCTCTCAATGCCCGGCTCCATCGGCTCGTTAGCGCCGACGGGTATTTCGCCACCGCGATCCTCCTCATCCTGGATGCCGGCACGGGCGCGGTGCGCTACGTCCGGGCCGGACACCCGGCGGGCATCATCGTGCACGCCGACGGACAGATCGCGACCCTGGAGCAGCGCGGCCCAGCCCTCGGCCTGCTGCCCGACACGGCCTTCACCCAAGCCGAGGCGCGACTGCTTCCCGGCGACTCCCTGCTCCTCTTCACCGATGGCGCGGTGGAGGTATCCGATGCCTCCGGGGAGGAACTCGGCGAAGAGCGATTCATCCAGCTCCTGCGCCGCGAGATCCAACGCGACGGCCGGATCGCAACCGAGACGCTGGAGCAGCGACTGCTCGAATTCGCGGGCGGGCTGCGCCTCGCCGATGACCTCACCCTCATCCTGGCCCGGTGGTCCGGTTCCCCATCCGCCCCCGCGCCCCTATCTGGAACACCCCTATGAAACAACCGTCGATCCTCATGGCCGCGCGCGAGAACGTCGCCTACCTCCGGCCCCTGGGCCGCGCCAACTTCGAAACCGCCGCCGACTTCAAGGCCGCGTTCGAGGCGCTCCGGCAACGCGATTTTCGCCACTACGTCATCGACCTCGCCGAATGCACGCAGATGGACAGCACGTTCCTCGGCATTCTCGCCGGCTCGGCCATGAAACTCGGCGGCGACAGGCCCGAGCGCGGGACCATTCACCTCCATCGGCCAAACGCGCGCATCATGAAGTTGCTCGACGACCTGGGCGTCACCGGCCTGTTCGCCATCACGAGCGACGAGCCGCTGCCCCCGGACTATCGGGATGCGCCCGCGGCCGATGCGACGCCCGCGACCATGGCCAAGACAAGCCTGGAGGCACACGAGTTGCTCATGGCCCTCTCCCCAGACAACGAGATGCGATTCAAGGACGTCGTCACCTTCCTGAAGGAAGATCTGGCTAGGCTCTCGCCCGGCGGGGCCTGACTGACTCCAGGATTGCCGCAACGCTTCCCGCAGCCGAACGCGTGAGCGTTTGGCCGCTGATCGCCCGAGGCAATCGGTTACATATTCTGACCCGGTGGTGCCCGCAGCGGGGGGCACGGAATCTCGTCGCTTTACCGGGCGTCCTTCGCCGCTAGACTCCGCGCATGGACATGGGTTCGGTGACAACTCCCGCGACGGCACTCCTGGCGGGGCTGCTGACGGGCATACACTGCTGCGGCATGTGTGGGCCCTTGACCTGCGCCGCTTTCGGCAGGCCCTCGTGCGGCGCCATGGCGCCATCTCTCGCGTCGTACCACGCGGCGCGGCTCGTCGCCTACGCCCTGATCGGCGGCCTGCTCGGCGCACTGGGGCAGACTCTGGCCGGACTCTTCAGCGCAACGGTCACCCGCGCGCTGCCGTGGGCATTTGCCATCGTGTTCCTGCTCGTGGGCCTCGGGCTTGAAAAGAGGATCCCGGTCCCCAGGGCTTTCTCGGCGATCTTCGCCCGGCTCAGGCTCGGGACGGGCGGGGGCGGCGCCCGTTTGGCTGGCGCGATCGGCCTGGCCACCCCCTTCCTGCCCTGTGGGCCCCTCTACATGGTCTTTGGTGTCGCCCTGTTCGCCGGGTCGTTTTTTGCCGGGGCCGCCCTCATGGCCGCATTTGCCCTCGGCACGGTCCCGGTGTTCGGGCTCTTCCAATCGCAGGTCCTGCGACTGCAGGGGCGCTTCTCGCCCCGCACGATGGGATGGATACGGCAGGGCTTCGCGCTCGTCGCCGCCGTCCTCCTGGCCATGCGGGCCGCCGCGGACATGGCCGTCGGCGGCGCTGGCGGTTCCTGCCCGATGTGCCATTGATACGACAGGTGGCATCCCCCGAGGCATCCCTCTCCGCGCGCCCCGCCAAAACGAAGGCGGAGCCGA
>JADLBR010000034.1 GCA_020847615.1 Verrucomicrobiia bacterium
CCCAGATGTGGCACCGTGCCTGAGCGACTGCAACGAATCGTGCTCTCGTTGCATAACTCCTTTGTTCGCAAATAGAAGGCGGTTTTGCCAGAGGAGGCTGCCGGACAAAGTCCGACAGCCTCCTAGGAGCCCGTCGGGCTTCGTCCGTCAGCCTCCCCCTCACGCGGGCAACGGAAACGCGGCCACCAGGGCGCGCACCCTCTCGCGCACCGCGGCCAGCACCCCGGCGTCGTCGCGGCCGCGGAGCGCCTCGTGGATCAGGTCCGCGGTCTCGAACATCTCTTCCTCCGCGAAACCCCGCGTCGTCACCGCCGGGCTGCCGAGGCGCACGCCCCCCGCCTTGAAGGGGCTCTGTTTATCAAAGGGTATCGCGTTCTTGTTGACCGTGATGCCCGCGTGGTCGAGCGTCTCCTGGGCGTCCTTGCCCGTGATGCCGTGCGGTTGCAGGTCCACGAGCATCAGGTGGTTCTCGGTCGTCCCGGAGACGATCCGGTAGCCGTTGCGCTTCATCCCCTCGCACAGGGCCCTGGCGTTGCGCGCCACCTGCTGCTGGTACGCGCGAAAGTCCGGCTGGAGCGCCTCGTGCAGGCAGACCGCCTTGGCCGCGATGACGTGCATCAGCGGCCCGCCCTGGACACCGGGGAACATCAGCGAATCGATGTCCTTGGCGTATTTCTCGCGGCAGAGGATCAGTCCGCCGCGCGGCCCGCGCAATGTCTTGTGAGTCGTGGTCGTCACGAAATCCGCGTGGGGCACCGGCGAGGGGTGCACCCCCGCCGCCACGAGGCCCGCGATATGGGCCATGTCCACGAAAAGCAGCGCCCCCACCGAATCGGCGATCTGCCTCATCCGCGGGAAATCGATGATCCGCGAGTATGCCGAAGCCCCCGCCGTGATCATCCGCGGGCGGTGCTCTTCCGCGAGCCTGGCCAGCTCGTCGTAGTCGATCTGCTCCGTCTCGGGGCTCACGCCGTAGCTCACGACCTCATAGAGCCTGCCTGAAAAATTCATCGGGTGGCCGTGGGTCAGGTGCCCTCCGTGCGCCAGATTCATGGTCATGATCCGGTCGCCCGGCTTCAGCACCGAGAAATATACGGCCATGTTGGCCTGGCTCCCGGAATGCGGCTGGACGTTGGCGTGGTCCGCGCCAAAGAGCTGCCTCGCGCGATTGATCGCCAGTTGCTCGACGACGTCCACGTTCTCGCAGCCGCCGTACCACCGCTTCCGGGGATAGCCTTCGGCGTACTTGTTGGTCAGGCACGAGCCCTGCGCCTCCATGACGGCCGCGCTCGTGAAATTCTCCGACGCGATCAGCTCGATGTTCTCGCTTTGCCGTCTCCACTCCGCGGCGATGGCGTCGGCCACCAGGGGGTCAACGTCAGCGAGCCTGGAGCCCTTGCGCGCGCCCGAGTTCCTGCGCGAGACCCCGGGCAGCTTCCCGAGTCGCCGCTCGTGGCGCCCGCCCGCAAACGCCGTCCCCAGGAAGGCCCGCATGAGCTCCGGCACCCCACCGCCCGAAAAATCGTCGCCGGCCAGGCACATGACATTGGCGTCATTGTGCTCCCGGCACGTCCTTGCCACCCCGGCGTCGCGGACGAGCGCCGCCCGGATGCCCGCCACCTTGTTGGCGGCCATGCTCATCCCAACGCCCGTCTTGCAGACCAGCACCCCGAAATCTGCCTGGTGCGACGCCACCTCCATCGCGACCTTCTCCGCAAAATCCGGGTAATCGACAGACTCGCCAGAATGCGTGCCGAAATCGATGACCTTGTAGCCCTCGGACTCGAGCCATTCCCTCACCTCGCCCTTGAGCCTCACGCCGCCGTGGTCGGCGCCCAGCGCCACGCGGATCAGGCCATGGCGCGCCCTGGCGACGCCGGGCGGCACCGCCCCAGATTCCAGAAAGCGCAGCGCGCTTGGCATCGCGGCGCGAATCGCGTCCCGGACGGAGGCGTACAGCTCGCGCGGGCCGCCGATCGGATCCGCGATGTCGCGGTCGCCGGGGGCGGCATCCTCGTCGAACTCGCGCAACAGGAATGCCCGCTCGGCCGCCGCGGGATGCAGCATCAGGAGCATGTCGAGGTGCCCCTGCGTCATCACGAAGATCCAATCGGAATCCCGAACCAGCTCGGTCGTGACCGGCTGGCTGCGAATCGCCGCGATATCGATCCCGATCTCCCGCATCACGTCCACCGCGTGCCCGCTGGGCGGATGCCCCGCCTGCGTGCCCAGGCCCGCGCTCCGCACCTGAAAATCGGCCTCCCGCACCATGGACCGGAAAAGCCCCTCGGCCATCGGGCTCCGGCATATGTTCCCGGTGCAAACAAAAAGTACCTTCTTCACGCGACCCATCTTTCCAGATATCCGCAACCGACACAAGCGCCGCGCCGCGAGAGAATCTTGGCCGTTTCGCGGCCCCGCGCAAACGCCCGCACACCGTTTTCTCGGGGTCGCGCCATCTCGCCCCCCGTCGACGACAGACCCGCGCCCTCAGATCTGGTCATCTCGCCGCGGGTCCCCCGGACCCCTGGGCCGGCGCGTTGGTCGCACCCGGGGGCGACGCGGCCGGCGGCGCCGCCCTGTTCAGCCCGAGCGCATCCACGCCGCGCAGAAAATCCAGCGCCCGTTGCAGGGCCTCGTCCCGGATCGCCTCCTTCTTCGCCTTGGACTTGGGCCCGGCCTCCCCATCCGCCGGCGCCTCGTCTTCGCTCTCGGGAGGCTTGGGTCCTTCGGCCGCCGGCACCGCCTCATTGGTCACGGCCCCGTCCTCGTCCTTGGCCGACGCCTCCAGCCGCATCCGGATCGCCTCCTCGAGCTCGGGGTTCTCGCCCCTGACCAGCGCCGCCTCGTTCTGCCGCGGCCGCGGTTTGTCCTCGGCGATAAAACTCGCGGGCCCCTCCTCCGCCTCGCGACGGAGCATTTCCGCGGCCATCTCAACCTCGGCGACCCCGATATCGGGTCGGACCGGTTCGTGAAAAGGTGGGCCGCCTTCGCCCCAAATCACCCGCCTCGAAGGCACGCGCAGCACCCGCCCCGACGGCAGTTCGGCCGCCCCATACTCCGCCGCGTGCCCCGCCGTCTGCGACCCAAAAATCACCGCCCGCCTTAGCGCTCGCAGGGACTCCGCGATCGCCTCCCCCACCCCAGCCGTTCCAGAGTCGATGATGACCGCCATCGGCGCCAGCTGCATGCGCGCGGGCTCTTGCGCCGTAAATCGCCGCGTGCCATCGCGGCCACCCAAGGAGAACAGCACGCATCCCTCCGGCACGAACAGCGACGCCAGCCGCGCGCCCGCCTCAAACTCCCTGTAATCCTCCAGCGCCCTGAGGTCCAGGACGATTCCCCGCACCGGTTTCTCCTCGTCCCCCCTGTCCAGCTCTTTCCGGATCGCGTCCAGCGCCCTATCGCGGCCCAGCGAACACACCCGGATCCAAAGCCATCCCCCCTCGAGGCGCTGCACGCGGGCCCCGTCATCCGACCGCGCCCCGGCGCCCTCCGGTGTCGAGAAGAAGACCCCGGGCGCCGCCCGCGACGGTTCGCCGGCAACCGCCGCCTCACGAACCCGCGCGGGATCCAGCGAGGCGGCGTCCACATGATTCGACAGGACGATGCCAGCGATCAGGTCTGCCGGGTCGGTGGCCACCTTGGCGGGTCCTGGCACGGCGGTCGCCACCGCCAACAGGGACAGGTGAACCAACGTCGCATGCATCAGGCGCCCTCGTCACCCAGCAATCGGCCCGGGACAAGATAGTTCTTCACATAGTCGCCCACCGCCTCCTCCAGCGATGTGACCGCCGCCCCATAGCCGGCGCCGCGCAATCGCGCTATCCCCGCCCGCGTGAAATACTGGTACCGCTCCCTGATCGCCTCCGGCATCTCGACAAAGTCGATCGCCGGCGCCCGCCCCAGCGCGGCGAAGATCGCCCCCGCCAGATCCAGCCAGGTCCTCGCCGTACCCGAGCCCAGGTTGAACAACCCGTTGGCGCGCGACCGGCCCGCCAGGTGCACCGTCATAGCCGCCGCATCCTTCACGTAGAGGAAATCGCGGGCCTGCTGTCCGTCCCCGTATTCTGGCCGATGGCTCTTGAAGAGCGATATCCGACCGGTCGCCCTTATCTGCTCGTACCCCTTGGCGACCACGCTGCGCATGTCGCCCTTGTGGCCCTCGTTCGGGCCAAACACGTTGAAGTACTTCAGACCGGCGATGCGCCGCAGCATGCCCCGCCGCCGCGCGTGCAGGTCGAACAGATGCTTTGAATAGCCGTACATGTTTAGCGGGCGCAGCCGCTCCAGTCCCTCGAGGGCGTCCTCCATCCCGGACGAACCATCGCCGTAGGTCGCCGCCGACGAGGCGTACACGAAACGCGCCTCGCGCCGCAGCGCCCACTCGGCCAAGTCGCGCGTGTATCCATAATTGTTCCTTGCCAGAAATGCCGCGTCGCGCTCGGTGGTCGAGGAACAGGCCCCGAGGTGTATGACCGTGTCGAACCTGCCAAACGCCGAGGGCTTCGCGCGCAGCCGCTCCATAAACTCGTCGGCCTCCAGATAATCATCGAATCGCAGCGCCCTCAGGTTCACCCATTTGTCGCAGGTGCCGAGCATGTCGGTCACCAGGATATCGTCGCAGCCCAGGCGGTTGAGCTGCCACACGACGGCGCTCCCGATGAACCCGGCCCCGCCGGTCACCAGCACCCGTTTGTCCGACCAATCTTTAGCCATGTGAAATCAATCCCGCGGCAGCCCTCGCGCCGCAACCGATCGCAAACCCTATGCCGGTGCCTCCCCCAAATCAATCACTCGCGCCCCCCGGCGCCGCATGGCGCACCGGCCGCCTCCCCGATTCCGCGCGGCGCTCTAGCGGCCAAGCCAGGCCCTCGGCCTCCGCGAGCACGATCTCCACCGTCCCCCAGCTCACCTTCAGCCGGCCCAGGAGCGGCACGTGTCGCATGTCATCGGTCAGATATGCCTCCATCCGGCCTTTTGAGTTCTTCGCTGGCTCAAACACCTCGTCGCTCGATATCTTGATCACCGCCTGCTCCCCCCAGACCGGGAACTCCCTCTGGCCCCGCCACTCGGCCTCGATGACCACCTCGTGGTACTTGCCATCGGCAAAAATCCGGAACTCCCGCCGGTCCCCCACCTTCCAAGGCTGGCTGCGCACCCGGTAGCAGACCGAGAGCAGGTCGCACGCGGGACCGCTCAACTTGAGCTTCTTGTCGCTCTTCTCCCCATAGTTGATCCACCGGCCTCGGCCCTCATCGAAATCCAGCACTGTCAGCCGATGATACCGGTGCGACCCCTCCTTCCGGTCTTCCAGATACTCCCTCGCCTGAAATCCGTCCTCCAGGGCGGTGCTCTGGAGCTTGCTCCGCACCGGGTAAAACACCTCCACCGGACCGCGCGAGCGCGCCGTGCCCACGAAACGCCAGCACGCCTCGCCCTCGTGATCCGCCCTGCCCACCGCCTCCAGCGTCAGCCGCGCCGCCGGCACCACCCCCCACCTCGCGTCAAACGTCAGCTTCTCACCCGCCCGAAAAGAATCGTGGGCCCGCAGGCCGCCCGCCGACCCCGCGGCCACCAGCGCCAAAGCCACCCGCCACATGAACCCACCTCGGACTTTGTGCTCCATCTTGCCCCGGCATCGCCGAGAAACACTACCCTACCCCGAAGGACAACGATCGCAAATGGCCCATTTGCCCTTGACCCCAATGCCCATCTTTCCATGATCCTCGGCTGTGGCGGCCGGCGCCGATCGAGGCTCACGTTCGCCCACGACAAACCCAAAACAGGAGATTCACCCATGGCCAAGAGACCCCTCAATGTCGGCTTGATCGGCGGCGGCGGCGGCGCGTTCATCGTCAACCCCCACCAGAAGGCGATCCACTTCGATGGTACCCGCCGCGTTGTCGCGGGCGCCCTCCACCCCGATCCCAAGATCGCCCTCGCAGAGGCCGAGAACTGGGCCTACCCGATCAAGGGTTACACCTCCTACGACGACATGATCAAGGCCCAGGCGGGCCTGCCCGAGGGCGAGCGCCTGGACTACGCGCTCATCGTCACCCCGAATCACGTGCACTTTGACCCCGCCATGAAATGCGTGGCGGCCGGCATCCCGGTCCTCTGCGAGAAACCGCTCACCGTCACCCTCGAGGAGGCCGACAGGCTCGTGAAGACCGTCAAAGAGAAGAAGGTTCCCTTCGGCGTCGCCCACACCTACCTCGGCCACTGGACCAGCCGATTCTCGCGCTATATCGTGCGCAGCGGGCTGCTCGGCGATATCCGCTGGGTCGACAGCTACTACCTCCAGGGCTGGCTGGCGTCCCGGACCGAGGACAGCGGTTCCATGCAGGCCGAGTGGCGCGTCGATCCCAAGCGCGCCGGGGGAAGCTGCTGCGGTGGCGACATTGGCACGCACGCGCTCATGCAGCTCCGGTACGTCACGGGCCTCGATGTGAAGAGGGTCTCCGCGCACATGGAGGTCTTCGTCGCCGGCCGCACGCTGGACGACCACTTCACGGTCTATTGCGAGCTGAGCAACGGCGGCAAAGCCCTCGTCCGCGCCTCCCAGATCTCCATCGGCCACAAGAATGACCTCGGCATCGAGATTGCCGGCACGAAGGGCACCCTCCAGTGGCGCCAGGAAGAACCCGAGGCGATCACGATCCTGTTGCCCAATCAGCCCGACCGGGTCTATTGGCGCGGCGCGGTCCAGGGCGGCGATGGCTTCCTGCCGAAGGACCTGCCCAAGGACCTCATGGCCGAGCCCACGATCCCGCCCGGCCATCCCGAGGCCTTCCACGACGCCTTCGCCCGGCTCCACCGCTGCTTCGAGGAGGACGTGCGCAAGTACAACGCCAAACAGCCGTTTGATTGCGACGGCGCGAAGTACGCGAACGTCCAGGACGGTCGCACCGGCATCGCATTCATCGACGCTTGCCTCAAGAGCAGCCACAGCGAAGGCGCCTGGACACCGATGCCCTAAAGCCGGGGACTCGATGCGGCCGGTGTGCCCGAACGCGCAAGCGTTTGGCCCGACGGCCGGGCGCTCCCGCGCCCGGCGCCGGTGTCATCTTGGCGTTCGGGCTCTGCCTCGCCCTCGCGCGCGCCTCGGAGAAACCGGTGCGGACGGAGTCCGAGGTTCGCGACCGCGCGCGCCAAGTGCTCGGCGCGTATGGCGATCCGATGCTGGCGGCCATCGGGTTCCTCGATGTCACCAGGGCCCCCTATGGCGCAGACGCCACCGGAAACGCGGATGCCACGGCCGCGATCCAGCGCGCCATGGACGACGCCCGCGACGCGCAATTGACCTGTTATCTCCCTCCGGGGACCTACCTCGTCTCCGACACGGTCGCGGGCGTCGAGGGTATCGTCCTGTGGGACCGGTGGCCCTACGAGGGTTCCGCCGATCCCTGGGTCGCCGAGCGCTCCTTCTACTACCCGTGCATCGTCGCGGGCCCAGCCCGGGGCGAGCGCGCGCGGCTGCGGCTCAAGGACAACTGCCCCGGCTTCAATGACCCCGAAAATCCCCGGCCGGTCATCTCTCTCTGGGCGCGGGATTCCGCCGCGAAACCCGATGTCGCGCGGCACAACATCAACTTCAACCAGCAGATCCGCCACATCGATTTCGATCTCGGGACCGGAAACGCTGGCGCGGTCGCGATCCGGCATCGCGGTGCCGAGGGATCCACGATCGAGGACGTGGCCATCCGCGCGGAAGGCGCGTTCGCGGGGATCCACGATGCCCCCGGGTCGGGCGGGGCCATGCACGGCGTCTCGGTGACCGGCGGTCGATACGGGCTGTACATCGCCGGAGCGCAACCGTCGCCCCTGGTCAGCGATGTCACCCTCCGCGATCAGACAGAGGCATCCATCCTCTATGCCGAACGCGGTCCGCTGACCGTCGTCGGCGCCGACATCGATGGCGCGGGGATCGTCGGCAGAAAGCCCGCCGCACCCTGGGACGGCGCGATCTCGATCATCGATTCCATCATCCGCCTGCGGCGAGGCGACACCGCCATCCGGTCGGATCGCTCACTCGTCCTCGAGAACGTCTATGCCTGCGACGCCCCCGTGATCGCAAAGGCCGATGACTTTCCGGCTCTCGCGGGAGATTCGCCCGGTTGGACACACGTGCGACGCTACGCCGCCGGGGGCCGCGTGAGGTACCCCAGCCCCCTCGGGGGCATCGAGCGGCGCGAGGAGGTGTGGAGAGACGGCGAGGCCCTCGGATCGCGAACCGAGGCCGAACCCACGCCAGATCCTCCGCCCGACCAGGTGCTCGCCCAGCACCGCCGGCCGCGCGAAGATTCTTGGAGGGATCCCGGTGTGACCAATGCGCGGATCGAACCCTTTGGTGCCAGGGGCGACGGAATCGCCGACGACACCGCGGCCATCCAGGCCGCCATCGACGCCGGCAAGCCCGTCTTTCTGCCAAAGGGCACCTACCGGATCTCCTCGCCGCTCGTGCTTGGCGCTGGGACGCGCCTGTTCGGATGCTCGATGCTGGGAACGGTCATCACACCCATCGATGGCGCGCCCGCCTTCTCGGACCCGAGCGAACCCCGGCCGCTGATCGATACCGCCAACGATGCCCATGCCTCGACACGGCTGGAGATGCTGACCCTCGAGCTCCCCGTGCGCAATCCCTGCGCCTACGCCCTCCGCTGGCGGGCCGGCCACAACTCGGTGGTCCGGAACGTCTATCCCATCCGCACGGCCTGGCATCCCGACGCGCCATCCTATGGCATCCCAATGGTCCGCATCGAGGGCAGCGGCGGAGGGCGCTGGTACACGCAGACGCTCCTCCACTGGTGGGCCCAGATCCCCCCCTATCGCCACCTGCTGGTCCAGGGCACCCGCCAGCCGCTCCGGTTCTACCACCTCCAGCCCCAGCACGCCCGCGGCCTCGCGCAGGTCGAGATTCGCGACTGCAAGAACGTCGATGTCTTCTCGATGAAGACCGAGGGCGATGTGCCGGCGCTCTGGTTGCAGGATTGCCGCAACGTGCGCGTCTTCGGCGTCGGCGGCATCATCGCGCCGTTTCCCGGCCAACCCATCATCTGCCTTGAGCGCTGCAACGACATCCTGCTGGCCAACGTCCAGCCCCAGATCGCCACCGTGGGCCGATGGAGCGCGCTCGGGATCCAGTTCGACCCGAAACGTTGGTTCATCCTGCGCGACGATGAGCGACAGCTCGGCGCGTTCGAATCGTTCGCCCTCTGGCTGCGGGGCAACCCAACCGAAGACCGATGATGCAAACTCACCGGCCCACCGCAATCCGCTGCCTCTGCGCGCTGCTCTGCCTCGGGACTGCGGGCGGCGAGACACTGCGCCTGCCCGCGATCCGCGACAATTCCATCGTGCTGCATCCCCAGGAGATGTCCCTGAACGCGGGCGGCTCGCCCCGCATCCGCATCAAGGGCAACCAGCACATCGTCGCGATGGGTTTCGATCTGTCGCCCCTCAAGGGTCGCACTGTCCGGTCCGCCACGCTCATCGGCACCAGGGGCGATGCCGAGATATCCGCCGTCACGATCTCGACGATCCAGGCGGGGTGGGACGAGATGCGATCCAGCGCGGTGACATCTGGCATCGGCGAAGAACGAGGATGGGGCATCGCCGGCGCATTGTTCCCATCGGTCTGCGGCGGCAATGGGCATTCCCTGCTCTGCCACACCCGTTCCGAGCTGCGCGACGGCGCCTACCACTGGAAACTCGACCCGGATCTCGTGCACGCCATGGCCATCGGGGCGTCATCCGGAATCGCAATCCACGAGCACGATGCCGACTACGGACGGAATCCGACCATCCATGCCCGAGAGTCCCGCGAGACAGGGCCCGTCCTCCTCGTCGAGACCGGCCCACCCGATGCGCCGCCCCTCCCCCCATCCTCGCTGCGGGTGACGGACCGCGGGGATCCCGACACGCTCCGCGTGCACCTCACCGCCCCAGCGCAGGGCTTCGCCTACGAAGTCCGCGTCAACGGTTCCCCGCTCCCCCGGTGGAATACGCCCTTTGTCCGCCCAGGCCGCGATCAGGTCATCCCGATCCGCGACGTGCCGCTCGCGCCGGGCGCACAGGCGCGCATCGAGGTCGTCACCCTGGCCCGCGACGGCCAGCGCTCCCGCCCCGTCTCCATCGACGCCGCCGTGCCCAACCCGCCCCGACCGCAATGCCCCACGATCCCCCCCCGGTCCGCGGGCCGCCAGGCCATCGGCCCGCACCTCATCCTCCCATGCGAGGACCGTTTGGACGTGAGGGGTAAACCCATCGGCGAGATGCCTCAGGAGTGGATCGCGTGCAACGAGACCATCGGCCCGGATGGCTCGGTGATGCTCTCGGCCGCCCGTGGCGAGGTCGCCGCCATCCAGATCCTCCTCCGTGGCGACGGCGAGGCCACCGTCCGCTGCGAGATCCCCGGCGCCCGCGTCGACTTGCACCGCGCCGTGTATGTCGACTCGGACATCGGCCCCATTCCCGACCCGCTCGTACCCGCGGATTCCATCTCACTGTCGCCAGATCACGCCGTGCCGCTCGTTTGCGACGTGTACGTGCCATTCGACACGACCGCCAGAACCCTCGGAGGCACCCTCTCGATTTCGCCGGACCGCAAGGTCCCCATCTCGGTGCGTGTCCGGGATTTCTCCCTGCCGAGAAAGGCGTCATTCCTCTGCGAGATGAATTCGTACGGCATGCCCGACCGCGCCGAGGAATTCTACGCCCTCCAGCGGATCGCCTACGACCACCGCGTCCACTGCAACATCCTCCACTACTCCCACAGCTCCGCCGCGCCAGGTTCGAGAAAATGCAACCTCGACATGCGCCTGCCCAACGGCCGCCGCATGGACGACCGGCGCTACAACGACATCGCCCCCGGAGCAAAAACCGCCCACTGGGATGATTTCGTGGCGGCCTTCGACCCGTTCCTCACGGGCGAATGCTTCCGCGATGGCCACCGCGGGCCCATTCCCGCGCCGGGCTTCTACCTCACGTTCCACGAGAGCTGGCCGCTCCATGTCCGCGCCCACTTCAACGGAGACCCCGACGCCTACGAGGCCTTCAAGGACGCGCCCCTCTACGCGCAGACCTTCCAGGATATCCTGCGCGATTTCCTCCGCCTCGCGGACGCGCGCGGCTGGCGCGAGACGGGCTTCCAGGTCTACCTCAACAACAAGGGCGCCCTCGACGATCCAAAAAAGAGCCCCTGGATCCTCGACGAGCCCTCATCGTTCTGGGACTACCGCGCGCTCGCCTATTACGCCGACCTCGTGCGCTCGGCGAAAACCGGCGGCCCAACGATCCAGGCTTCCTATCGCATCGACATCTCGCGCCCGGAGTTCGACCGAGGCCAGCTGTTGGGCAAGGCCGACCTCTGGGTCGTGAGCGGCAAGGCCTTTGCCGACTACCACCGCCTCGTCATGGATCGCGCCGAGGCCACCGGCGAGCGCATCTGGGTCTATGGTGCGGCGGCGCCCGCCACGCGGAGCAGCCGCGCCATCATGGCCTGGGCCCTGTCCGCCTACCGCGACGGCGCCAGCGGCCTCGTCCCCTGGCAGACAGTCAACCGCGATGGTTCGGCGATGCGACAATCCGATCCCCTCGGGATATTCATCTTCGACCGCGCGCCCGATGGCTCAATCGCCATCCGACCCACCCTGAGGCTGAAGGCCTTCCGCCGCGCCCAGCAGGATATCGAGTACCTCGAACTCGCCCGGAGAACGATGCGCTGGACCGATGGCCAGCTCAGGGCCTTCATCGACCACTACTTACCCCTCGCGGGTTCCGTCGAGAAGAAGACCGACGATGACGCCGGCACCGCCCGCTTTGATAATCTGTCCCCGGAAAATTTCCGTGCGCTCCGCGAGGCCGCCGCCAGCCTCATCGAAGACACCATTAACCCGTAGCCCGCGACATGATGCCCGCGCACGAGACTCACGCCCACCTCTTCCAGTCCGAGTTCCCTTTCGTCACGCCCACAGACACCGAGGTCGAGCGCCTCGCGCTCCCGGATGGCCGCTCGGTCCCCATCCTCATCCAGGACAGCGCACGAGCCCTCCGCTACCGCATCACGATCGCCCCCGGGGGCGAGGTCCGCGTCATCATACCGCGCCGCGGCTCCCGCCGCCGCGCCCTCGCATTTGCCCGAGAGCAGGCCCGCTGGATCGCCCGGCAAGTCCACCGCATGTCCAGGCGAACCCCCAGGCCCCCGCAGAAGCTCGGGCCCGACGACAAGGTTCTCTTCCGGGGCGAGTGGACCCCCATCCTCTTCGGGATGGATGCCGGCGCACCCACACTCCGAGTCGGCGATGCCGCCATCAGCCTCGGTGATGTCGGCTCCGACTTCACTCCCGCCGTCCGCCAGCTCCTCATGCGGGTGGCCGAGCGCGAACTCCCACCGCGCCTGAAGGAACTCGCTTCTCTGCACGGTTGCGCCATCGGCCAGATCGCCGTCCGCGACCTCAAGGCCAGCTGGGGCCGCTGCCAGCACACGCGCCGCGGATCCCCCGCCAGCGCCCGCATCTCGCTGAACTGGCGCCTCGTCCAGGCCCCCGCCGCCGTCCGCGACTACGTCATGCTCCACGAACTGATGCATACCCGCGAGATGAACCACTCCCCCCGCTTCTGGGCCCACGTCGCCCAAGCCCACCCCGGCTACCGCGACGCCGAACGATGGCTCAAGGAATCCCGCCACAGGGTGCTCGCCTAGGATTCTGTCGACTTTGTCCGACAGATTCTCGAGACACGGCCGCGGATCTTTTGGAGTGCAGCGCTGGAGCGCTGCTTTGGATTGCCCCGCACGGCCCCGGCGTGCGCTCGTCACCAGATTTTTTCACAGGGCCCACCGCGCCTATCCAAAGCGGCGCTCCAGCGCCGCAGTCCACGTGGCCCCTCCTATTAATCCGAAATCTACCCATGAATGATACGCCGCTCGTGAGAACCGCATTGAGTGGGCACCGCCCGCCGCACTACTCTTGGCCCATGCGCCCGATCTGGCTTCTCCCCATGATCGCCCTCGCCCCCTCACTCTCCACCGCCGCATCGCCCGCCCATAAGCCAAGCATCATCTTCTTGCTCGCCGACGACCTCGGCTGGGGCGATGTCGGCTGCTACGGTGCGAACGGCGTGCGGACCCCGCACATCGATCGCCTGGCGGCGGAGGGCGCGCGATTCACCCAGTGTTATTCGAATGGCCCCGAGTGCTCGCCGACCCGCGCCGCATTCCTGACGGGCCGCTACCAGCAGCGCGTCGGTGGCCTCGAGTGCGCGATCGGGATCGGCGGCGTCGGCCGTTACGACGACGCCATCCGCCTCGCCGGGCGGCATGACCTGGGCCTGCCCCCCGAGGAGATCTCTATCGCGCGCCTGCTGAAAGATGCCGGCTATGCGACCGCTGTCGTGGGCAAATGGCACCTCGGCTACGAGGACAAGTTCTCCCCGAACCGCCACGGCTTCGACCACGCGCTCTATGCCCTCGGCGGCGGGATGGATTACTTCCATCATGTCGAGGACGCCCCGGCCTACACGCCAGTGCTCCGCCTCAACGGCGCCCCCGCCACGCGACCCGGCTACTTCACCGACGTCATCGCCGACGAGTGCGTCCGATGGATCGGCGAGCGAGAGGGCACCCGGCCCTTCTTCCTCTATGTGCCTTTCACCGCGCCGCACTCCCCCTATCAGGCTCCCTACGAGGCCGGCCCGTCGCCCCTCGCGGCCGACTCCACACGATGGAAGCAGGGCACCGCGCCACCCGAGATCTATGCCGCCATGATAGAGCGCATGGACGCCGCCATCGGGCGGATCCTTGCGGCGTTGGCCGACGCACCAAACGGGCGCCA
>JADLBR010000035.1 GCA_020847615.1 Verrucomicrobiia bacterium
CTCGATGACCCCGCGGCACTGGCATCCCTGCGCGACACGGGCGACGCCGCCGCCGAATTCAACTTCATCGTGTCGGTCCCCGAGATTCCCGATCCAGACAAGGTGGAGGCCATGGGTCCCGCCGCCCCGTTTGGCAGCACCGCCCTCGAGTGGCTCGGCGCCGCAGACAGGCCAGCGAACTGGGGATCCGACGTCAAGGTGGCCGTCCTGGACTCCGGCGTCAGGCCCCACCCCGCGCTCGCGGGCGTCTCGATTCAGTCCATCGACCTCATGGGCGGCAGCAAAGACGGCGACTATTCTGGCCACGGCACGGCCGTCGCCTCCCTCCTCGCGGGATCGGCCGAGGGGATCCTTGGCGTGGCCCCGGGCGTGCAGGTGCTCGACATCCGCATCCTCGACGCGTCGGGCCGGGGAGACACCTTCACGCTCGCGCAGGGCATTCTCCGGGCCGCCGACATGGGGGCCCAGGTCATCACCCTCAGCCTGGGCACCTACGGGGACAGCCCCCTCGTCCGCGACGCGGTCGATTATGCGCTTGCGCGCAACATCGCCATAGTCGCCGCCGCGGGCAACGATGGCTATGCCAACCTCTCTTACCCCGCCCGCTATCCGGGCGTCATCGCCGTCGGCGCCGTCGATGCCACCGGGCTGGTCGCCCCATTCTCGAACACCGGCCAGAGTCTCGCCATCACGGCACCGGGCACCGCCCTCACCGCCGCGTGGCCCAATGGCCAGGCCATCGCATTCAGCGGCACGTCGGCCGCCGTCCCCCTGGTCAGCGGCGCCATCGCATACGTCCTCGCGGACGAGCGCTACCTGACCCCCGCCGCCGCGGCATCGATCGTCCTGCAGAACGCCGATGAGTCAGGGCAGCCCGGCGCCGACCCGGCCTACGGCCAGGGCCACCTCAACCTCGGGCGCCTCAGGGATCGCCGCACGGCCGGGCTCCATGACCTCGCCATCGCGAGTCATTGGGTCGACGGTGCCTCCGCCGGCGCGGCCGGCGCCCTGCCCGTCCAGGTGACCGTCCAGAATCGTGGGACCGTCTTCGAATCCTACGCCATCCTCGAAATCACCGACGGCCGCTCAACCCAGAAATTCACCGTCCTCAACCTGAAGCCGGGCGCCATAGCCACCCGGACCTACAGTCTGGACCAAGGCCCCGCCACCGCCGGCGACTCGGTCTTCATCAGCTCGAAAGTCGCGGGACCCGGAGCCCAAGATGCCCGCCCCTCCAATAACCGCAAAACGTCCGTTCTCGTGCCAGCGCAGAATGATCCGTAGCCCTTTTCCTCGAAGAGGGGCGAGCGCCCCGCGGAGACACGCCGCCACGGCGATCGCCCTGCTGCTGCTCGCCAACCCGGCGCGGGATACCCGCGCCAACCCGGGCGCCGGCGCGCCCTTGCAACCGCCCGGCGATGCCACCTACCGAGCCCGATTCATGCCCCGCGCCTCCATCAGGATCGATGGCCGCGCCGATGAACCCGATTGGGCCCACGCCGAAGTCGAGCGCGCCTTCCGGTTCCCCTGGAAACCCGATCCCGCACCGCGGACGGAGTTCCGCGCCCTCTGTGACCCCGAGTTCCTGTATTTCTCCTTCGACATCGAGGACGCCGACATCGTGGCCGTGGGGCGCTTCTCCGACGAGGCCGACGCCGTGCTCGAGGACCGCGCCGAGATCTACTTCTCCCTCGACGACCGGATGGGCCGCTACTTCTGCGCGGAGATCGACTCACTCGGCCGCGCGCTCGACTACAGCGCCTCCCACTACCGGAAGTTCGACCGGGCCTGGAAACTCGATGGCTTGACCGCCGCAGGGCTTCAGCGCCCCGGTGGCTACGCCGTCGAGGCGCGCGTCCCCCTCGCGAGCCTCGAGGCCCTGGGTTTCCCGCGCCTCAAGCCGGGAACGAAGATCCGGTGGGGCATGTTCCGCGCCGAGTTCTCGCACGACCGCAGCGGCAAAACCGCCCCCGCCGCGCCCAGCATCCACAACCTCGGACGAAAGACCGAAGGTCCCCCGCCCATCGAAAACTGGATCAGTTGGGTCGATCCCAAGACCCCGGAACCCGACTTTCACGTGCCCTCGTCGCTGGGCTGGCTCGAGGTCGTCCCTCTTGCGCGCGAGTCGCACCCCTGATACATAGTAGGGTCACACGGCGGACACACCCTATGAACCCCATTCGCTTCTCGCGCGGCCTCCTGGCCGCAACCATGATCGTCTCAACCATGAACAATCCAGCACAATCCCAGATCGAATCCAAGTCCTGGGGCAGCGCCAATGACCTGCCGGTGACCCTGTTCACCCTCAAGAACAGCAAGGGCCTCGTGATGAAGGTCACCGACTACGGCGCCATCATCACCGAACTCCACGTGCCCGACCGCGATGGCAAGATGGCCGATATCGTCCTCGGGCATGACTCGCTCGACGGTTACCTAGCCGGCCATCCCTTCTTCGGGACCATCGCGGGCCGGTGCGCCAACCGCATCGCGAAGGGACATTTCGAACTGGACGGCAAGGCCTACCAGATGGCCACCAACAACGGCCCCAATCACCTCCACGGCGGCATCAGGGGCTTCGACAAACAGGTCTGGACCGCCCGGACCGAAATGACCCCGAAGGGCCCCGCCATCCACCTCGGCCTCCTCTCGCCGGATGGCCAGGAGAATTATCCCGGCAACCTCGTCGCCAACGCCACCTACGCACTCACGGACGACAATGAACTCCTCGTCGAGATGACCGCCATGACCGACCGCGCGACCCTCTGCAACCTCGCCCAGCACACCTACTGGAACCTCGCGGGCCATGATTCCGGCTCCATCGCGGGCCACGAGATGAAGCTCTTCGCCTCGCGCTACACGCCCGTCGACGCGACCCTCATCCCCACCGGTGAGATCGCCCCCGTCAAAGGCACCCCCTTCGATTTCACGTCCCCAAAACCCATCGGGTGCGACCTGAAGGCCACCGGCGGTGACCCCATCGGCTTCGACCACAACTTCGTCGTCGATGGCGACGCGTTTGCCATGAAACCCGTCGCCCGGGCCCACGAGCCGAAATCGGGGCGCGCCCTGGAACTGTGGAGCAACCAGCCCGGCGTCCAATTCTACAGCGGGAATTTCCTCAATGGCACGAACAAGGGCAAGGGCGGCTACGTCTACCAGCAGCACGGCGGCTTCTGCCTCGAGACGCAGGTGTTCCCCGATTCCATCCACCGCCCCAGTTGGCCGTCGCCCATCCTCCGGCCCGGCCAAATATACCGTCACCAGATGCGGGTCCGATTCAGCGCAAAGTGAGGCCCGCCCCGCGAGCCTCACTCACCGATGGTCGGCTCGCCCTCGATCCAGCCCAGCGACGCCAGGAACCTGTCGGCCTCGCGCAGGGTGATGCGATAGTACTTGTCGCCACCGCGCCCGAAATTGAAGAAACCGTGGGCCTGTCCCTCGTACGTCTTTAGCTCGCAGCGGTTGCCTGCGGCCCGGTACGCCTTTTCGAACACGCGCGCCCCCTCGAGCAGCCCGTCCTCCGTGCCAAAAAACAGGATCGCGGGAGGCTGTCCCGCCCTGACGTGATGGGCGGGGGACACCGCGGCGGGATCGCCGCGAAACCGTTCGCGCAGCCCCGCCAGTTTCGCGTTTCCCTCCCCGGTGCCATCCGGCATCGGGGCCAGGGCGACCGCCGGATTAAACAAGACCAGCGCATTGGGCTTCGCGCTCACGCGGGTGTCCTCACCGGGAGCTTCGCATCCCTCCACCGTGGCCACCGCCGCCGCCAGATGCCCGCCCGCCGAACCGCCGCCCGCAGCGATGCGATCCGGATCGATCCCCAACACCCCCGCCCGCGCGCGCGCCCAGCGCATCGCCGACTTCGCGTCCTCCACGCAATCCTCCACTTTCACTTCGTGCCGCGACTTCACGCGATACTCCGCCGTGATGGCCACCATGCCCCGCCCCGCAAGATACTTGCACTGCTGCTCGAACTGCTTGGGCGAACCGGTCGCCCACCCACCCCCAAAGAAGAATATGATCGCGGCCCGCTTGTCCTCGCGCTTGTGGCCAACCGGCGAATACACGTACAGGGGCAACTTCACCTCACCCACCGTCTTGTAAACGCGCTCCTCCCCGCCCTCGGGCTTCCCCGCAAATCGCGCGCCTTCAGGATCCTTGGCCCACCGCGCACCCTCCGCACCCCACCCCACGCCAACCACATACGCCGCCGCCACAGCACACACAGCCCGTCTCACCGCAATCGCTCTCACGCCAACCTCCAGTTGTCCGCCACAGCACCTCCACCCTCATTCCCCATACACCATCGGCTGCTGTCCCACCACTCTTTCCGCCCCAACAGCCGACGGTGCTGTATAAAGGTGGGCTTCTGGATATTATTAGTCACTCGTATCGGCGGAAGTGTCACGAACACTGCGCCCGGTCCCGCCGCTTTTCCCCCGCTCCATCCTTCTTACGGCAGACGACCGGACGACATCGGCCGCAACTGGCATGCCCCCTGCTAGCTCCCGGCGACCCCCACAACACGAGAGGATCGGATGACACAGACCCCCAACGGCGCCAGCGTCGCCCCATTGATCGAAATCTTGGAAGTGATTTGGGACCGGCACCGCCAGGACCGATCGGGCGAAGTGGCCACCTATATACCGGAACTGGCCAAGGCAAACCCCGAATGGTTCGGCATCTGCATCGCGACGGTTGACGGCGCGGTCTACGGCGTGGGCGACAGCGACCAGGCCTTCACCATCCAATCGATCTCAAAACCATTCGCCTACGGCATGGCGCTGGAACACCGCGGCCCGAAGGCCATGCGTGCCCGCGTCAGCGTGGAACCCTCGGGCGAGGCCTTCAATTCCATAAGCCTCGAGCAGGGCACCGGCCGTCCGCTCAACCCGATGATCAACGCGGGAGCCATTGCGGTCAGCAGCATGGTCCGCACGTCCCTCGGGGACTCGGCCTTCGACAAAATGCTCGCCTGGTTTGGGACTTTCGCGGGCCGCACCCTTTCGATCGACGATGCCGTCTACAGGTCAGAGAGCGCCACCGGTCACCGCAACCGCGCCATCGCGCACCTGCTTCGAAATTTCGGCGTCGTTGCCGACCCCGTCGAGGCCGGTCTCGATCTGTACTTCCGGCAGTGCTCCATCCTCGTGAACTGCCGCGACCTGGCCATCCTCGGCGCCACCCTCGCCAACCGCGGCACGAACCCCTCGACGGGCAAGCGCGCGCTGGCCCCCGACCATGTCGATGACGTCCTCAGCGTCATGACGACCTGCGGCATGTACAACTACGCCGGCCAGTGGCTCCACGAGGTCGGCCTGCCCGCGAAAAGCGGCGTCGCCGGCGGCATCCTCGCCGTCCTGCCGGGCAGGATGGGCATCGGCGTGTTCTCCCCGCGCCTGGACGCCCAGGGCAACAGCGTCCGCGGCATCGGCGTCTGCAAGGAGCTCTCTGACCGTTTCCGCCTGCACCTCTTCGACGCGCCGCGCTCGGGCCGCGCCGCCGTTCGCAGCCAATCCACCCTCGCGCGCCGACAGTCGACCCGCGTCCGGCCCGAATCAGACGCGGCCCGCCTCCGCGACATCGGAGCCGCCAGCCACATCCTCGAGTTGCAGGGGGATCTGGGTTTCGCGACCATGGAGGTCATACAGCGCCGCACGTGCGCATGCGCGTCGCGGGCCGACGCCGTCGTGTTCGACATATCCAGGGTTGACTCCGCTGACGAGACCGCGGCCGAATTCTTCGGCACGCTCGTCTCCCACCTCGTCGGATCCGGCAAGCGCGTGGTATTCGCCGGATTGCCCCCGAAGAATCCCTTGTGCCGTCACATCGTATCCCGCTGCACACCCACCGCCATCTACCCCTCGCTCGACGCCGCGCTCGAGGCCTGCGAGGAGAGCCTTCTCTCGGGACTCCCGATATCCGCGGCCACGCACGATTCCTCCTGCGGCCCGATACCGCTCTCGCGCCTGGATGTGGCCCAGGGCCTCGACGCCGCCGCGCTCGCGAAACTCCAGGGCTATCTGCGACAGGAGCACTTCCCCGCGGGACAGTGCCTGTTCAAGAAAGGCGACGGGGCCCAGCATATCTACTTTCTTACCGGGGGCACCGTCAGCGTCCGCCTCTACACCGGCCCCTCCACCTTCCAGCGCCTGGCCACTTTCTTGGCGGGATCGGTGTTCGGCGAGATGGCCGTTGTCGATCGCGGGCGCCGTTCCAGCGATATCTGGGCCGAGACGGATGTGACATGTCTCACGCTGTCGTTGGACGATTACGACCGCCTCGGAGCCGAACACCCCGGCATCAAGTTCAGGCTGCTCGAATATCTCATCCGCATCCTCTCCTCCCGCCTCCGCAAGGCGAATGAGCAGATCGCCGCGCTCTCCGGCTGACCCAGGAGGCTCTCGGACTTTGTCCGGCAGCCTCCTCCGCGGGCACCGCCGCCCGACACCCCACCTTTGGATTGCCTGCCACCGGCGAAAGCCCAATCATCGCCGCATGAGATCCACGTCAGCCATCCTCGCCCTCGTGTCCCTGGCGGCCACCCATTGCGCCAGGCCCACACAGGGGGACCCCGGCCACAATTTCCGCGTCCGCTCCGAAAACGGCGTGCCCCGGCTCCTGGTGGACGGACGCCCCGCCCGCGCGCGCATCTTCTGGGGGGGACCCGGCGGCGGCGGACTCGCCCCCATCGGCACCGACTGGGCCGAGGTCGCCTTCGAGTTCACCGCCCCGGAGAACGATTCGGCGGCCGCGCTCCACCTCAGATTCGGCGAGGAGCCCGGCGATGTCTGGTTCGACGATATCCGCATCACGGATCTCGCCGGCGGATCCCCGGTGCTCGCATCCGATTTCGAAAAGACCCAAGACGGCGTCGGCCAATCGTGGCAGATGTGGTGCAAGGGGCGGGATCAGAACCCCGACTTCAAGGCTCGGCTCGCGCCGGGGGAGGGCCGCGGCGGCGGCTCCGCGCTCCACCTGGCCATCGGCAAAGACCCGAGACTTGGAGGCCTTCACCTCTACCGCCCCCAGATCGGACTCGCGAAAGGGGCGCGTTACCGCGTCACGCTCTGGGCCCGCTCTTCATCCAGGCGCCACCTCGCGCCATCGGTCCACCACCAGGGCGGGGCGTTCCAGCGATACGGCGGCCTGCCCCCGCCCTACGCGTCCCAGGTCCGGATCGCCGCGGCCCATGGCGTCGATATCGTCTCGTTCCCCATCCCCACGCTCTGGGCCAAGCCGGGCGAGGCACCCGACCCCTCCGGCATCGATGCCGCCATCCGGGCGACGCTCGCGGCCAACCCGTCGGCCCTGCTGCTGCCCCGCATAGGCATGTATCCGCCCAAGTGGTGGCTCGATGCCCACCCGGATGCGGTCATGGCCTATGAGGGTGGCAAGCCGGGCAAGACCGCATCGGTCTCCTCGCGCGAATTCCGGAACGATGCCGCCGCCGCGCTGCGCCGCACCATACGCTGGTGCGAAGACCACTTCGGCCCCCACATGGCCGGTTATCATCCCTGCGGCCAAAACACGGGCGAATGGTTCTACTTCGATTCCTGGGATCGCCCCCTCAATGGCCTCGAGCCCGCCACCCTCGTCGCCTGGCGCGCATGGATCCAAAACAAATATGCCTCCGACGATGACCTCCGGCGATCCTGGGGCGCCGCCGGCATCAGCCGCGCCACCGCCACCGTCCCCTCCCCCGAAGAGCGACGCGCCGCACCCCATGGCCAACTGCGCGATCCCTCCCGCGAGATGCGCCTCGTCGATTTCGCGCAGTTCCAGCAGGAGGAGATGGCCGACACCGTCTTGGCACTGGCCCGCGCGCTGCGCGAGGAAGCCGGCCCCGACCGCCTGTCCGTCTTCTTCTATGGCTACGTCTTCGAGTTCGGCGCCCTCCCCAACGGGCCCGCCGTCTCCGGCCACTACGCGCTCCGCCGAGCCCTCGCATCCGCCGACATCGACGTGCTGTGCGCCCCCATATCCTATTATGACCGGCAGCCGGGCGGCGGCGCCCCCTGCATGACCGCCGCGGAGAGTGTCATGCTCGCCGGAAAACTCTGGCTCAATGAGGACGACACCCGCACCCACCTCACCAGGGAGAAAAGCTTCCCCGGCTGGCGCGACGGCGCCGATACCCAGTCGGGCACCGCCGAACTCCTCCGCCGCAACCTCGCCCACGAGACCGCGCGCAACTTCGCCACGTGGTGGATGGACCTCGGCTCCTCGGGATGGTTCGACGACCCCGTCCTCTGGCAAGAGATGGTCCGTTTCCGAGAAATCGAAGAGTTCCTCCTCGCGCACCCCACGCCATTCCGACCCCAGATCGCCGCCATCCTCGACGAGCGATCGATGCTGCTGCCCGTCGGTTCGGGCCCCGTCCCTTGGACCACGCGACCGCTCATCTATACGGCCCGCGAGAACCTGCACCGGGTCGGCGCCCCTTTCGGCCAGTTCCTTATCGATGACATCATCGGGGGACGCGCGCGCGCGAAACTCAACGTCTTCTTGGCCGCCTGGCGGCTCTCGCCGTCGGAACGCGCCTCGCTGAAGAGGGCGACCCGCGACACCGCCAACCTCTGGTGCTGGACCCCGGGCTACTACGATGGCGCGGCGCCATCCGTCGATGCCACGTGCGACCTCACGGGTTTCAAAACCAGGGTCATGCCCCAGGGCACCCTCGCCAATGTCCGGGCCACCCCCGAGGGCCTCGCCATCGGTCTCCCCGGCACCTACGGCCAGGCAAAGCCCATCACGCCCCTCCTCTCCCCACAGCCGGCAAGCGGCGATTCCGTGCTGGCCCATTTCCACGATGGCTCGCCCGCGGTCGTCCTCCGGCGAGGACCCGAAGGCCCCGCCCTCTTCTCAGGCACCACCGAACTGCCCACCGCCCTCATTCGCCACGCCGCCCGACTCGCCGACGTGCATCTCTATTGCGACTCGGACGCCAACATCTTCGCGAACGGCCCCCTGCTCGCCGTCCACGCCGCCGCAGATGGCCCCATCACGATCCGCCTCCCGCGAGAATGCGCCGCCCGCGACGTCGTCGCCGGCTCCAGACTGCCCAGGGGCTCCCAGATCCAGACCAGCCTCAAAAAAGGCCAGACCTCCGTCTTCTGGCTCGAGGATTGACCCCGGGACCACTTGCGCCAGCCCCAAACACGTATAAGCTAATAGCCATGAGAAAAATCACCGCGCTATTCGCAGCCGCCTTCTGCCTCGGCCTCGCGGCCCCGGCCCCCGCCAGCAGCGGGAAGAGCAATGTGGGCACCGTGCTCTCGAAGATCGACGTCAAGTACATCAAGAACAAGCCCGAGCAGACCATCGGCAAACCCATGGTCGTCGAGTTCTGGGCCACGTGGTGCCCTCCGTGCCGCGCCAGCATCCCACACCTCAACGAGATCTATAAGAAATTCAAGGACAAGGGCCTGGTCGTCGTCGGGATCACCGACGAGGATGACAACGTCGTCGAGAAATTCATGAAACAGGTTCCCATGGACTATGCCGTGGCCCAGGACAAGGGCGACGACTGGGGCAAGCAATTCGGCATCAAGGGCATACCCCACGCCATGCTGGTCGACAAGTCGGGCAAGATCGTGTGGGAAGGCCACCCGATGGAGTTGCAGGAAAAAGAGATCGAGAAAATCCTTTAGGGCAAGCGCCCGTCCATCCGCGCCAAGCCGGTCCAGGGCACATTGCCATTGTGCCGACATCGGGCACGCGTTACCCTTGCCGACCCTATGGCAGGACATTCCCACTGGGCCCAGATCAAACGCGCCAAGGGCGCCAACGATGCCAAGCGCGGCAAGATCTTTAGCCGTATGGCCCGCGAGATCATGATCGCCGCCAGGGCGGGCGGCGCCGATCCGGCCATGAATCCCCGCCTCCGCCAGGCGATCACCGCCGCCAAGGCCGAGTCCGTTCCGAAAGACACCATCGAGCGCGCCATCAAACGCGGCACCGGGGAACTCGGCGGCGAGACGATCGAGGAGCTCACCTACGAGGGTTACGGCCCCGGAGGCGTCGCCCTCCTCGTCGAGGCCACCACCGACAACAAGAACCGCACCGCCGCAGAAATCCGCGCCATCTTCACGAAGAACAACGCCTCCCTGGGGAGCCCCGGCAGCGTCGCCTGGATGTTCCAGCGCTGCGGCCTTATCGATGTCCCCGCCGCTGAAGCCGACGAGGAATCCACCATGATGGCCGCCCTCGATGCCGGCGCCGAAGACATGTCCACCTCGGGCGACGCATTTTCGATCCGCACCCCGGTCGACAGGCTCTATGCCGTCGAGGAAGCCCTCCGAAAACTGAACATCGCTGTCCGATCCGCCAAGATCGCCGCCGTCCCCTCCAACCAGACCCCCGTCACCGAGGAGAAGGTCGCCTCCCAAGTCATGGCCCTCATCGAGGCCCTGGACGACCACGACGACGTGCAGAACGTCTTCTCGAACCTCGAGATCCCGGACGACCTCATGGCCAAGCTCGCCGCCGCCTAGCGCGCGGCTGCCCCGCGCCCGTGGAAAACCACTTCTACGCCCCCCCGGACACGGAGACCTGGGAGTCGCCGCGCCCCGCCGCCCCGGACCGCTCGCCCTTCGAGATCGACCGGGATCGCATCCTGTACTCCGCCGCATTCCGTCGCCTCCAGTCGAAGACCCAGGTCTTCCAGGCCGGCGAGTACGACTTCTACCGCACCCGCCTCACGCACTCCCTGGAGGTCGCCCACATCGGGCGCGCCATCTGCGCCCACCTCCTCCGCGCCGGCGACCCCCTGGCCCCGGACTTCTTCGTCGACGCCGACCTCGTCGAGGCCGCGTGCCTCGCGCACGACATCGGCCATCCGCCTTATGGCCACGCGGGCGAGCGCGCCCTCCACGAGCTCATGCGCCCCCACGGCGGCTTCGAGGGAAACGCCCAGACCCTCCGGATCCTCACCGACCTCATGTTCGGGGGCGCACCCACCCGCCGCGGCATGCGGCCCACCCGCGCGCTCATGGACGCCGTCATGAAATACAAGCGGCCCTACGATCCCGCCGAGGCCCCCCGCAACCACTTCCTCTACCCCGAGCAGCGAGCGCAGCTCGACTTCGTGGGCGCCGACGCCACCGGGCCCTCCATCGAATGCCAGATCATGGACTGGGCCGATGACACCGCCTACTCCCTCATGGATATCGTCGATGGCTGCGCCGCCGGCTTCATACGCATCGATACCGTCGAACGGTGGGCCTCCGGCGAAGACTTGGATCGCGATGATGCCGATGCGGTCGCGTATCTCCTCCAGGCCCTCCGCGACGACGCCGTCGAGCGCCGCTTTGCGCGGCGCATCGGCGATATGATACGGGCCTGCCGGCTGACCCCGCGCGAGGTCGCCTCCGCGGGCACCCACCGCCATGCCTTCGACCTCGATGTCGACCGCGCCGCGCGCGCCAGGGCCAAGCTCTACAGCCGGCTCGCCGTCGATCTCGTCTTCCGCACACCCCAGCTCCAACAGCTGGAGTTCAAGGGCGCCCGCATCCTCCGCGACCTCTTCGAGGCCTTCGCCCAACAGTATCTCCAGGGCCCACGACCGGCCAACCGCCTCCTGCCCCAGCAGACCGAGGCACTCCTGGACGCCGCCCTGTCACCGGCCACCCGCGCCCGCATCCTCTGCGACCACATCGCCGGCATGACGGACGGTTTCGCCGTCCGCACCCACCGCCGCCTCTTCGACCCCGCCTTCGGCTCCATCGCGGACCTCACCTGATCCTATGACTTTTGACCTTTGCCCTTTAAGTTAACCCTTATGCCCATCTACGAGTTCTACTGCCCGGACAACCACACGGTCTATTCCTTCCTCGGCAAATCCAGCCGCTACGCGAACGTCACGCCCAAGTGCCCCGCCGACCCCTCCTTCCGCATGGTCCGGCTGGTCTCTGCCTTCGCCGCGCCGCGCAAACGCCAGGAGGCCCCCAAGCCAGGCGGCCCGGACGCCGCACCCGACGACGCGCGGATGGAGGCCGCCATGGCGCAGATGGAGCGCGAGTTCGGCTCCATGGACCCCGAGAACCCCGACCCGCGGGCTCTCGGACGCATGATGCGCCGCATGGCCGAACTCTCGGGTGAAAAGGTCGACGCCCGCATGGAAGAGGTGTTCCGTCGCCTCGAGGAGGGCGCCGACCCCGAATCCCTCGAATCCGAATATGGCGATCTGCTCGGCGACGAGGCCGGGCCCGGGGAACCAGCGGCCGGCGAAGGCGCGTCGAAGGACGAGGGTTCGAAGGACCTCGCGCCCTCTCCCAGGGCACATCGGCGCCTTCCCCTGCGCCCCCCGCGGCGCGACTCGAATCTCTACGACTTCGACCCGCTGCCCTGACACCGCGCCGCTGACTTGAAAATAGCCGCAGCGCCTCCCGCAGCCGAACGCGTAAGCGTTTGGCCGCCAATCGCCCAAGGCGATCGGCTGTATTTTCTGCCCAGGTGGTTCGGCGGCTGCCGGATGGGATCTGACTCGGAAATTGCCCAGCGCCTCCCGTAGCCGAACGCGTAAGCGTTTGGCCGCCAATCGCCCAAGGCGATCGGCTGTGTTTTCTGCCCCGATGGTCCGGCGGCTGCCGGATGGGATCTGAC
>JADLBR010000036.1 GCA_020847615.1 Verrucomicrobiia bacterium
CGCAGCAGACCGGCCTCCACCAGCCGCGGCGAGAATTGCACGAAGGTGCGGATCGCGTTGGCGCCGAGCGATGCGGCGAGCGCCATGTCCTTCTCCCAGACCTCGCGCGGCGTCTCGGTCCACATGCCACCCCAGGGCGTCTCGCGAGGAAAATAATTGATGCCGCGGACCGATAGTGGCGGCAGCTCCCGCGCCACCGGCGATTGACCCCCCGCGACCGCCCCCGCAAGGGATAGCCATCCGAGCAGCGGCAAGACCAGCCAGACGGGGTCGGCTCTATCTCCGATGATACCGGCGTGCGCTCTGGCCATGGTCCGGCGAGAACATACATCACAGGATTCTGGCCTGAAACTTCAAACCGCGGATGACGGATAATTAGCTTTGATTTGGCGAATTCTGGGGAGCCACCGAGAGCCTGCCCGCTCGCGTGGCAAGCGAGGGGGCGGCCCAATTTGGACTGCGGCGTGACAGCGCCGCTTTGGATGGGTGCGTCGGGCCTAGTCCCCGACACTTCGTGTCGGCACTCCGTGCGGATCGTTCGCCCTGCGCATGAACTATCCGGGTTGGAGAGCCTGGCGTCGGGCGCACGCCGGGCCGTTCGGGGCAATCCAAAGCGGCGCTGTCACGCCGCAGTCCAAATCGGCCCTCCAGTTGATCCGAAGTCTCCCCATGAACGATGCGGCATGACGCGTGCGCTCGCGACCGCGAAAAGCCGATTCCCATTCGCCACGCGCCCCGTACATTTCAATCCATGTCGTCACCGCATCCTCATCCCCGCTGTCGTCGTACACTTTCCATCCTCTCCGTCGCCCTGATGCTCGTCCCCGCCCCACGCGCGGACGCCGCGACGTTCCCCGAGGAGCGCCCCGACCGCACCTGTTTCCCGAAGCCTTTCGACGGGCAAGTACTGGACATCACGCCGCCGGGCTTCTGCTGGTGGCGCGCGGGAAAGATCGGCGAGATCAAGTATCGGCTGCGCGTGATGCAAAAATCGGGCTCGGTCGCCTACGAATCCCCGGTGACGGAATGGACCGCGCACGTGCCCGATCGGTCGCTCGCGCCAGGACAATACACCTGGCTCGTCGAGGCGATCGACGGCTCCGGCAAGGTCGCCGACACCTGGGGCCCGCGCCGCTTCACCATCTTGCCCGGGGCTTTCGAGCAGCCGTGGGTTCCGGCCGAAAAGCTCTTGGCCCGCGTCCCGAAAGAGCACCCGCGCCTCCTGTTCCCGAAGGCGCAGCTCCCGGCGATCCGCGCCACCTTCGAAACGACGCGGCGCGGGGCCATCGGATCGCTCCGGGGCGAGGCCAAGCGGGCGCTCAAGCTCGATGTTCCCCCCGAGCCGGATTACGACAAGGCGCCCACGAAGGCCGACCAGCGGCTGGGCTACCTCGAGGCTTTCGGCCGCATGCGCAAATACCACGACAGCGGCATGCGGTTTCTGGCGATGCGCCACGCGCTCGAGGGCGATGCCGCCGCGGGCGAAAAGGCCAAGGCGATCCTCCTCGGCGCCGCCGAGTGGGACCCCGAGGGCATCTCCTCGGTCATGTCGAAGTATGGCGACGAGATAGGCCTGGGCCTCGCGAAGGCCGCGGCAGAAACCTACGACTGGGTGTACGACATCCTGTCCGATGACGAGCGCGCCAAAGTGAAGCAGATGCTGGTCGCCCGCGCAGACCAGTTGATGCGGCGCCTGCAGAAGTCCGATTATCTATTCCTCTCCGAGGAGAGCCACAACGGGCGATTGCCAGGCTATCTCGTGGAGCACGCGATCGCTCTTGCGGATGAACCCCGCGCCGCGGTCTGGATGGACTACGCCGTCCGCATCCTGATGACGGTCTATCCCCACTGGGGCGGGCACGACGGCGGCTGGGCCGAGGGGATACCCTACGGGATGGCCTACAACGAGATCTATCTCGTGCCCTTGGAGTCGCTCCGCGTGGCCACCGGCCTCGACCTCTGGAAACGGCCGTTCTATCGCGAGGTGCGGCGCTTCTTCTCTTATTGCACCTCGCCGGTCGGCGACATCCGCCCCTTTGGCGACATGGAGAACGACCCGATGCTCGGCAGCGGCGCCGGGCTCCGCTCGCTGCTGATCTTCCACGCCAACCGCTACGACGACCCCGCGACGCGCTGGTGGGCCGACCTGCTCGTGCCCGAGCGCCAGCGCGAGGCCCTCGGGGCGCTCCCCGGCTTGCTATTCGAGGATCGCGTCCAGCCAAAGCGCCCCGACTCGGCCCCGAACGACGCCGCCTTCTATGGCGTCGGCTGGGCCGCCCTCCACAGCGACTTCCTCGAGCCCGCGCGAGACCTGTTCCTGCTGTTCAAGTGCTCCCCGTATGGCTCAGTCAGCCACAGCCACGCCGACCAAAACAGTTTCGCGCTCATGAAGGGCGGGCGCTCCCTCGCCATTCCCGCCGGCGTGCGTTACCCGACCCATGGCTCCCCCTTCCACACCGAGTACACGCAGCAGACCCTGGCGCACAACGCCGTACTCGTGGACGGCAAGGGACAGCTCGGCCGCGGCGGCACGGGCCGACTCGCCGCGTTCCAGAGCACCCCGCGCTTCGGCTACGCCTGCGGCGATGCCTCTGGCTGCTACGCGACTCCCATGCCGAGGAACCTGCGCCACGTCCTGCTCGCCCGCCCCTCGGTCGTCTGCATCGTCGATGAGCTGGCGGCGCCCGAGGCCGTGCCTTACCAGTGGCTGTTGCACGGGCATGCCGCCTTCGAGTTGGATGAAAAGGCGCAAACCCTCGTCTCCCGAAAGGATCCCGAGGCCATGACCGTCCGCCTGTTCACCCCCGGTGGCTTCTCCTTCTCCCAGACCGACGAATGGCCCATGGACCCGAAGGAAGGCTTCCCGAACGCGAAGGCACCCGTCCCCGCGAAACAATGGCACTTCACCGCCGCCACGCGCGAGGATGCAGCCGCCCGACGTATCGCCGCCATCCTGCTCGTCAACGGCAGCGGTCAACCGCCCGACTGCAAAGTGACTCAAAAGGGCGACACCCTCGAAGTCCGCAACCGCTCCGGAGGCGACGAGGCCATCATCCGCATCCGCCTGGATCCCGGCGACGGCCCCGCCATCGAAGCCTTGGCCGGCAAAGAGACCCTCCGCGCGTTCTCGCCGTGAGCCTCGAAAATTCCAGATGATAGGGGTAGGGACGGGGCATTGAGTTGCCCCTCCCCTCCCTCCGAACCGGACGGGCGGATTGAGCAGGGGTGGGGTCAGAGCTTCCTATTGACACCCAACAGCACGTTGCTGCAAGGTCGGCGCGATGGCAAGACCTCTGCGGATTCAATATGAAGGGGCCATTTACCACGTGATGAGCCGGGGTGATCGGCGAGAGGCGATCTTCGTTGATGACGACGATCGCGAGCGATTCTCGGCGACCTTGGCCGAGGCCTGCGCAAAAACCGGATGGCAGGTACATGCCGCCTGCCTGATGGACAATCACTTCCATCTGGTGGTCGAGACGCCACAACCCAATCTCTCCGTCGGCATGAAGTGGCTGCTGGGCACCTACACGCAGCGGTTCAATCGGCGCCACAAACACTGGGGGCACCTGTTCGGGGGGCGGTTCAAGGCGCAATTGATCGACGGTCGATCACCGGGCTACCTGGCCAGGGCGTGTCACTACGTGCACCTGAACCCGTGCCGCGCCGGACTCATCGGTTCGGGTGCACCGCTGGAATCGTATCGTTGGAGCACCTACCCGGCCTACCTCCTCCCGCGATTGCGCCCTGGCTGGATGCGGGTGGATCGCCTTCTGGGCGAACACGGTCTGGCGATGGACACGGCCCGGTCGCGGCGCGCATTCTCCCGGCAGGTGGAGCGCATGCGACTCGATCCCCTGGTCGAACCCAACGAAGCGACGCGTCGCGGATGGACGCTGGGCGCGGAAGACTTCGCCGACTGGCTGTCGGAGCGGTTGGCACGACCCGGCAGGCACGGCGAGCGCGCCGCCGAGCGCCGCGAGACCGACCGGGCGCTCGCCGAGCGCCTTGTCCGGGTCGGTCTCGCCCAAGCAGGCTGGAAGGAGATCGACCTATCCCGTGCCCCCAAGGGCGATCCCGCAAAGGTCGCCATTGCCCGCCGCCTGCGCCATGGCACACCGATGACGCGACGCTGGATCGCCGAACGTCTCCAAATGGGCAGCGCCAGCTATGTGTCCGCCCTCCTCGCGAGTGTCGATAGTAAGCTCTGACCCCAGGCCCCGCACTCCAGCCCCAGCGGTTCCCATGTCGCGCCTCGGTCGCGGGAACGGAAGACCCCCGACGGGGCCTGATCAGGATACTTGCCAGCGGCGATGTAAACCAGATCCGGATCATGTGGGTGGAGCGCAAGCCCGGCGACGCCGTATAGATTGCTCTGCTCCGCCGGCACCCAGTTCATCAGTTGCACCAGCACCTTCCTCCCCGCATCCCATCTATAGCACCCGCCCACATCGGCGCGCACATAGAGCAGCCCCTGTTCTCCGGGATGGGCGACGGCGCCCAGCAGGTATCCGCCGCCGCCGATGCGCACATTGTCCCAATGATAGGACGCGGGACCCGCGAAGCCAGAGGAGGCGAGCACCACAGACAGGAGCGACAACCACTTCATCTCTTGCGGAACCTTGTGGAATCCTCGCACCGGACGCGCAGGCCACGCCAGTGTGAAATTCAGCTCCGGCCCCCTGCCCTCCCGGGGCGAATCTGGGTCAGAACACTGGGGGCACCTGTTCGGGGGGCGTTTCAAGGCGCAATCGATCGCCGTGTGATCGCCTGGCTACCTGGCCAGGGCGGGTCACTACGCTGAGAATGGACCATCCGACCCGGCGGTCGCCGCGGGGCCCGATCTGTTCGACCGGTATGGGCCGGAAGCCGAGACCGGCGGCGGGGGAGCCGGCCTTGAGGCGGTAGTCGTCCTTGGCGGGATCGGCGAACATCGGATCCGCGACGACGGAATGGCGGTCCATGCCCAGCGCCTGCCACGCGGTCCATTCGTCGGTGGGCGCGACCTGGTGGACTTCGATATCGTCGGCGAAGATCAGCCCGCGCTCATCCGGCAGCCGGATCCGGACATACAATTTTTTCATATCGGGGTGCCCGCCGGCGCCGGGGGCGGGGAACCGGAAGACGCACTCGTGCCGGGACCAGTCGGTGCCGATGGGGAAAGCCTCGACGTGCTGCCAGCTGTATGTGTCCTTGCGATAGGCCTGGGCGCCGAGTTCCACGCGCGTGTCCGGCGCGGCGGCGCGGAACCATCCCGCGACGCGATAGACCTTGCCCGGCTCGACGGCAATCTCGGCGCTGCGAAGGCTGGGTATCCTCGCCCACGATTCCCCCTGGAGTTTCGGGTCATTGGCCTTGGCCGGATCGGGGATGCCCTGGAACCGGAGGCATCGCGCGCCCGCGCGCGGTTGATCCGATGAGGCCACCGCGGAATCGTTGGTGCTGGGGCGGATGTGCCACGCCCACGGCGTTGGCGCGGCCCCGATCGCCCCCTGCTCGAAGCCGGCGTTGGGTGGCGCGAGATCCGGGCCGATGGGCTCCCCCGCATTGAGGTGGCCGGTCGGGATCGGTTGGCCGCCGTGCCACACCAGATTCGAGTCGGAAGGATTGAGGTCGAACGACAGGTTCCGAAACCGGAAGGCCTGGGCCTGGGACTCGGTCCAATAGAGGATGTTCCCTCGCGCGACATTGCGCGCCATGGTGCGGCGATCGGGCAGGGGCACGGTCCGCGGATCGCGGAGGCTCGGGACGCTCTTCCACGCGGGCAGATCTTTCACCGAGTCGTACTGCCTGGACCAGTTCTCGATCTCGCGTTTCCACCAGCCGTAGCCGGTGTCCCAGCCGCTGAACTCGATCTGGCTGGTCGGCCCGTGCTCGTGGCGCCCGGTGCCGCACTCGACGATGATGTTGTTCTCGATGCGGTTGTCCCTGCCGTCGTGGACCATGATCCCGGCGCGGGGCGTGCGCGCGACGATGTTGCCGGTGACGGTGACGCCCATCGGCGTCCAGTCGAGATAGATGCCCCACGCGAAATAGGGCGAGAGCCAGTTGCCCGACTTGCCGCTGCGGCCGATGACATCGTGGATGAAGTTGTGCCGCACGACGCAGCCGTGGGCCGATAGCCAATTCAGGGAGTTCCCGTAGATCGCGGCGGTGTCCATGGTCTCGAGGCTGACGTGGTGGATGTGGTTCAGCTCGATCACGTGGTTCTGGCCGCCGAACCAGACCCCGAATCGCGGGAGGTGGTGGAGATGGTTTCGGGCGACGCGGTTTCCGGTCCCGCCGAGGTGGATACCGCAGCCCTGCTTGTGAAAAACACCGGTGCGCGTGATCTCGTTGCCCTCGGCACAGTTGCCCGCGGGCGCGAGCGTCTTCTCGTCGCCGCCACCGAGGCTGATGCCGTGGCTGCCGGTGTCGGCGATATGGCAGCCGACGACGCCGTTTCCCGTCCCGCCGGCGATGGAGACGCCGCTGCCGCTGTAATCCCCGACGTTCTGAATCAGGCACCCGGCGATCAGGCAGTTCGTGGCATCTTTGAGGGTGATCGCGGTGCCCTCGCAGTATTCGAATGTCAGCCCCCAAAACGCGATGTGCGCGGCGCCGGGCCCGATCTCCAGCAAGGTCTTGAGCCTCGGGGCGTAGACCTCGCGCCCCCCGATCGGTTCCGGCGGCCAAAAGTACAGGGTTCCTTTATCGGCATCGAGGTGCCATTCGCCAGGGGCGTCGAGTTCCTCGAGCGGACCTTGAACGAAGTACCGGTCACCGGCCTGTATCTCGTAGGAGCAATTGCGGGCCAGGGTCAAGATCCGACTCCCGCGATCGAAGGCGGTGACCGGGACGATATTATTCCACCACTCGTGCGAGGGGAAGATGCTCACCTCGGCATCGGTGGGGCGCGCCCATGGGCGCAGGTCGGCCGCGGCGATGCGGAAGATGCGCCTGGCGCCCGTCTCGCCCAACCGCTCCGCCGGCACCGGCTCGGCATCGACGAAGGCCCAGCCGCTCTCGAAGGGGCGCGCCGGATCGACATTCGGGTAGCGGGCCAGTTGCTGGCGACCGCCATCAAAGAATAGCTGGCGGAAGCGCACGGCACCGAGTCCCGCCGGCCCCACATCGGCCTTGAGGATCTCGCCGCGGTGCGTTTCGAATCGCGCGATGGGCAACCCGCCGCGGAGGACCGGTCGCTCATCGCGGTAGGCCCGATATCCGATTGGCGCCCCGGATGTCCCGGCATCCCCGGCCCCCAGAACGAAGGTGCCCGGCAGGTGGTACACGCCCCCTCGGAGGTACACCGTCGTGGGGGGCCGAACCCCGATCTCGGACTTCCGGATCTCCTCCCGCGCGCGCTCCAGCGTGGCGAAGGGCTGCGCCCGGGTGCCCGGGTTGGCGTCGTCGCCATCCGGGGCGACGTACAGTTCCCGCACGTTCCCTCCGCACGACGCGAGAACCAAAAGGGCCGCGAGGGCGGCCGGATGGAACCCTTCGCTCATTTCGCGGCCCTCAGCCTACGCCCGACCTCCTTGAGCGTGGCAACGTCCTCGGGATGGATCGAGCCATCGGGCAGGGGCCCCACGTTCAGCAACAGGTTGGCCTGCTTGGATGCGGCATCGTCGAGCATGGCCATGACCTCGTCGGCCGTGACGTGCTCGGCGCCGTCGAGCCAGCCCCACAGCGCGCCCTTCGGGGTCTTCGTGCCGCGCTTCTGCATCGTGAGGCAGATCTCCATCGGCTTTCCGGCGCGGTTCTTCATGGCCGCCTCGATCTGGGGCTTCTCCGGCGCCATGAAGTCCTCCAATTCGGGATACAGGCCGGACTTGTAGCAGATCAGCGCGTGGGGCTGCAGCTCTCGGATCTTGGCGTATAATTTTGGAACCCGGAAGCGCCCCTTGTCGCCGCTCAGCGGCACCGCGATGCCATCGAGCCACACCCCCGCGATGGGCCCGTAGCCCGAGCACAATTCGCCGACGCCCGCATCCGCGTATCGGACGTACTTGTTGAAATCATACCGATCCTTCGGGGCATAGAACGGATCGGGGGGATCATAGGCCGGGCGGACCGATTTCACGCTCCAGTCCCAGGGCGCGGGGCCATGGGGATGCCGCCAGTCGAAGCCGTGCTCGTAGAAGGCGAAGAACCCCAGCCCCCGCTCTCGGCAGGCGGTCGCCATCTCGGCGACGAGGTCGCGCTTCGCGGGCGAGTTGACGCTGTTGAAGTCGGTGGCCCTCGTATCCCACAGGCAGAAGCTGTCGCAATGCTTGCAGACCAGCGTCACGTATCGCATCCCGGCACCCTCGGCCATCGCGGCGATCGCCCGGGCGTCGAACTTCTCCGCGGTGAACCGGTCCTTCAATTTCGTGTACTCGGCGATCGGGATCCGCTCATGGAACTGGACCCACTCGCCCTTGCCCAAGAGGGAGTAGAGTCCGTAATGGATGAACAAACCAAACTTCGCCTCGCGGAACCATGCCCGCGCGGCCCCCCGCGGATCTTTCGCGAAAAGGCCGGCATGCTTTTTCAGGTGGATGGGGACGGTGTTCGCCTCGCCGCGCGCGCGGCCGAGGCATGCGGCCATGGCGCCCCAACCGACGGAGGTGATGAATGTCCTTAGATGCATGGTCCGACCCCTATGCATGAGAGCTCTCCTCTCCCGGGACGCGCTTCTCCGGGCTCATTAGAGACAATCATCCTTGGGGTTGTCAGACGCGTCTATATCTGATTAGGTACTTCTTGTGTCTGTTTCGACATTGAGGAAACGGAACCGCGGGGCCTACGGGACCCCGTTCTCCGGCGTGGGCCTGGAGTTCTATCCCCTGGGGATCGCGCCGGATCACTCGGGCGTCGTGCTGCACGAGGTGGGATTCCTGCCGCGCAACGACTGGTGGGTCTTCCCGAACGTCTTCAGCCCCTTCTGGAGGCTGTACTACAATTTTCGGTCCGGGCACCGGGTGATCTTCCCGGATCGTGAGGTGGCGATCACGCCGAGGCACATCATGCTCATCCCGGAGCGTTGCCTGTTCCACTGCGAGGGTCGGGTCGCCGTGCCCAACCTATGGCTGGCGTTTAGCGTGTCGCGGCGACTCGCCACCGGCGTGCGGGTGCCGGTGCTCCTCAAGCCGGGCCCGACCGAGATGTGCCTCCTGCGCGCCACCGCGGGCCTGATCGACCGCCGCCACCCGCACCGTGACGGCGCCTACTTCGCCGGCCTGGCCCTGCTCCACCTGATCCTCGCCCGGCCGGAGATCCGCTGGGCCGGGGGCATCATCCCGGATGGCGTCCGCCGCGCGCTGCGCCACATCGAGACCGAATGCGGGTCCCGGCTTGGGATCTCGGCCCTGGCGCAGGAGGCCGGCATGAGCGTGCGCGGCTTCACCGCCGCCTTCCGGCGCGCCTGCGGGAAATCCCCGGCCCGATTCATCACCGAGATCCGCGTCCGCGAGGCCGCCCACCTGCTCCTGGAGACGGCGGAATCCATCGACGTCATCGCCGAGCGCACCGGTTTCCCCAACCGCCACCACTTCAGCCGCGTCTTCAAGGCCACCACGGGCGAACCCCCCGCCCTATTCCGACAGCGGCACGGCGAGGGCGGGCTCGGCAGGAAATGACCGATGTCCGTAGCCGAGCCGGTAACGGCTTGGCCGGGCGGGCCAAGCGCTGGCGCGTTCGGCTACTTGGATCCTGATCCTGGCATCGGCCTCACACCTTGTCCGGTATCTCGTAGCCCTTGCGGTACTCGGGCCGGATCATGGCGTTGGCCTTGTCGTTATCGAAGCGGCCGGTGGCGGCGTCGTAGCGCATGGCGGTATTGCCGAGGCGGTGGGCGATGTTCCCCATGTGGGCGATGACGTTGCTCGCGTGCGCGATCGAGATGTCGGCATTGGGCTGCTTCCGGCTCTTGAGGCAGTCGAGAAAATTCTTGTAGTGCTCGAAGTCCCCGGCCTCGCCGAGCATCTTCTCGACGATCCGCGAGCCCGATTCCTCGACGACGAAGCCGCCGCCGTGGCGCCCGACGATCATCAGCCGCTCGGAGCCATAGATCTCGACGCGCGTGGAATTCTGCTTCCAGTCGGGCACCAGGGTCTTGCGCCGCAGCGCGTCGCTGCTCTTGACCATGTATTTCGGGTATCCCGACAGCTCGAAGGTCATCACGAAGGAATCGAACTCCCAGTTCGCGACCTGCACGTCGGGCACCTCGGAGTCGTCGCCGCGGTGCACGAAGCGACCGCCGACCGACCGCACGCTCTTGGGCAGGCCGGGGTCGCCCATGAGCATGAGCGCGAGGTCGGTCTGGTGGATGCCGTCGTCGCACATGTCCCCGCCGCAGAAATCCCAGTACTGGTGCCATCCCCCGTGGAACGGGATCTGCTCGTGGAACGGGCGGAAGGGAGCCGGCCCCAGCCACTTGTCCCAATCGAATCCCTCGGGCTGTTCCCCGGGGTCGCCCAGCTTGAAGGCGTTGCCCGATTTCAAGTTGAACACCTTCACGAGCCCGATCTTGCCGAGTTTTCCGCTGCGGAGGTACTCGCGCGCGGCGAGGTTATATTCCTTGGATCGGTTCTGGGTGCCGACCTGCACGATCCGGTTGTACTTCTTCGCGGCCTCGACCATCTTGCCGCTCTCCCAGATGTTGTGGGAGTGGGGCTTCTCGACATAGACGTCCTTGCCCGCCTGGCAGGCCATGACGGTCAACGGCGCGTGCCACCTGTCGGGGGTCGCGATGATCACGGCATCGACATCTTTGGCGTCGAGAACCTTCCGGAAATCCTTCTCCAGCCGCGGTTGCGCGGGCTGCACCTCGGAGATGAACTTCCAGCACTGCTCCAGGCGCTGATCGCTGAGGTCGCAGAGGGCGGCGCAGTTGGCCTTTCCCTCCTCGACCATCACGCGGATGATGAAGCGCCCGCGACCGCCACATCCGATCAGGGCGACGTTGGGGCGCTCGTTGGGCGACTGCGCGCGCGCCGCGGGACGGATCAGGCCACCGAACGCTGTGAGCGCGGCGGCCTTGGAAGAGTGTTTGAGGAAGGTGCGTCGGGAGACGGTGTCCATGGGTTTGCTTCTTTCGGTTGCGATCACGCCGATGACTCTTTGAGGCTATGCGACCCGGCCCCGCGATTCAAGCGTGGGCATGAAAGATCTGGATATTCGCGGCGAACCCGGGCCTCCCGCAAGGCGGACACTCCTGTCCACCGCGTGGGCGGGGTGCTTCTGATGGGTCGCGGAGTGCCTGAAGGCACCACGACGAACATCTCCGCGGTTCTCGGCTCGCGGCGCCTCATTCACGCGGCATCCGCACAACCAACTCTTCCCGGGCGGCTTGCGGCGCGCCGTGACTTGGCCGTCGCACGGGCCGCTCATCCACCGGAGGCGGGTGGGCGCGCGGTCCCATCTGTCACCAGATGGGCTACGGTTTTGTCTTCTTTCCCTTCTTCTTAGGCCCCAGCTCAAAGGGTCGACTCGGGTCCATGCGTTCGAGGTCCTCCGCGCTGGGCCCGCCGCCAAACTGCTTCCAAAAGATCTCTTTGAATGGATTGATCTTCGGGCCGGTGGCGCCCTCGTTGACCATCATCGGCCTGACCTCGGCCCACCACGCATCGAAGGCGTCGGCCATGTCCTTGACCACATCGGGGTGCTGCGCCGCGACATCGGTCCGTTCGCCGGGATCGGCCGCGACATCAAACAGCTCCCACTTGGGTTCGCGCGCGCCGGCGTCCGAGACAAGGTGCCAGCGGGGACGGCGCACCGAACAGGTCTTGTACTTCCACTCGCCGGGATCGGTCCCTCTCGGCCACCTCCCGAGGTGGGTGACCAGCGTGCGCTCGGGCCAGGGCGCCGACGGGTCCTTCAACAGCGGCAGGAGGCTGCGCCCCTCGATCTGGCGCCGGACCTCATCGTCTAACTTGGCGCCGACGATCTCGGCGATGGTGGGGAAGAAGTCGATGTGCGCGGCCAGCGCGGGCCGATCCCCCGGCTCAAGGGTTCCCGGCCAGCGCCAGAATGACGAGGCGCGCGTGCCGCCGAGCCACGCGGTGCCTTTGTTGCCGCGCATCCCCGCGTTGTAGACCTTGACCCCGGCGGTCCCGCCATTGTCATTCATGAAGATGACCAGTGTTTCCTTCGCGATGCCCCACTCCTCCAGCCCAGCCAACAGGCGCCCTATGTTCTCGTCGATGTTGTGAATCATGCCAAAGAAGTTGGCCACCTGATCATCGGGGACTTTGCCGGCGAAGAGCGCGGCGTCCTCGGGGCGCGCGGTGTAGGGGCCGTGCGGGGCGTTGGTCGGGATGTAGGCGAAGAATCTCTTCCCGGCCTTGACCTGCGCCCCGATCCATTCCATGGCCCGAGCGTAAAACACGTCGGTGCAAAAGCCCCGCGTCTTGACGAAGGCGTCATTGTGCAATATCGCCGGGTCGAAATAGGTGTTGCCAGGCGCGTCGCCGCAGGATCCGGGGTAGGTCTGGCCGATGCCGCCGCCCCCGTGGATGAACATCTCATCGAAGCCTCGCCGGTTGGGTCGGTACTCGGCCTCGTCGCCGAGATGCCATTTCCCGAAGATGCCCGTCGCGTAGCCAACGGACTTCAGGACCTGCGCGAGGGTGATCGCGCCCGGGGCCAATCGCTCGCGCTCGAGGATCGTGTGCGTGATGCCATTCTTGAACTCGTGGCGGCCCGTCAGCAGCGCGCTCCGCGTCGGGGCGCACGTGGGGCTGACGTGAAAATCCGTGAGCCGGACGCCCTCCCGGCGAATGCGGTCGAGGTTCGGGGTCTTCAGGATCGGGTTCCCGTGCGCCGAGACATCGCCATAGCCCTGGTCGTCGGTGAGCAGGAAGATGATATTCGGCGGCGCGGCGGCGGCCGATAGCGCGCAGGAAAGCGCGAAGACGGCGGCGATACACGTTCTCATGGCTGGACCTCCTTGGGCAGTCATACGACCCGGTTACTTCTAATCACATTATGATACCACCGGAAGCTCTGTTTTGGGACACGCGCCCCCGTGGCATAATCCACGTAGATCAGGCCGAAGCGACGCGAATAGCCCCACGCCCATTCGAAGTTGTCCATGAGGCTCCAGTGGAAGTAGCCGATCAGGGGAATGCCATCGGCGACGGCGCGCAGCGCCGAGCGAAGATACGCGCGGCCGTACAGGATGCGGCCGAGGTCGATGATCTCGCCCCCGGGACCGCGCGCGTCCTCGCAGGCGCAGCCATTCTCGCTGATGAAAACGGGCAGGGCCGGTTTTCTCAGCGCATCTCCGATCAGCCGCGCCCCCCAATAGAGGGCCTCGGGCAGGAGATGCAGCCACGGCATGTGCATCCTCGGGTAATTCTCCGGCAGGGGCAGCACCTCGTAGCCGCGAGGGTTGTCGGCGGCGCGGACGTAGTGTCCCGTGTAGACGTTGAAGCCCAGGGCGTCGAGCGGCTGCGCGATGGTCTGCATGTCGCCCGGCAGGATGTCGGGCGCGTCGGGGCCGAGTTCCTCGAGGGCCCGCGCGCCGTAGCTTCCCGTCAGGGCGGGGACCAGGATGCATCCATTGAGGTGCTCGCCCACGAAGGCGCGGCGCGCCGCGTCAATGTGCTCCGGCGTCTCGATCACCGGGACGTAGGCGTCGAAATTATCGACCAGGGAGACGTGACACGGCGCCGGAGACACCGCGCGTATCGCCTGGCATCCGAGCCCGTGCGCGAGGAGGGCGTGATGCACGGTCTGGAGCAGTTCCTTGCGCGAGGGGAGCACTGTTCCCGGCGCGTGAGGCGGCAACTCGTTGACCCCATAGCCCATGTGCGTGAAGCAGCGGATCTCATTGATCGTCATCCAGTGCGTGACACGATCCCCCAATCTGCCCACGACCGCGGAGCAGTATTCGGCGAAATCCTTGGCCATCTCGCGGCTCCGCCACGAGCCGTACCGATCCTCGAGCGCCTGCGGGCTGTCCCAGTGGAAGAGCGTGGCGTGGGGCACGATGCCATGCCGGAGAAGCAGGTCGACCAGCCGGCGATAGAAATCCACGCCGCGCTCGTTGACCGCGCCCCGGCCATCGGGCATCACGCGGGGCCAAGAGATCGAGAACCGGTAGTGTCCGATCCCCAGTTCTGCCATGAGCCCCACATCCTCCTCGAGGCGGTGGTAGTGGTCGCAGGCGATATCCCCGGTATCTCCCCCCATGACCCGCCCCGGAGTTCGGCTGAAGGTGTCCCAGACGCTCGGCCCTCGACCGTCCTCCGCGGCGGCACCCTCGACCTGATACGCGGCCGTCGCGGCGCCCCACCAGAAGTTCCGCGGAAATGAAGACATCGTTGCCTCAGGCAATGACGCAGGACTGCAGCCGAAGCCGCAAGGCCCCGGCGGCCAAACGCGCACGTGCTCGGCGGCGGAAATTCTCAGCGCTGCTCAGGCGGGACATGTACTGTCACCGGCGACATTCACTCGGCGGGTGCGGCCGCCTTGTCCTTCTTGCCCTTCGGTTTCTCGGGCGGGGTCTCGGGTGGGGCGACGGGCGCCGGCCATCCCTGTGCCCGGATCCGTTTCCCCACCTCGGCGAGGGTCCTGACATCCACGGGATGGATCGAGCCGTCGGGCAGCGGGCCGGTGTTCATGAGGAGATTGCAGTTCTGCCAGGATGCCTGCGCGAGACGGAGCAGGGTCTCGTCGGCGTCGAGATGCTTGTCGTCGTCGTCCTGCTTGTATCCCCACACGTGGGGCTGGAGCGTGTCGCAGATCTCGTTGTGCTTGACCCTGTTCGACTCCCACGCGTCGTGCGCGATCTTGGCCTTCTCGTCGCCATATTGCTTCCGGACGCGGTCGGCGAGGGATTGGCCACGGCGCTCCGGGGCGCCGAAGTCCTCCGTGCCGTTGGCGCCCTGCTTGAAGCAGATGAGGGTCTGCGGCTGGAGCTTCCGCATCATCGCGTAGGTCTCGGCGATGGGGAAGAGGTCCGGCCGCGCGTAGTAGCCCATGATGGGATCGAACCAGATGCCGGCCAGCGGGCCATAGTTCGTCAGCAGCTCCTTCAACTGACCGTGGACGAAATCGATGTAATGGCGAAAGTCCTCGTCCTTCCGCCAGAGGTAGCGCGGTTCCGGCTGCTTGTAATCGGGTCGCGCAATGGGGTTGAATTCGCGCGGGTAGAAATACGGGTGGCGCCAATCCAGCGCGTAGGAGTAGTAGAGGAATAGCCCGAGTGATTTCTTGCGGCACTGCTCGGCGAGTTCGGCGACGAGGTCGCGTTTCGCCGGGCTCTGGGCACTCGTGTAATCGGAGTGTTTCGAGTCGAACAGGCAGAAGCTGTCGTGGTGGCGCGCGGTGATATTCACGTAGCGCATGCCCGCGCCCGCGGCCATGTCCGTGATCCGGTCCGCGTCGAACTTGTCGGGCCGGAACTGTCCCTTGAGCCTCTCGTACTCCCCGACCGGGATCGCCTCGCGGTACATGACCCATTCCCCGCGGCCGAGGATCGAATACAGCCCGTAGTGCATGAACAGCCCGAACCTCGCCTCCTTGAACCACGCCAGGGCCGCGGCGTGGGGATCCTTCGCGTACAACGAGGCGTGGTCCTTGAGGTACGACGGGACACCCGCGGCATTCGCGGGCTTCGCGCAGCGCGTCAAAGCGGCGGCGGCAGCGCCGCTGCCCAGGGTGGTGAGGAAGGTGCGTCGATTCATGGCGTTGGGTCTCCTAGGGTTTCTGTCATCAGGGTAGGCTCGAAATCCACGATGGGGCAAGCCCGGTGGAAGGCCGCGCGGGGACGCACCACTTTGGGATCGTGCGCGGAAAAGGAATCAAACATGGCTCTTAGTCATCTTGTCGTGAGACAAACAAAATGCCATGGCTAGCCCCATTGCTCGGCCGCCGGGTTGGGGCCGGTCGCCCCGAAGGCTAAAGCGCTGCCCGCATCGGGGCGACCGGGTCCAAAATGTCCTTAAACACCGCCCCTCACGGCGAGGTGTCCTTAAACACGGCGCACCTCGGCGCTACCTCCGTCATACGGGGAATGAACCGAAGGCGCTCAGCCACAGCGCCGTCTCCAAGAATGGGCATTTCCGGCCAAACGGACATCGGGTGTCCTTCAATACAAGGTTCGGTCAATTGAGACGCTGGGGCAACGGAGGACTGCGGAGCGCTAATCTGCGCTGATCGACGCTGATTTGAACCAAGACCTGGAGCATCGGGACCAGAAGAAACCAAAACAACGAGGCCGATTGGCGAAGATTAGCGAAGATCAGCGTTCCCAAACAAGAACCCACAGAATGAGAACCAAGAATCAGATCCGTTCGCTTCCTGCCCGCCGCACGGGGATCAGGGAGACCGAACCACACGTTGGGGTGAACGCTCTTCCGCTGGCGCTCCAGAGCGGCATTCACCGTGAGCGTTGATCACACAGGAATCTCTCACGGAGACGCGCAGATCGAGTCGGGAGAGGGGTCATGGCTTTTTCCCATTTTGTCGTGAGGATCACAACATACCATGACTGACCCCTTTGCTGTGACCCCTTTGCTGCGTCAAGCAGCCGGCGCATCGTCAGATTCGATACCGGATACGAATCCGGTTCTGCCGCCCTGCCGAACGGACCCGGCCCCTCCGCCCTCCGGGGAACTGCCAGCCCCGTATGACCCGGTACCAGCATGCGAAAACCGCAGCAGACGGACCACCTGAGGTCGAGCGCGCGGGTCGGACCACGCGTTTGTCGAAGTGGCAAAGCGTTGAGGCGGTGGGAATCGGTATTTTGGGACTCAGCAGCCTGCTGAAGAACGCCATCGGACGCCGAGGCCGGCGTCCCTCCCTGGTTGCGTCGGGAGGGCCCGCGGCCTCGCGGGCCGGGTCGGTATTGGTCAGGGATGGGTTATTTAACGGGCTGTTAGGGGCGATTCTCGGGCCAGATTTTCGCCGCTAAATGAGTCTCGTTGGGCAGGCCATTGCCCTACCTCCCCGACCGAACGAACTCCTGCTCGTTCACGAAACCGTCCTTGTCCTTGTCGAACTGGATGAACCGCTTGGGGGCCTCGTCGGGATCGGGCTGGTTGGCGAGGAACTCCTCGCGCGTCAGTTTGCCATCCTTGTCCTTGTCGCGCTTGGTGAACATGGCCTCGCGATCCTGTTTGGGTTTGGCTGGCGCGGCACCGGACCGCCCCTTGCCCTCGCCGATCTGCGGTTTGGCCTCGGGGTGCTTGGCGAGCATCGCGCGGAGTTGCGCGACGATCTCGCCCTGTTCGGCGGCGAGGTTCTTGGATTCCAGCGGGTCGGCCTCGTAGTCGTAGAGTTCGAGGACGGCGGTGTCCGCGGCGTCGCCCGGCACCTTCCACTCGACCAGCCGGTGCCGCGCGGTGCGGACGGCCCGCCCGATCAGTCCGCCGCCCCGCGGGTAGGCGTGGAGGACGTGGTCCTTGGTCGGGGCGGACGGATCCCGGAGCGCGGCGGCGAAACTGGCGCCATCGAGGCCCGATGGCGCCGGCAGTCCGGCGAGCTCGCACAGGGTCGGGTAGATATCCACGGTCTCGATCAGGGCCGGCGTCTTGACGCCCACCTTCATGCCGGGGGCGACGACGAGGATCGGGATGCGGGCGGCCTGCTCATAGTTGGTGTGCTTGCACCACATGCCGTGGTCGCCGAGGTGCCAGCCGTGGTCGCCCCACAGGACGATGATGGTGCTCTTGGCCAAACCGGTCTCATCGAGGGCGTCCAGGACGCGGCCGAGCTGGGCGTCCATGAAGCTGACCGCGGCGTGGTAGCCATGGATCAGGTGCCGAGTCATCGCGTCATCCAGCGGCCCGGTGGGCGGGATGTCGGTATACGCGCGCAGTTCGCCCCAGGTGGTCGGCGCGAACCCGGGCGCGCCCTTCGGCGGTTCCTTGAGCGCGGGCAGCGGGAACGCCTCGGCCCTGTAGAGATCCCAGTATTTCTTCGGCGCGCAGAAGGGGAGGTGCGGCTTGAGGAAGCCGACGCCCATGAAGAAGGGCTCGCCGGGTTTGTCCTTCGCCGCGCGCAGCCGCTTGATGGCCTCGTCGGCAATCATGCCATCGGCATAGGCGTTGTCCGCCACGTCGGCGCACTCGGTCGACGGGCCCTTCACGAGGCTGGAACGCTTGCTCTCGGGCACGCCGTCGGCCCTGGCCTTCGCCGCTCTCTTCTTCGTGTCCTCGACGTTTTCGGGCAAGACATACCCGCCGCCGCCCGGCTTCCAGTGCGGCACGGTCCACGAGGCCTCGTCCTCGTGGTTGCCGTGGCCGACGTGCATGATCTTGCCCATCGCCTCGGTGCGATAGCCGCGTGCGCGGAAATATTGCGCGACGGTGACGGCCCCGGGAACCGATTTGCGGAAATTCGTGCCGAGGTCGTAGATGCCGAGGGCCTGTGGCCGCAGGCCGGTCATGAGCGCGTTGCGCGACGGGGCGCAGACGGCCTGGTTGCAATAGGCGTGTTCGAAGGTCACGCCCCGCGCGGCCAGGCGGTCGATATTGGGCGATTTGACCATCGCGTCCCCATAGCAGCCCAACAGCGGCTTGAGGTCATCGACGCAGACGAGCAGGACGTTGGGTTTCGCCGGGGCGGCAGACGCGGCGAGGGGCGCGCAGAGAATCGCCCCGATCAGACACGGGATGCATGGCCTCATGGTCTATCTCCTTTTCAGGTGGGGTTCGATGGCCTCGGCGACCCGGCCGCCGAGAAGATCATATCCCCGCGAGTTGAAATGGCAGTCGTTCGGATTCTGGCATTCGGCCAAGTGCGGCGCAATCGATGAGTACAGGTCGTTGATGGGGATGCCCCGTTTCGTGGCCAAGCTGGCGGCGATCTCGTTGCGCGCGACGATGGCGGCGGGATCGCCGTACTTGCTCTCGGGGGGCAACGGCGTGGAGCTGGCCCAGATCAGCCGCGCCCCGGTCTTCTTCATCCGGGCGATGATCTCGCCGAGTCGCTTCTCGTATTCGGCGGGCGGTGTCGCCCGGTCGTGGATGCCAAAGTTGAAATGGATCACGTCCCACTTTCCGCGGCCGAGCCATATGTCCAGTTTCTTGATCCCGTTGGCCGTCGGCCCGCAATTCTCCGGCGCGCGGTGGACATTGGCCTTTCCCGCGAGCGCCTTCCGAACCGCCAGCGTGTAGCCGCGCGAGATCGAGTCCCCGATCAGCAGCACGCGGGGCAGGCCCGGCTCGTCCCTCAAGTAATCCCAGGCGGTCTCGCTGCCCTTGACCTTGTCGCGCTTGTACAGCGGCAGATAAAAAGCCCCGAGGTTCTCCTCCAGCACCGTCTCCCATGCCTGCTGTTCCGGGGGGAGAGCGGCCTTCCATTTCGCGAACGCCTCATCCACCGCCGTGTCTTCGGCGGCCTTCTTCTCCGAGGCCTCCTTGGCGTTGGTGGGTTCCCCGCCTTGCGCGACGCAAGGAGCCAACGCCTGCGCCCATAGAAGCGCCAGCCACGGCATCAGAAACGCGCGGGGCATGCCGGGCCGCCGGACGGCGCGCATCGGGGGGAAGGAGGAGTGAGCCATAGGAAACAGATGTTTGAAGGAGGCATCGGGATCCGTCAACAGGGAGGTGGGATGCCCGCCAGCCCGAAAACCCTGAATGCAGCCGCGGTCGTCAGACCGTGGATGCGCCGACCGAGCGCCCGAACCCATCGGTCACCAGATGGGCTACGTTTTCTAACGCGGTGGTGCCCGCCGGCCCTCAAGGCAGGGATCGCAACATCGCCTCCAGGGCCGCGGTCATGGCGGATGGGTACGCCCCCGTGTCCCGCACGCGGAAGAGGAACCTGGCGGGGGAACTTGGCCCCGGCTCCCATTGGGTGACGCCATCGGGCGAACACGTCACCCGCACGGGAATGAATTCGGAAACGGGTTCATGCGCCCCGCCGAGCGGCACGATCTCACCGTCCTTCGTCACGGTCTGACCCACGGCGTGGAGGAATCCCGCGGTGCACCACATGTTGCGATCCAATCGGCCCTGGGCATCGAGGAAGGGCTCATCCCTGGGCCCCAACAGATAGGCGAGCCATGGCCGGTCGGCTCCGACGGGGCGCACGCCACCGGTCTCAACGAAGCGACCGGCGGAAAACATGTGGGCAAAGAAGTTCTGCGCGCGCGGGGAGAGCGACGGGAGCAAATCCCCCTGCCGGAAGCGATAGAAGGAGCCGTACTCCGCGACGCGGAACAGGTCGGCGGGCCGCTCGCGCACGACCTCGAAGCACGGAAGCCAATAGATCGGGCACGGCGCGTCGAAGATCGTGGCGTAGCTGGCCGGATCCAGCTTCACGTTCCATTCCAGCCGCCTCGCCAACTCCGGGTCCGGCGTGCCCGAACCGGCGTTCAGGTAGATGGCGCGGCACCTCGTCGCGAATAGGCCGGGCTCCGCCCGCAAAGCGATCGCCACGTCGCGGCACGATCCCAGCACATGGACCACGACGGGCGCCGGCGACCGCCGCATCCAATCCAAGAAAACTCGCACGCCCGCGAGATCGGGGTCGCCCCGCGCCTCGCCCTCCGCATCGGGCGACGGCACTTTGGGCGAGCCGACCGCTGCGGGAACGGAAAGCCCGGCAACCTGGTTCATCTGGGCCACCGCGATCACGTCGGGCGCGTGGGCGCGCTCCGGTTTCGGGAAGTCGATCATCACGCCCCGCAGATCGACGCGGCCCTGATGCGCGAGCGCATAGTGCGTGGCGAGATCCCAGTGGTCATCCGGATCGTCGTGGGGGCGGAACAGGTCGCTGACGTGGAGGGTGGGAACCGGCGCCGCCGTTTCGGCAGACCAGGCCCCCGCGCAGCAGACGAGGTGGGACAACAGGCACAGCGCCCGCTCGGCCCATCTGTCACCAGATGGGCTACGTCCCGAGGCCCTCCTCAAAGAAACCACTCCATCACCCCTTGCCCTTCCCCATCGTGACGAACTCCTCGGGGCTGAGGGAGCCATCCTTGTCCGAGTCGAACGTGGGGAAGCGCCGCCGGCCCTCCGCCTCGTCTGGGAAGTTGTGGAGGTATTCCTCCAGGCTCATCCGCCCATCGCCGTTGGCGTCCTTTTTCTTGAACATCTCGGCGCGGTCCATCGCGGGCTTTGCCGGATCCTTGCCGGCCGCCTTGGCGGGCTGGCGCGGCGCATCGACGGGCTTGCCGCTGGCGGCGGCCTCATCCCGCGCCTTGCAGGGCGGCAGCGCGTCCTTCCATGCAAGGGCCTTAGCCGTGAGCGCCTTCACCACGTCGGGGTTCCCGGCGGCCACGTCGCGTTTCTCGCCGATGTCATTCGGGATGTCGTAGAGCTGCGCGCCGCCGCCATCGTGGCTCACGAAGAGTTTCCACTTCCCGTCGCGGATCGCGAGCATCGGCGGCATGTACTCGTCACCCCAGACGCGGAAGAGCCATTCCCAATGCAGCGGTCGGGTCCGCGGGCGCGATCCTCCCAACCAGATGTCGCTGACGTCCTCGCCATCGGGCCGAACGCCGGCGGGCACCGGGATCCCCGCCAGCTTGCAGACGGTGGGCAGCCAATCGACGCCGCAGAGGACGCTGGTCTCATCGACGCGCCCGGCCGCCACGTGCCCCGGCCAGCGAAGGAGGCCGAAGGTCCGGACGCCGCCCTCGTACATGCTCCGCTTGCGCGCGCGCAAGGGGCCGGGGTTGCCCACGCCCGCGTTGGCCGCGTTGCTTATATTATAATCCTCTGGGCCGTTGTCGCTGGAGAAGAGGACCACCGTGTTGTCCGCGATCCCCAGCTCATCGAGCGTCTGCATCAGCCGGCCGAATTGCGTGTCCAGGTCGGTGAGCGAGGCGCAGAATACCCGCATCTGGCTGCGCAGGTCCTTGGCGGCGGCCAGATATTTCTGCATCCAGTCGCCGAAGGCCGGGTCGTCGGCGCGCGGCGCAAGATCGTCGTAGACCGCCAGTTGCTCCGGGGTGGGATCGAGCGTCGCGTGCGGCACCAGGGTCCAGACATTGAGATAGAAGGGCCTGTCCTTGTTTTCCTTTAGAAAATTGATGGCGTGATCCACGATGATGCCGGTGGATTTTCCCCACCAGTGCTTCTCGGGCGGGGCGCCCTTCTCCCTCAACTGCGGCCCGTTGGAGACGATCGTCACATGTTTGTCGATGCCATAGGCGCCGGGTTCGGGGGCCCCATCGCCGCTGCCGAGGTGCCACTTGCCGAAGTGCCCCGTGGCGTAACCCGCCTCCTTGAGGATTTTCGTGACCGTCACCGTGTCGGTGTCCAGCCAGTTCGGCATGGAGCGCGCCGCGTTCTGATCATGCGTGGCGAAATGGCCGTGGACATGGTGCCTGGCCGGGAAGTGCGATGTCATGAACGCGGCCCGGCTAGGCGAGCAGACGGTGGCCGCCACGTAGAACTGCTTGAACCATGTCCCCTGGCTCACGAATCGGTCGAGGTTCGGCGTCTTCACGTAGGGATGCCCGGCGAATCTCGCGTCGGCCCAGCCCTGATCGTCCGTGAAGAAGAAGATGAAGTTAGGGCGTTGGGCGGGCGTGGCCAAGCCAAACGAGGTGGCGATGTGCGCGACGAATACGACGATTAACGTTCTCATGATAGGTCCATCTTTCGGAGCCACATTCTGGTGGAGGACGGGCCCGCGATGCAACAAAAACGGACCTCCGCCGGGAAAAGAGAGCGCGCCTGCCTCCCCGCGCGGTGTGGCACCACCGTGGGTGAAATCGTAGCCGAAGCCATGAGGCTTTGGCGGCCAAACGCTCACGCGTTCGGCTACGGGATGCGATGCGGCTATTTTCGAGTCAGCGTCACCGGCCCGAGCAGCCCCGACGGCACCAGCGGCGCATCTGCTTTATAATGCCGACAGGTGGTGAAGGTATATCGCCCCGACGGGCGGGGCTTGCCCTCGCGGAACCACGCGGGCCACTCGAGCAGGGTCTCGAAGTCTTTCCAATTGCCATTCTCCGGCAGTTGCTCGTCGCCGATCATCCGGTTGATCCAGAGATTGACGACCTCGATCCGCAGATCGTTCTTCCCCTCGCGGACGGCACCCCTGACGGGCACCCGATACGGTGGCTTCCACGCGACGCCGCAGTCCACGCCATTGACCTTCACCCGCGCCATCACCTCGACCCTGCCAAGGTCCAAGAACAATTCCCCCGCCAAATCGCCGCCGCCGCATGGGAAGCTGGTCCGGTAGACCGCGGTTCCCGAGTAGTACCGGACCGCGTCCTCAGCCCTCTGGTTCCATTCCTCCAGCGCATCGAACGCCACCGGCGCCGCGGGGCCGCCCCACCGCGGGTCGAACGTCACCTCCCAAGGCCCGGTCACCTCCGCCACACGCCGGAACTCCGGAAAGTTTTTTCCCTGCGCCCTCGCGCCGCCGCCGTCGCGCCGAAAGACCACGAACGCGCTCCCCACCGGCCCGAAACGCAAGGGCACGCGCGTGCGCCCTCCCTCCTCCCCGTATTCGGGCAAATCGCGGATCTCGCCCGTCTCGGGATCCCAGCATTCCGGCACCTTCCCCGAGATTCGGAAGGCGCATTCGACATCCCGCGCCTCGTCGCGCGGGTTGGCCACGAAATACACATCGGCCTCCCCGATGCGCCGATGCAGATACGAGAGCCCATCGCCCTCGAAGTCTGGCCCGAGCCCGTCCTTCTGGAACACCTCGGCGAACGCCTGCCCGATCGAGACGCGGCCCGAGTCCCACAGGGCCTTTGCCACCGCCTCCACATCCGCGTCGCACGCCGGGTAGCCCGTCAAGCCGGGCGCGCCCTTCGGCCTCGGGCCAGCGATGACGCGCGCGCCGCCCTCGACGAGTTCCTGCACCTTCTTGGCCAAGGGAAGCGTCATGCGATCGGCGTCCGGCAGGCGGAGGTACCGATAGCTGGCGCCCGACGGCAGCACGAGGCGTCCATCCCTCACCCGCATCTGAAGCACCGTCTCCGAGGCGCAGAGGTCGTAGTCGTGGCCCGCGGGCAGCTCCAATCCCATGTCGTCCACCCCGAGCGGCGCTCCCTCGCCGAACCAGTAGCAGACATCCGCCACGAACGTGCCCTGCTGCAGCAACGATTGGCAACGGGAGAGGTAGTCATTCCACGCGCGGGACTGGTCCCACCACGTGTTGAAGCGCTGGAAGTGCTCGCCCCACTTCCGGTGCGTGAGGCCGGGGATCATGTTCCCGTAGGGCTGGTGCGCGTAGAGATGGAATATCATGCGATTCACGCCCTGGCAGAAGGCCCAGTCGCCCATCGATTTCAACAAATACGGGTGATCCCGCCACCCGCGGTCCGAGGTGAAGGCCTCCGAGCCCACGATCGCCTTGCCGCCGGTGTGCGCGGCGGACGCCATCGCCTTGCTGGAGAGCCCGTAGCCATGGCCCGAGATCGGGAATCGCTCCTCGCCCCGCGCCCAGAATTCGCTCACGGGCATGTCGCAGACACCCGCATACGACAGGTTGTCGATGCAGAGGTGCCCGTAGGCCTCGATGGATAGCTTCATGCCGTGTGGCTTCACCAATTCGCGCAGCCTGGCGGCGTAGTTATCCCGGATCATCTCGCTCACGGTTGACCGCATGTCCCACAGGAAGCGATCCGTCAATTCGGCGCTGCCGACGACGCGTCCCGTCAATACGGGCAGCCACGGCCGAATGTCGTACCCGCGCCTCGCGCGGAACTCCTCCGGGAATGTCGTGGTCCAGTTCTGGCCCCCCGCCTCCCAGCTATCGATGTGCGCGTAGGCCAGCGCCCGGCCCGCCGCACCTCCCGCGCCATCGATGATCTTTTTCAGGAACGCATCGAAATGCGTGTCGATCCCAACGCGGCTCAGCCGGTCGCACTCCAGCCCGACCGCCGCCTGCGGGCACGGGCGCGTCATCTTGAAATTCGAGGCGTGGCCCAGCCGGATGACCAGCCACTTGCCCGGCGGCGCATCCCACGTCAGCCGCCCCCCTTTATCCATCCGCGCGGTCAGGTCGATCACGCCCTCCAAAGGCGTCGCGGCATCCGGCGGGGGCCCCGGATCCGTGACGTCCTTGCTGGGACGGTTCCAATGTGCGCCGCTCCGCTTGTCTAAGTCCGGGATCCGATAGCCCCGAGCCTCCCGCGTGGTGGGCACAGGGATCGCCACCACCGCGATATCCCGGTACGAATCGATCTTCTCGATGGCATCGAGGACTTCTGGGTTCATCTCCATCCCGGGCCTCAGCCAGGCGGATACCTTCTTCTCCACCTTCGGCCGATCCAACACGAGATCGACCGCCCGGCCCCCATCCACCAGGGCGTCGCACCAATACAATTTCTGCATCGACAGATCCGGGGTGATGTGCGGCCCGCCGCTCCCATAGCCAAAATCCAACGTGGCGTCGAATTGCATGCCCAGGCGATCGCACTCGCGGATCGCCCATTGGAACGCGTCATGCCACTCGGGGCTCAACGGCACCACCTTCCCGTCCGGCGCCCACCACGGGCCACTGACTTCCATCCACAGGACGCCCCCGATCCCGGCGCGATCCATCGCCTCGAGGTCGGCGGTGATCCCCTCCTTGCTGATATTCCCATTGATCCAGAACCAGAAGACCCACGGACGCGCGGAGGAAGGCGGCGATCGAAAACCGGCGGCCAGCGCCTCAGGCGATGGGGCGGCAGACGTCGGCAGCAGCGCCGCCGCCAGCGCCAACAAGAACAGGGTGTATCGGGCCAGGGGCCTGCCTCTCATGCGCCCATGGTGCGCGACTTATCCCCGCGGGGCCAATCGAATTGGGTCCACATTTTGCGACAGGCTCGTGCGCCACGGCTCCGGCCAAAGCGGTGCGCGGACGCACCGCACTCCAAAGGCCTTTGGCCGAAATGTCGCGGCGCCGAGGGTGTCCGCGCGACCCTGGAATGCGCTATCATGGCGCGCGCAGCGCTGTGTGTGCGGTGCGTCCCGGCACCGCTTTAGCCCCCCTCACCGGAACTCGTTCTTGTCCGACTTCACGCCGCCGCAATTCTCCATGACGATCGGCTTTGCCGGCGCCTTGGTCGCCCGCGCCGGTCTCGCCCCGCCGATGATGCGGTTGCCCCGGACGATGGAATCGGCCACGTCGCGGAGCAGCATCGCGGGGAACGGGAAATCCCGGATCTCGTTGTCCTCGATCAGGAGATTGCGCTGCAGCCGGTCGCCGCCCGATTTGAAAATCGTGGCCCAGATGGCGGCGTGCTCGCGGTCGAGGCGCCCGCAGCCCAGGATGCGGTTGCCTCGAACGACGTAGTTCTCCGCGGCGAGCCCCTCGAATGGCGAGTTCCAGAATTCCACCCCGCCGCCGCCCAGCCCCTCGAAAGTGTTGCGCTCGATGAGGCCGCCATCGCCCTTGGCCAGCACGCCGATGCGACGGCCGTTGCGCGCGATGTTGTTCCGAAACACGAACCCGTTGCACATCCGGCTGGCGTTGTAGACCTCGGTGACCTCCGCGTTGCCCTGCGCCGCATAGCCCAACCCCTTCGCCGGCATCAGGCGTCCGGCCGTGATGCCCTTGACGTCGCGATCCACCGTGACCTCGATCGCCTTCTCTTGCGGGACCGCCGAGACGACCCTGGCCTCCGCCACCAGGGAGCCCGTGCTCCGCTGGAAGAACTGCACCCGGTCGCCGGGCCGCATGTCCAGGTTGGCCTCTTTGCCAAATTGGTCGTATGGCTGGTGCAGATTGATGATCAGCTTGTTCGGCGCGGGCTGCTCCGCCACGGCCATCGCGTAACCGTTGACGTGGCACACGTCGTCGCCGCAGTTCTCAAAGAGGCAGCCTTCGATCCAGGGCCCTGTCCGCGCGTTGTGGTGGTTGTTGCCGCCATTGTTCACGGAGAGCGCCCGGCCCGCCTTGCGCTCGAGGTGCACCCGGAGGATGGCGTGGCGATCGGAATAGAAGGAGCCGAGGCATTCGTTCGCCGCGCTGCGGAGCGTCAGGTCATAGAAAATGATATCCTCCCCGCCAAAGACCCCCGCCCCGTGGCCCCCCGCCGCATCATACCACCGCGGGTCCAGGATATAGATATCGCCGGCGGAGAGCAGCGAGGCGGTCTTCGCCCTCTCGAAGCGGAAGCGGAAGCGTCTCCCCTCCACCCGCTCGACGCCCTTGTGTTCCACCACGAGCGGGATGCCCCGCTTCATGGCGAAGCCGTCGGCCTCCGTGACGACCATGCCCTTCGTGTCGCGCGCGAACGCCGGATACGCATCGGGCAACGCGTGGCCGGCGAGGACCTCCGCGTCGATCGTCCCGCCCTTCGCGTCCACCGCCACCACCCGACCCGCGGTGTACGCCGGCGGATCGAAATCAAACACAAAGCCCTTCACCATCACGCGCCGGCAGTTCGCCAGATGCACGAGGCTCACCGGATGCGTGAAGGTCACCCCCGAGCCACCCCCGTCGATGATCAGATCGTCCGCCTTCGCGAATGCGATGAACTCGCGATCCTCGCCGGGATCGAGCCGGTACTCGGCCCTCTCGAACACCACCCGGCACGGGGTGTTGCTCGCCGCCGCGGCGAACGTCTCCTTGACCTGAGCCCAATTCGCGCCCGCCGCCACCCGCAGGACGCGCTCCGGCGGCCGCACCGAAAACTCCCGCGCCGCCGACCAGGCCCCGCGCCGACCCCCCGCGTCCACCCCCGCCACGCGCCACCAGTAATCGCCGGGCGCCAGCTCCTTATCCGGCACGTACCACCGGATCACCGCCGCGATCCGGTCCTCATCCACCACCTGGCGAAACGCCTCGTCCCGCGCGATCTGGATGTCGTACGACGACATGTTCCCCGGCGTCGCCGGCCATTCGCCGGCCCACCGGAAATTCGGGATGCCCAGCGTCAGCGCAGCCCCTTCGTTGGGCCAGACCGGCTCCGGGGGTCCCACCGCCCGCGCTGCAAGCGCCGGCGATAGCGCGATCGCAAAAACGAGCGGGACAGATTTCCTCATGCTCCGGAGATCTCCCCCCGGATCACCTCCAGTTCCGCGCGCGGCTCGTCGTCGGCATGGGCGAGCTTCCCGGCGCGACGATACCAGTAGCGGCTGTTGCCGATGTCCCCCTCGATCTTGTGCAAGACCGCGTGGACCCATGATGCCGTCGCATCCTCCTCGTGCCGCTGAACCAGCCGGTGCGCGGCCTCCCACTCGTCGGCGAGGGCCAGATCGATGGCCTTCAAAATGTCATCGTTCATGCGTTCCATCTAGCAGCCCATCGGACCTGGTAAAGTCCGACAGATCTCTTGAGTGGCCGCGGGCGCGTTGAGCGCATCAGGTCAGAAGTTCTCTCGGATGGCCTCCAGCCTCATGTGACCCTCCCCGCGCGTCGGGGCCACGATCCCGCCCTCGCCGAACTCGTTCCACGCGTAAATGGTGAAGGCGGGCTGGCAGGTGCCGTCCGCGCGCGGCAGGCCGAGGCGCGGGTATTTCTTAAAATCGTCTTTGATCGCCCGGAGTTCCGCGGCCCACTCCTCGCGCGTGGGAAACGCGAAGAAGGTGCGATGAGGGTCGTCGGCTTTCGGGTGTGTCCACGGCCGGGGGTTCCATCCCGCGGCGAGATACGGCACCCACGGAATGGGGTCCTCCGCGTGCGAAGCGCGCCCCGCCCGCGCCACCCCGGCGAGCACGGAGTAGGGGTACTCCTCCTCCCGCGGCCCGGCATCGGGAACGCTCATGTACGTCGCGGTGAAATCGAACAGCTTCGCGACCGGGTGGGCCGGTTTCACGGCGTTGGCGGCCATGATCCCGCCACCGATGCACACCTCGCCCAGTCCCGCACTGCGCGCGGACGCGCGGAGGGCCTCCAGCCTCCGGCGGCAAAGATCCGGATCGCGATCGTGCGTCCGCAGAAACTGGTCGGCCCCGTGGACCTTGAAGATCGGTCGGCCATCGACGCGCAGATAGCTGGGATGCCGCATCGCCGCCACCCAGGTCTCCACGCACGAGGCCCACTCCACATCGTTCGTGGCCCGGAACACCGTCGCGTTGCAATACTCGATCATGAACCGCATCCGACCCGAATTTTTCGACGCGAGGAAACAGTCCAGCCCGCGGTTCAGCAGTCTCCCCGTCTTCTCGTGCGGCGTGCCTGGGCGCGGGAAATACCAGAGGATCGAGAAGAAATCGACACCGTGGTCCGCGGCGGCGGCGATCTCCCGGTCCATGGTGGGCTGATCGTTGTATTCTCCGAGAAGGGGAACGCGTTCGGCGAATTGCGGCCTCCAGTCCGGCTCGTTGGTGGACCAGCCCTTCCCGTGCCATTTGTTGGGGAGCGATTCCCACCAGCCCGCGAAGTAATTCACGCCGACCAGGACGCGTCCGGCATCACTCGGTTCCTCGGCGGCCGCCCCGCGCGTGAGGCACAGCGCCATCGCGATCAAGATGCTAGCGACATCCCGAAAATGGAATCCTCCCGCAGGGACGCAGGGACGCGGTGGGGTTCTCGGAGGACTCGGCGGCTTGGCGAGAGGAATCCTCGTTTGTCGGCGGCGCCCCTCCCGGGGGGCTTGGAGTCTGGGTCGAGCTGCGCTCACGGATTCAGAGAATACACCTTTAGGTGGCCGTACTCGCAACGGGCCGTGTGCCCCATCTGGCGCAGGCCGATCCACCCGGGGTGTGTCCAGATGGGGCCGTGTGTCTTGCCGTCGTCGTCGAACGCGACGGAGATGATGTCGTCGACCATCATGCGGATCGTGCCCCCCTTCTTGTATACGCGGATGGTCTGGAAAGCCTCGGGCGGCCCGCCGACCAAGAGATCGGGACCCGTGGCTACCAGCGCAAAGCCCTTGTTCTTGCGCAAATTGGCGGTGCCGCGATCGCCGGCCCAGTACGAGATGTGGTAGTTGTTCAGGTCGCCGCTGTGGTATTGAGCGAAGAGCCCGTTGCGGGCCTGCAGCGCCGGATCGAAGATGCTCTCGCCGCCGATGCCGCGCGCGTTGAAGAAAACGATGTTCAGGCCCCGCTTTCTGTCGCGGGGCCGAACGCTGAACTCCAGCAGGAAATCAGCGGGCATCTCCCGCGCGAGCCAGCACACGAGGTGGTTGTCGGTGGGTGCGGGCCTCTCGCCACCCGCGTCGCTCTCCAGCACGAGTTTCCCGTCCTCGATCCCCATCCGCCTGCCGCCCTCGAGTCTCCAGTCCCCAAGCGCGGAGGCATCGTCGAAGGTCGTCTCGTAGACGGGATGCGCCCAATTGATGTCCCCGGGCGCGAAGCGCTGGCCGACGGCGGGATGGGGCGGGGGTTCCGGTCCTCCAGCCTGGCCCGATGAGGCAAACAGCGCCACATGCACCGCGACGACCGGTATCGAGAAGAGACTCTTCATCATCACCGCGACGCCATCTTGTCGTTGGCGCGCCGGGATTCAACGATCGAGTGCCGCACCATGCCGGCGGCATCGTGCGGCCCAGTTTCACGGCGTGGCCGCATCATGGGGAACACGCTTCCTGGCCCAGTCGGGATGCTCCACCTTGTACGCTTGGAACGCGTCGTATTCTGCGGCGCTGATGCGACCGTCCTTGTCCGTGTCAATGACCGGGAAGAGCCACTCCCAGCCCGGTTTGCCCGAGATCCACTCGCTTCGCGCGACAAGTTGATCGGCGTCATCGTCGCAGTGCTCCAGTAGCGACGAGAACGTCAGGGGTCCCGCGGCGACCCCGGCCCCCGCTCTCGGCTTTTCCGGAACCGGACCATCCCATGCGAGTTTCTGGCCCGCTCGTTCCAGGGCCCGCCGGAAGGCGGCAGGGTCGATCCGCTGTACGGCGACTCCCTCGCCGATAGCGCGCACCGCGGCGATGCCCGCCGATTCGCCACAGATCATAAACACGGGCTCCATGCGCGCCGAGGCGTAACCGAGATGTGAGGCGGAAAAACAGACGGGCACCAGGAGGTTTGCGCACTCGTCCTCGCGCGGGGTGATGGCCCGATACGGTATCGGGTAGGGCACGTCCGTGGGACCGCGACTCCCGCCCACGAACATCTTGCCCTCGATGCCCACCCACACCGCGCCGTCGCGCCGGAACCAGATTCGTCGGGCGGGATACGTGTCGATGCCATATTGCGCCAGGCCGATTGGGTCGTCGATCCGCACCCGGTTGTAAACGTCATGGGCCGTGATCGTGTAGCGCCCGACGAGTCGTCGCGCGACCCTTATATATAGCTGGTGAGGCCATCCCCCGGTATCGGGATGGAAGCGCCCATCCAGCCCGGTCGCGGCAATGCGGCGGCGGAATGCCTCGGGCACCCGGGGATCGGCGCCCATGAACGCGTGCAGTCCCCTCAGATAATCCTGGTGTTGCTTCCACACCCGCGCCTTCGCGGCGTCGTCGCCCGCCGCATAGAGGTGGCTGATGCCAACCGGCGCCATCGAAAACAACGACTCGCGGTGATAGTTCCATTCGCCGGAATTCAACCACCCTGGAAAGATCCGCCCCAAACGCCCAAAGAGTTCCCCCTCATCCGGGATCGTCCGGACCAGGAATTCGACGTAGCGGCCGACCAGCTCAAAATCTCTCGGGTCATAATTCTCGGGCGGCGTCAGGGGGATGCGATGTGCGGGATCATCCGTGGTGTAATAGCGATAATTGTAGGCCTGCGTGTATCCGTCCGCCGCGCCGAACGCTTTGCCGTGGTCGTTCTCCACCCACTTCAGCAACCCGCTCTCGGGATCGCCCGGGACGACGAACGGATCGATCGGGGCCTCCTCCATCGGCGGTTGAACCCCCGCCGCCCCTTCGCCGAACTCCGCGGAGGACTCGCGCCCCACCCGCCACGACACGCCCGCGCGCGCCATCAGGTCGCCCTCGTAGCTGGCGTCGATGAAAACCCCGGCGGCGACCCGCAGGGCACCCCGGGCCTCCGGTTCAGCGACGGGGCAACCCAGGGCATCGAACGGTGCCCGATCGAACACGGCCGCCCCGATTGCCGGGCCGCGCTTATCGCATGCCGCGATGCGGTGCTCAAAAATCACCGGGATACCATGGGTCTCCAGCAGTCGCTCGAAATCTCGGCGCACCTCGTCGGGGCTCATCCTGCCAAGGGCTCCCTTCTTCAGGCGATCGCCGTCCCATTCGGGGCTACCCAGCGTCCGGAGCAGTTCGCGGGCCAGTCCCCCCGTGGCGGCGTAATTGGGGCAATCCTGCATCGGTTTCAAGCCCGCCCCAAGCATGCCACCCACCCACCGGCTCGGTTCCACGACCACCACGCTCCGCCCCTCGCGCCGCACCGAGACGGCCGCCAGGATGCCCCCGGGCGTGGCGCCATACACGCAGACGTCAGCGGTTTCTGCGCGCGGCGCCGCCCCCCTCGAGAATAGGGACGACACCACGAGAAGCGGCACGGCCAAGACACACGGGCGCAGATGGCGATCCATTCAGGATTCGGAGGTTATCCCCAAATCGTGATCGGGGCAATAGCCTCCGGGTCTCTCCATCCATTCATGCCTGGCTCCAGATTTCAGCAGCCGAACGCGTCAGCGTTTGGCGCACGATCGCCCACGGCAGTCGGCCGCGTCCTGCCGTTTACCGTGCCCCGCGCCCGCTATTCTTCCTTCGGCCAGGCCCATGCCTTCAGATCGTCGCTCCAGGCGATGCCGATGCTGGCGAAACTGTCGAATCCACCGCGCGGGTCTTCCTCGGGAAAGTCCGAGCCGTGAAAGAACATCAGCGCCTTGCCGACGGCGGGCTCCTGGCGCAGATCCAGAACAAAACCGCCCGTCAGCCTCCCCTGCGCCCACGGCCAATGCGACTGCCCGAGCGTCAGCAGCCCCTCATCTCGCCACGCCCTCAGGTCCCGCGAGCGCTTGACCCCGATGCCGTTCGGCGGCGAATGGAACAGCACGTACTCGCCGCCATCGACGACGACGCACGCATTCTCACCCGCCGCGGTCCGCCCGTGGAAGGTCCAGTTCCTGAGATCGCGCGACCACGACATGCTCACCCCGTCCTGTTTGTAGAAGCACCACCACTTTCCAGGCTCGTCCTTGTCCTCGATCAGGTAGGGGTCGATCATGCGCCCCATGCCCTCGCGGGGGACATCGGCCCCCTTGACGCGCAGCAGCTCCGGCTCTCCCCACGTCTCCAGATCCCGGCTGCGCATCGTCCAGATCCGCGAATCCCGGTTCCCGTATTTCTCGCCACTGGGCCTCGGGTACGTCTGCAGGCACAGGACCCACTCGCCTCCATGCCGCACGATGTTGCCCGGGCTGCCATAGTTGAGCCGCTGATCGCGCGGGGTGAACACCTGGGGCGCGCCCCACGCCACGAGATCCCGGCTCTTGCTCCAGGCCAAGTAGGAAAATGGCCGCCCGTCCGGTTCGATCTTTACCAGGGTGAAGAACAGGCGAAACCACCCTTCGTGGTAGATCGCCGCCGGATCGCGATAGGCCGTCGCGGCATCGCCCCGAAACAGGATCGGGGATGCGATCGCGGGCAATGAGACCTTGGCCCCCGGTTCCGCGCCCGCCGCGGCGGATAGGCACAACGCGCAGATCGCGCCGATGACCGCTCTCATGGCGCGCACCCGGTCGCGAAACCGACCGCCCCTCCAACGCGAGGGCGCCCGGCCTCGGGAATCACGGCGCGCCGGGCGCCACCGCTCTTTGAGAATATGGCCGAAGCCGTAAGGCATCTGGCGGCCGAAGCGCTCGCGCGTTCGGCCACGGGATGCGATGTGTCAATTCTTGAGTCAGTTGACATCATCCAACCGGATCCCGCGGACGTTGATGGCCTTCCATGCCGAGGGATCCGCGGCGCGTATGGCCAACCGGATCCCGGCGCCCGGCGCCAGCTCGATGCGGCCCACGGTAACGGTCCGGTACTCATACCAACCGGCGGTCTTCTTTGCGACGCCGCGGAGTCGCTGGCCGCCGATCTCCACAATGAAGTCCGTATCCCTGATGGGCGTGCTGCATACGACGCTCACCTCATAGGTCGCCTTGGCGGGGACGACCAGTGCCCACGAGGCCCACTCCTCCGCCCTGTCCCACGCGGCTATGTAATCGTGGTCATGACGGCGCTCGATCCGGAGTTTGGAGCCGTGCAATTCCGCCGCGCCAGGTTCGAGCCGGATGCTGCCATCGGGGTCCGGCCGGATCGCCGGGTCCTGTTCGGGCAATGGCGCCGGCTCGAGGCCCTCACCTCGCACCTCAAGCGCCAGCGCATGTTCCGCCGGGCGCTGCGCCGGCATCCTCACCAGCAACCCCTCCTCGCCCTGCGACCACTCCAGATCGCCGGCGTGCCCCAGCAACCGCACCCGCGCGACCTTGCCCGCGACCGATGCCAGCGATCGCACCAAGACCTTGCCATCCGCGGGCCAGCCGAGCGCGATCGCATAGAGCGCGTCACCCTTCGCCGTGAAGCGGATATCCTCCGGAGTGAAATCCCGGTCGGCGCGCTCGCTGAACCCGCCGCCCTTCGCCTGCCGCGTGGGACCCTCCCCATAGACCTTCCATGGCCGCGTGCCAAAAATCGCTTCTCCGTTGACCCGCAACCAGTCGCCCATGCCCAGGAGCAGTCGCCGGCCCTCCTCCGGGATGGTGCCGTCGGCCAGCGGTCCCACGTTCAGCAGCATGCAGCCATTCTTCGCCACGATGTCCACGAGCACGTCGACCAGTTGGTCCACCGTCTTGAATTTCTCAGACTCCTGGTGAAACCACGGGCCTACGGATGTGTCCGTCAGCCACGGGTAGGGCACCAACCGGTCCTCGCGGCCGCGCTCAAAGTCGAGGATGCCGGTGTGCTCATGGATATTGCGGTGCTTGTGGGCCACCCCGATCTCCCGGCGCTGGGCCTCCGCCCAGTTGTATGTGGCGGCGAACATCCCGCGCTGGTATTCGGGCGCGATCACGGCCTCCAGCTCGAAATCGAACCAGATGAGGTCGGGCTGATAGCGATACAGCACCTCGGTCACCATCGCCAGCCACGTGTCCAAGAAGCTCCGGCTGGGCGGCGCCTTGGGTTCGTGCGGCTCCGTGTAGAGATCGGCATTCCGAGGATCCGCCCCGTCAAACTTGAACGCCGGCTCGAAGTATTGCCAGGCGAAGCCATGGTGAAAGGTCGTGATGAACCTCAGGCCGCGCGCGCGGATGGCCTTCTCCAGTTCGCCCGTGATGTCGCGCCGGGGCCCCATGGCAACGCTGTTCCAGCGCGTGACCCGCGAGTCCCACATGGCAAAGTTGTCGTGGTGAACGGCCACCGGCCCGGCAAACTTGGCCCCGGATTTGGCAAATAGCTCCGCCCAGTCCCCGGCATCAAACTTCTCCGCCGTGAACTTCGGGATCATGTCCTTGTAGCCCACCTCTTTCTGATCCCCGTATTTCCGCCTGTGATATTCGAAGGTGGGGCTCTTGGGCTCGTACATGTTCTTCCCGTACCACTGCACGCCGCCGGGGCCGTCCTCCGCCCCGACGCTCACCGGTCCCCAATGGGTGTAGATGCCGAACTTGGCATCACGAAACCACTCGGGATCCTTGTGCGCCTTGAGGGAAATCCACTCGGGCCGATAGGGCCCGGCGCCGATGGTCCTTTCAACGCGCTCCAGTTCCGACGCCAGACCCGGGGGGCTGACCGCGTCGGCGCCAGTCACGGTCATGGCGAACGCCCCCGATAATGACCCAAGGCCCATGACGGCCCGCGTCCGCCTTCCCACCGCACCCCAAATCGACTTTCGCGTTTTCAACTCACCTCCGTCGCCGCCCATACCTCCGGCGAGCCGCGCATTCCCCCCTGTGGCTCCTGCCCGGGGCCGGACGGAACGAGCATGACCCTCGCCCCCACAAAGAAGAATGGCGAAAATTGACCTCCGGATGGCGATTCTTGACCCCGGCATCCGACCCGGACTCCACCGGCACGGCCAACGCCTTGCCGTAGTCGGCCCTGATCACGGCGGTCTCCCGACCCTCCAAAGATAGCGCGCGGGCTGACGCCAGTGGCCCCTCGCGGCGATATGGCGTCTGGTCCGCATTCCGACCAAACCGCCGGATCGTCATGGCCTTCGCCCGGGGCATGTCCAGCGAGACATCCTTGCCTTGATCCGAGAGGTTGTTCAGAACCACGGACAACGCGTTGCCATCGGCGAACGCGCGGGTACCCAGTCTTTCTTATCCGTGTAATCGCGCGGCACATAAATGACGGCGTAGCACCTGGGATCCCACGCCATCGCGCACAGGATGTGATGCCCCTTCGTCAACGCTCCCCGGAAATGTCGGGCGCCGGTTGCGGCACCCCGCGGGTGGCCCGACCATGCAGGTTGCCATCCGGATCGAACCAGAGCGGATCCATCGCGATGAAGCGATCCCACTCGATCCGGTCGGTCCGCTTCTGGTGATAGATATGCCACCACTGGCCGGCGTCATCCTGGATGGCGCACCCGTGACCGGGGCCAAAGAGCCCCTCCGAGCGCCGTATGATGGGGTTGTGCTTCGCCCGATGGAATGGCCCCATCGGATTCTCCGCGGTCGCATACCCGACCGCATATTCCGGCGTATCGGCGCCTGATCCGCTGTAGAGCAGGTAATAGCGCCCCTGCCGCTTGATCATCCACGGGCCCTCGGTGACATGGCCCGCTCGCTTTTCCCATTCGGCCTCGGGTTGCAGCACCACCTTTGAATCGCCCGCGGGTTCGGTGGGTCCCGCCATGGGCTGCACCTTGATGCGAAAGCCCGGGAACTGCACGTAATAGAGGTAGAGTTTTCCATCCTCATCGCGGAAGAGGTGCGCGTCGATCGCCTTGTCGAAAAACTTCTTCACCTCAACGAACGGCCCGGTCGGCCCATCGGCCTGCGCAACGCCCACGGTCTGGTTGACCGTGTAATACAGGTAGAACTTCCCGGAACCCGGATCGCGCCACACGTCAGGGGCCCACACGTGCGGCCGACCCGGCCGAAACACGACGGGACCCTGCTCCCATCGCACGAGATCTTTGGACGTATACACGCGCGTCCCTTTATCCCCGTCCACCTCGCCGGTCGCATACAGGTAATACATGCCCCCGTGGCGGATCACGGCGGGGTCCGCGAGGTTTCCCGAAATGAGCGGGTTCTCAAAGGTCGCGGCGGCGCCGGAAACCGCCATCGGGGCGAACGCAAGTCCCACCGCAACCGCCACCAGCCGGATCATCATCCCAGCATTCAATCGGAACTCCCGTTCCCTGGCAAGCGGGCCAGAGGAGAACCGCCCGATGAAAACGCAGCCGACGCCGTGACGCCTTGGCAGCCAAAGGCTCACGCGTTAGACCACCGGAATTTTCGACGCAGCCCGTCTGGTCCGGCGGTTGCCGGACCGCCGGAGGAAAAAATCTCTCAGCCGCTTCAGCGCAAAGCGGTGCGAGGACGCACCGCACTCCAAAGCGCTGCGCGCGAAATGGGTCGCTGTCAGGACGCGTTGACGCTGTCTCAGGATGTCGCCGCATTTCGGCCGAAGGCCTGTGGAGTACGGACCGTCCCCGGGCCGCTCTTTGCGGGCAATCGAAATTTTCGAGTCAGCGCGCCTTGACCAACTTCTCCCCGCCGGCGGGCGGCGCGAGCGTCGGATCGCCAGAGAGCCACCCCCGTCGCACCAGGAAACGGTCGGCTGCGATGAGGGTCAGCGCGCGCCACGGGTCTCTATTGAAAAAGCTATGCCCCTGCCCTTCGGCCAACCACAGCTCCGTGGTGCTGTTGCCGAGGGATTTCAATTTTTCGTGGGCCGCGTCCCAGCCCTGCTTCCAGGTGTCCTCCGTGCCAAAAAAGGCGATGGCCGGGGCCATGTCGGCCTTGAGGTGGCGGAGGACATCGACCTCCGGATCGTCGCGGTCCGCCGACGTGAAGGCGGGATTGAACCACAGGTAGGCGACGACCGAACTGTCTATGTCTTTTGGGTCTTCGGGATCGTTGAGTCCCGGATTCAACGTGGCGAGCGCGGAGACGTGGCCGCCCGCGGAACCGCCTCCGGTGATGATGCGCGCCGGATCGATGCCCAATTCGCCCGCGTGCTGCTTGAACCAGCGGATCGCGCTCTTGGCGTCGGTGATGCAGACGCGCTTCTTGGTTTCGCCCGCGGGCAACTTGGCGGCATCCGCCTTGGACAGCATCTGGTATTCCGCCGTCGCGGCCACCAGCCCGCGTCCGGCGAAGTAGTGGCACGCGGCCCGGAATTGGGTGAGGCCTCCGCCCGTCCATCCGCCGCCGTGGAACAGGATCACGCCGGGGACCTTCGCCTTCGCGGGGTCATGGCCCTCCGGGAAATAGATCTCCATCTGGCGCGGTTTGCCGGCGGAGTGCTTGTAGACATAGACCTTGCCGGGCGGGGCGTCGTCGTCCGCCTTCCTGGCGGCGAGCGATGCGGGCGCGGGCATCAGCCATGCGACGGCGATCGTGACGAGGATGGCTCTCATGGGGATTCCTTGGGTTCGGGAAACTCCCGGATGGGGCTGTAGCGCGGATAGCTCTCCCAGATCTCGCCGCCGTCCAAGATCCGCGGATCGCCGGTCTCGCGCAGTCCGCGCTCAAGGCGTCCCGCCAGCTCGGCGCGGGTCGCGGCGAAGCCCGGGTCATCCGCGAGGTTCTTGAGGCAACCGGGATCTTCGCGGATGTCGAAGAGTTCCTCGGCGGGCCGCTTGGCCACAGCGAGGTCGAGGAATGGCCGGACCCGCGGGTCATCGGCCCCCGCGATGAGGAACTCAAGGCTCGGCGATCCATCGATATCCTTGTACCCGGAATGCGGCGTTCCGGGGGATCCCCCGCCCTTCTTGTCTTCGGACAGCACGACGGGATCGCCCGCCGGCCAGCGATCCGGCCGGAAGTTGCGCACGTATAGGAACCGCGGCGTGCGGATGGCCCGCTGGGGATAGGTCCAGTTATTATACCGTGATGAGGAGTGGCGCTCGCGCGCGGCAAAGACGGCATCCCGTCCCGGTTCGATGGCGCCCTGTCTCCCCGACGTGAGAAGCGCCAAGAGGCTCCGGCCAACGAGGGGGAACTCGCGCGAGGGATGGTTGACGCCCGCCGCCTCAAGGATCGTGGCGGTCAGATCCACGAAGCCGACGAGATCTTCCACCACGCGGCCGCCGGGCACCCGGGCGCCCCAGCAGATGGCCAGGGGCATATGGATGCCGTACTCGTAGCAGTTCGCCTTGGCCCGGGGAAAGGGCATGCCGTTATCCGAGGTGACGATCACCAGAGTGTTCTGCAGTTCCCCCGACTTCTCCAGCGCCTCCAGCATTCGGCCCAAGTGCGCGTCAAACCACTCGATCTCGACGAGATAATCCAGGATGTCGGATCGGATCTCGGACGCGTCCGGCAGGAATGGCGGCACCGATACGTCCGCGAGGGCCTTGCCGGCCTTGGCGCCGGAACCCTTCTCATAACCGCGATGCGGCTCCGTGGCTCCATACCAGAAACAGAAAGGCTTGCCCGCCGGCCGCGCCTTCAGAAACTCGGAAAAATTTCCGGCATAGTCGTTCTGGTTGATCCCCTTATGCGGCGGCTTGTTCTTCATCCCGCTGAACTCCGTGCCCGCCGGGTTCCGCCCGCGCCCGCTGATCTTCCAGTCGCCCGGCCCCCATCCCTTGCCGGTGTAGCCGACGAAGTAGCCATCCTTCTCCAACAGGTCGGGATACGTCACATACTTCGCCGGGAACGAACTGGCGTGGGTTCCGGCCTCCTCGATCATCCACGTGTGGCGCCCCGTGAGCAGCGCGGCGCGGCACGGGCTGCACCCCGGCGAGGCCCCAAAGGCATTCTTGAATAACACCCCGTCCCTGGCCACGCGGTCGAAGGCCGGTGTCCGCACCGCCTTGCACCCATAGGCCGAGGCGTGGGCCCACGACTGGTCGTCTGAGATCGCGACCAAGATGTTCGGCCTCGGCGCGGGGGCCGCGGCCGAAAGGGCCCCGCACGCTAAACCCAGAACGACCGAGGTCAGATAGCGCATCATCGCTTCCCCTGATAGTGGAGAGAGATCTGGTTCCGATTCAGCGACTCGATGTGAAAATCGAACCACGTGTCCCTGCGGCCATCGATCATCTTCTTCTGGTTGTGATCGAGCCCCTCGACCTCGAAATAGGCGTGTTCCACGCCATGGGCTGTCAGCGCGGCGTGATACTCCCGCACGGTTGTGAGATGTTCGGGATCGGCGGTGCCGCAGGCGACCTGGATGCGGAGGTTCGCCTTGATAGAGCCCAGATTCTTTTTGAGGTTCAGGTACGGGTCGTTGTCCCGCAATCGAGCGGGATCGTCACCGAGGTAGGCGTTTGGCCCCTTCGAGGTGTCGGAGACGTGATACACATTCCCGCTCTGGTTAAAGAGCGATCCAAACATCTCGGGGTATCGCATGGCGAGATGGGTCGAGCCGCGCCCACCCATGCTGAAACCCTCGATGCAGCGCGCCTTGCGATCGGCTATGGTCCGATAGGTCTTGTCGATGTGGGGGATGAGTTCCCGGATGACCATCGTCTCGGCCATGAACCGTCCGTCGCCAGAGTCCTGATACATCGTGGCGCGCCCGCCATTCGGGAAGACCATGATCATCTCGGGCCACTTGCCCGCGATGATTCCCCCGTGCAGGACGGTGGCCGAATACACGGCCCGCGTCTCGTTTCCCCCGGCCCCGTGCAGGTGATAGATGACGGGGTAGCGACGGAGGGGCTCCCGCTCATAACTTGGGGGCAGGTAGACGCAGTAACCCACGTCGCGCCCCATCGCATCGCTCCGGAAGGTATGGTGCGTGACTCCCACCGGCAGTTCCGGCACGGGCGAGGTGACCCACATGTCGTCGCTGTTGCCCTGCTTGGCCTTCGGATTGGCCCCCCATAGCGCGAGCCCGGGCCAACCCAACAGGCACGCCACGAACAGCGCGGCGGAAGTCCGCCACCGGCCCGGCATCGGCCACCTCAAGAACAAAGCGTCCATGACGACCGTGGATGCCGAAGAGACAACTCGTGCCATGGGAATACCCTAGTCCCCGGGCCTGCCAGGGGTCGAGCGAGAAGGCCTCTCACCCCCGGGCCCCAGCTTCGGTTGCCCGCACGCCTCGTCGAGGGCGACGCATGGACCCTCTCCTGCAGCGACGCTTTACGGGGAATCGGGCCCGGACGCAGGGGGGCCAGGGATGGCCCGGTTTTCGCGCACGATGACGTTGGTACAATTAGCGAGCCGGATGGGCTCGGGACCGCCCCGGTGGAAGGTATTGCCCGAGATCTCGCCACCGGCGACGAGATCGAATTCGACGGCGTGCTTCGCGGGATGGATGAAGGTGTTGTCGCGTACGACGAGATTTGTCAGGAGGGGCGCGGTGGCTTTGCGGTTCAAGGGCTGAAAACCCACAGTGAGGGTCGCGCCATCAGTGTGGATCGCCACATCCTCGAAGGTGTTGTTGAGGATTGAGATGTTGCGGCAGATGCCACCCTCGTTTTTGGAGAAAAAGGTGCTGTGGAGCCGGACGCAGGATCCGACGCGGACAAATCTGCAATCGCGCAGGACTCCGCCGTTGCCCCCTTGGACGAGCAGTCGCTGGTAGCAATCCGTGAAGACGCTGTCACGGATCACCCAGCCGTCGCACTGGCGCCCCGGGTTTTCGGCGATCGAACCGGCAAAGGGCACGGCGTCACGGTCCAGGGTGAGGACCTGGCCGTCGATGCCGTCGACAGAGGCCACGCCAACCGGTTGGCCGGTCTGCCCATCGAAGAAGTTTAGCCAATCGCCCGGGCGGGCGGGCATTTGGTGATCCCTATGCAGGGTAATGGTCTTCCCCGCCGCCTCCTCGATGTAACCCCAGAAGCCGTTTATGTTGAAGACATCATCGGTGGTATGCAGCATCGTGATGCCATCATAAGTGGAACCCCTCTCCATGCAGCCCGAGAGAAAACCGTCAGCGCCCTGCCACTGGCAGGTGACGGGGCGTGGTCCGAAATAGCAGCCCTTCCATAGGTGACCACCCCCTCCGCCGAACTCGCGCGCCATGCCCTTGCTAATGTAGATCTTGATCCCGATGAACCTCATGCCGGTGCAATCGATGACGCCGATCGCCTGGGTTGTCGTGTAGACCAGGGAGAGCCCATCCCCGACCTGCAGCGTGCCCGCCTCGCCGTAGGCCCGGCGCCAGCCCGGATCCCGATTCGTCTTCAGCAGCTCGGATTTCTCGTCGAGGTTCACCCAGTATCGCCCCGGCCCAGTGCCCTGGGCGACATCGCGATACCTCAGTTGGCCCGGTCGCCGCTGCAGCCCATACAGGGCGGTGCAAAAGGTGCCGTCGGCATTGAACGGCACAAGGCGCTGATTCAGATCGCCGTTGAAACTGGTCGGCACGAGCGTTCCTTCGGCGGCCTCGATCTCGATGCGGTTGCCGACATCATCGATCTGCGTGATGCGCCCCTCCATGTTGCCGCGCGGGTCACGGTCGAGGGTCGCGCCCTCCAGCGCGACGTGGCTGCTATCGGCGAACCCGAGCGCGAAATGCGCCCGCGGCGTCTGGTCCGCGGGCAGATCAAACCAGAATGTCACGCCTTCGGCGATGATGCGGAAAGGATGCGCCGCATCCCGCCTCATGCCGCGAAACTCCAGAGGATAGATCGGCCCGGCGTTGCCCCAGCTCTCTTTGCCGAAGCGGTAATCCCCCGGCGGAATCACCACCGAATCGGCGCCCGCCTCAAAGGCCCTTCGCACCATCGGAACGACCCCGGTCCCCCTTGCGCGTTGGAGCCGCCTCTCCGCTTCGGTGAACTGCGGCCCGGCGGGATCCTCAAAACTGAACGCTCCTGCGACCAGCGGGACCACCAGCAGGGGCGTCACCGTGAGGTGGTGGACCCAGGGATTCATCTGCCTTGCTCGGCTGGCGCGTGCGGCGGCGGCTCGGGGCGGCGGATGTCGACCACATGGCCACCGGCGCCCACGATGACCTGCCCCTTTCCGTCGGGCGACGCGATGGTCACCGTCACGCCCCCGCCGGCCCGATCCTCGAACGTGACGCGGGCCGCTTGTCGCGCCGCATCGTCGTCGGCCGCCAAGGGCAGCACGGCCATGGCCGCGACCATGCGCCGCCCGGGCACCAGCGCTCCCCTGCTATGCGCCGTGAAAAACTCCTCGTTTTTCGAGCCGTCGGCCCTGGGCGCATGCATCGTCGTGGGCCGGACGCGCTCCGAGCCGATGGCCAGCCCCGGGGCCTTCATGAACTTGACCAGCATCCGTCGCTCCGAGTTCGGGCCATCGGGTTGCGCGTAGGCGCCATCCGACCCGGAGGCAAACCAGTCATCACCGCGCTCTTTCACCGAGTACAACTGCCAGAGCTGCCCCCCCGCCCAGCCCGCGACGCCCGGCCCGGCCCGGAAGGTATCCACCACCACCAACGCCCCTTCGCGGGTCAGGACGATCTGCCGCTCCAGCGCGTTGCCCGGCCTGATATAATCCGAGAAGGAAACCCGGCCCCACGCGTCCGCCCCGTCCTGTGTGGCCTCCGCGCGGACCACCTCGCAATGCAGCGGCCGATCGCCGAGGTCGATCCACCGCTCGAAGAGGGAGCGGAGGTTGCAATGTGGTGGCTGCCCGTCAAATTTATAATCTAGTTTGATAGTATCGTAATCAGCCAACCGGAAGGTCGTGTCGCGCAATTTCTCCTGTTCCAGCAGGCGCGTGCAGTACTGCTCGCCAAAGATATTCCAGTTCACCTCCTGCGAGCATTTCCCCTGCGTGTGGTCCTGGCTGGACGCCAGTTTCACCCTCGGGTGCCCGGACACGTTCGAGTGCCAGCTCTTGGGCGACTCGAAGCCATCCAGCAGCAGGATGCCCTTTGGCCCCTCGAGCCGGAGGTTGTCGAGCCGAAGAAATTGGATCTCGGGCGTGCGAAAATTCCGAAAGAGCAAGGAGGGTCCAATCTTGCGCGAGCCTGGATCCTGGCCTGGGAAGCAATAATCGGCTGGCACGGCCATGGTGTTCCAGGCGTTGGTCCTGGGATATCCGGGAAAGGCTTCGGGCCGATCAAGGATCCAGAAGCTATTGCCGCACTGGCCCGAGCGGGTGCCGCGGCGACCGATGTTGTGGAACAGAGGGACGCCGGCCACCTCATAGTACGCGATGGACGGGCGCTTGTATTCGTGGGCGTGGCTGCCCAGGGCGTAGAGATCCATCATGATCATCGCGTCGCCGGGCCTCGACCCCGTCCTTAGGATCAGCTTGTCCGGCACGACCGTGGCGGGCGATCCCGGCACGCGGCGGTGCTGTACCCCGGAGAGCATCGGCTCGGAGCGTGCCATGGGCGCAAAGGGATCGAGATCCAGGAGCATGTAGCCGCGGTGCAATTGATCCTCGTCCAACCCCTGCGGGGCGGTGCCCGGGAGCCGCCGCACCGCCTCTTGGAACGACGCATCGTTGTAGAGCCGCGCCGCCATCTCCAGCAAGAGCACGAAATCCAGCCGGATCTGCCGATGCTCGAAGTAGCCATCCCCGTATTCAGGGATCGAGCCGACGGGCGAGATCAGGTCGCGCATCCGCGCGAACATGTTCCGGAAATGCGGCGACTTGCCGACCTCGTCCAGCCAGCCCTCCAGTTTCGCCAGTTCGAGGAAAAAGCAGATCCCCAGGCTGGCGTAATTGCTGGCGTTCTCATTGAGGTCGCCATTCGCGAGGATGCGCTTCCCGAGCGCGGCCACGGCCCCGCGTATCTCCGCGGCGCGCACCGATGGGTCGTCGGGAAAGGCCCGGGCAAGGCAGGACACCGCGAGGGCATCGGCCAGCGCAATGTTGCAATCGAAGAGCTTCTCGTCGAACTGCCGCTTGTCCAGGAACCACGCGATCCGCTCGCCGGCCTGCGCGACCGCCCGTGCCCGCCGCTCGCCCACCAGCGCGCCCGCCCGCTGCAGCCTCAGCGTCAGCAGGCCAAAGGGTCGGCTGACGTGAAAATCGTGATCGATCGTCAACCCGAGGAACGCGTCATACCGCCCCAGCGCGAAAGCCCGAAACTTCTCTTCCTTCGTCCGCTCGGCCACCATCCACGCCGCGAGTGCCCCGCTGATCTCGTCGCTCGCGCGGGCCTTCTTCGGCGCGGCGGTCTCCGCCATGGCCCTTTCCACGGCGGCGCGGTACATTCCGGCGCAGACGTCCGTCATCGGCTGCGATGCGGCCGCGCAGGGCGCCATGTTGGGCACCAGCCACAGCGCCACCGTCGCCGCCGCGACACCCGCGGAGTGGCGGCGTGTGATGGCCACATCCGCCCGCGCGCTGCACCCCGCGGGCCCAAAGTCCGGCTCCCGGCCCATTGCAAGAACATGGATGCCTTCGGATCCAGGGTCTAGCCTGCAAATTTCGCGCGCATGCGCGAAATCCCCTCCGCGTCGGGGGCGCCGCCGGGGCCGTGAATGTATCCGAAGCCGAGAGGCTTTGGCCAAACGCTCACGCGCTCGGCTACGGGAGGCGATGGGCAATTTTCGAGTCAGGGTTTGATCTCGATGGAGTAAGCCGACTCGCGCGGGGCCACGTCGAACCGCAGGACGGCGTCGCCCGCGCCATCGCCGGCGCGAACCGGGACAGCCTGTCCGCCCGCGTCTTTAACCGCCACCCGGGTCGCATCCAGCGCTCCCGCGCGCGTCATCTCCAGGGTCAGCGGATGATCGTAGAGTTCGTGGTCGGTTTGGGGGGCGATGCGAAATTCGAGGCGAGTGGCGCTAGATCCGAGGAGAGTCAATCGCGCAGAATCGCGCCCGGTCTGGTATTTGTGGATATCTGCCATGCCGGCGACCCACAGGGCCGACCGGTGTGCCTTGGCAACGTCCAGGGCGGCGCGGAAGTTTGCCTCGCTGCTGCTGAGCCCTTCGCCAATGTAGTGGTAGTGGACGCGCAACCAAAGGCCGCGCTCCACATGCTGCTCCAGCATCCGGCGGAAATTGCCGACGCGATCCCCATAGCTGTCATCCATGCCCGTGGAATTACCGGAGGCATCGAACTGGTGGTACTTGTCAAGATAGTAGCGCAGGGTGCGGGTTGTCTCCCAGAAGGTGCCGCCGCCCAGATTGAGCGCCATGAGTTTACTCTTCCCGGGCGTCATCGCCCAGATGGCGCGCGCCGCATCGCCGATCTCCGCCTCCATCTCTTCGTCGCCCTTGGCGCCTCGATGGTGGGCCGTGTGGTTGGCCAGCTCGTGATCACCCTGTTGGGCCAAGGCCGCCCACTCCGACGCGCGCTCGGCAAAATTGGAGCGCCTCCTGCTCCCCGGCTCTGCGGCCCCGGGATTGACCATGAACGTGCCGCGGAAACCATACTCGCGCAAGATGGGCGCGGCCGCGGTCAGATGCGTGGGATGCGAGTCATCGAAACGGATGCTCAGCGCGGCCTTCCGGCCATCGTACCATCTCGCGATGCCAAGGCGCAGGCCGGTGGCGTCATCCATGATGACCCGCGCGCTGTCGGGCGGCCCCGGGGCTCGCTTCGGCGCCGGGCCCACGGCCTGGACCACGTACGCCGCCGCGGTGGCGGGCACGGGGATCACAAGCGTGGACCATTCGATGCCGGCGCGCCGCACCATCATCGCCTCGCCCCGCGAGTCACGCACCTCGACATCCTCTGCGGGCCACGCCCGGGGACCGGTCTTCGGCAAGGCCACGCGGATCGCCAACGCCCCCTTCTCCTCCGCGGGATGCACCGCCAGGCGCAGCCGGAATGGCGCCTCGATCTCTGCCGTGACGCTCGCGGGGCCATGATAGGCCTCGAGCGATACCGTCACGCCCCCCAGATCGACGCCGCCGGACACGCACGGGCCAGCGGTCAGCGCAACAACAACCGGTATTCCAACCCGGAGGCTCATGCGTCCACGCGGGGTTGCAGCGCCCGCGACTCACGCGACGGTGCGGCGACGCCGGCCTCAAACCGGGCACCCAGGACGCCGTCGGACTTGGCGATGCTCGACAGGCCTCTGGCGCGCGCAGAGATCAGCGCGCCGAGCCCCCCGATGGCGCAGAGGGTCAGCGCGATCGCGCCCCATGGCACGGGTCCAGCCCATACCCCATGGTGGCCCGCCGCCACCATCACCGCGAATATCGGAGCAAAGGAGAAAACCCATTCGTTGGCGTACTTGTCACCCACGGCGGTCATCTCGGCGTACTCGTCCAAGGAACCCGGGCCAAACTGTTCGACGCACGCTCGCCAGGCCCCCTCGGATCCGGCAATGGGATCGAGCACCACGCCCAGAACCATGTTCTCCAGATCGCGGTGGCTGATTATCAGTCTTCCATCGTGGGTCTCGTGAACGACGAGCCGCCCATCATGAAGCAGACGCATGATGAGTTTCGTGAGATCGATCTTCTCGCTCTCTTCCCCGCTCGGATAAATGAACGGGTGCGTCTCCATGAGTGGCATGCAGAGACCCAGCCCCGCCTGCCTGAATGCAGGGACCAACGAATTCTCCACCACCGGCCGATGCGGGGGGTGTACCACCAGAGATCCCTTCAACTTCAGCGCGCGCCTCGACTCTCGCTCCCGGATCTCCTCCTGGCTAGGCCGGATCTGCTCCCAAGTCTTCACCGCAAGGATGATGAAACTGCCCAGGACCAAGACGGCGAGCGACCCGCAAAGATAGAGGACCCACTGGGGAAAGCTTTCGATGGCGGCCAAACACTCGAGTCCGACCATGAGCATATCCTACTGGATCGGCGGGCCGATGTCCAATCGCGGGACCCTCACGGGGTCCGCTCAAGCCGGAGCGCGCCCGCCCCGCCTTCGCCGACCAGCACGTTGACCGTCATCTGCCAGGTCCGCGAGGCGGGATCGTAGTCGGCCTGCCAGAAGTCGTTGCCGTGGACGGACTGATCCACGGGTTGCCCGTTTTGGAGGAGCGTGTATCCGCGCGGCGCCCCGAGACCTGTGAACGTGATCGGCACATAACCAAGGCCGCCGTCGAGCGTCAATTCCGCCCGGTCGCGCTCCGCGCGCAAACGCACCGCGGGATATAGCGCCTCGAGCGCGCCGACCTTGACCCTGACGCGCCGGTCGTTGCCCGCGGCCTCGCGATGGATCATGCGCCACGTGTTCTCCCCCTCCTTCAGCGCGGCGCGCAGCGCCTCGCTGGGGCCGTAATAGTCCGCGGCGAACTGGGGCACGATGATGTGCTCGATCGTCGCCTCGACAAAGTCCCCGGGCTCCAGTCGGGTGAGGCCCGGCGGTGGAAGGATGTCGATGGTCGAGGTATCGTGGCCGCGGGCCCTGACGCCGCGCTCGGCGACATACGGCGCCGCACCTTTGCCACCGAGGCGGGCATCCCAGGATCGGATGACGAAGCCGCGGTTGGCCCAGGCTCCGCTCGAGCCCTCGTCGCCGCGCCGCACCGCCTCGTGCAGCGACACCCAGGGCATCCGCCCGGCGCACTCCATGGGTTCCGTGCGGTACTCGTCCTCGCCCCATCGGGTCTGCCACTCGCGGATCAGGCCCCCGACATTGCCCAGCGCCATCTTGCGCTCCCCCGTATAGCTGTAGGTGTCGGCGCCGATCTGGAATAGTACGAAACGCGAAAACTCGATTGCCTCTCTCACATCCAGGCGCAAGCGGTACGTGCCGCGCACGACGTCGTCGGTCCGGGCGAGGCTGACGGTGGCGGCGTGCCCGATGGCATCGCCGGTCTGCCCCGCGTAGGTGACCTCGGTCAAGCACGGCCCATGGCGCTCGTACGCGGTGCGCATGCGGGCGGGGAATACGCGCTTGCCGGAGGGATCGAAAAACCTGAAGAAGTCACCGCCGCCCACGTTGTGCGTCCAGGACCAGGGGGCGTCGTTGGCCCTCGAGCGGACCATCACGGGCCGCACGTCGAGGATGGCGCACTGGCCCTGCGCCTGATCGGGCTCGTAGCAGATGCTCTCGCCCCAGGATCCCAGCGCGCTCTGGTCCCAGAGCTGGTTGCTGCCCCAGCCGATGAGACAGAGCTGAGCGTGCGATGCGGCGGCCGCGCCACCCCAGTGCCCGTACGCGATCGTCAGCTCCAGTTCCAACTTGGCCCGCGGCGGCACGCGCACCTGCGAGATCCCGTGGAACCATTGGCCCGAATACACTCCGCCCTCGGGTCGCCCGTGCCAATTCTTACTCAGTTGCACCGGGATGCCCGTGGGGCAACCATCGCGATCGCGCAGGACGGCGGACACGCCGGTGATCGCCGCACCGATGCGCTGGCGGATGCCACCCGAGGTCTTCTCGAACATCAGCCTGGCGACCTGCCCGTGGTCGGCGGGGTTCGATAGCACCAGCCCCACTCTCTCGATGGCGTCATTCCGCCTGTCGCGCCCATCGCCAGGCGGCACGGTGGGCTCGATGCCATCGAGGTTCACCCGATGCCAGCCGCGCGCCACGTCGAAATCCACCGGCCGCGGCGCACCGCCGGGGATCTCGCTGGCCTCGACGCGCAAGGGCCGCGGCGTCGCGTCCCCCGAACCGGCCGGAAACATCCCGCGCAACCCATGGATCAACTTCCTCGCCCAACCGCTGGTCGTCGCGCCCGGATCGTCCCAATCCAGCGCCACGAACACCTCCCTCCAATCTCCCGATTCCCACGGCTGCCCTGGTGGCAGATCCCAGCGCCCGCGCGCGTCCCCCTTGCCGGCGTTCAGGCATATCTCCATGGAGGCATCGCGCCACGCCTCGCGCGGTTTCGACGGAGCCGCCCGGCCATCCGAGCGGAAGGACCACTCGCGGATCGGCCTCATCGACGGGGACGCCGCCTCGGGCCTCTGGTAACGCGCGCGCACCTCGTCGGCGCCGAGCGCGCGGTCATAGAATCGGACCTCGTCGATCGCCCCGCGAAAGTGGTAGCCGTCGCCGCAGTTGTCCTGCCTTCGTCCAAAGGCCAGCCCGTCGCGGCCGGGCACGCGACTGCGCCCGATCCTGCGCTCACCGGACGGCGCCCCGTTGACGTATAACCGCAGCGTCTCTCCATCGTAGCTCATCGCCAGATGGTTCCATGCCTCGATCTTCAGTTGCCCGGGCCGGCCGTCCACGGTGAACGCATTCTCACGGCCGCCGCCGATGTTCATCCTCGCCTGTGGCGCGCCGCCCAAGATCACGATGCCGTAATTGCCCTCGGCCTGCTCGTGACGATTCTTGCAGACCAACCACGGGAAGGTCTTCTCCGAAGCCTGGCAATCGGTGGGGACAAAGGCCCACAATTCCAGCGTGAATCGCGCCGGATCCAGTTCCGGGGCATGCGGGATCTCGAGGTGGTTCGTCCCATCCAGCCCGAACCCACCCCCGACGCGCCCGAAACACGCCTCGCCCGCGGGGATCGGCATCAGCCCCGGGCGCGCCGCGAGGATCAGCGCCAGGCGATCGGGCCATGCCACCGTCTCGAATCGCGCCTCGACGTTCAGAGGGGATCCGTCCTCGGCGGCAAACACCAGCCCGGTGACGTCCGCGCGCTGCAGGAATCGGCCCGACTCGACCAGTCGCGGTCCACCGAAAGCGGACCACGTGCCGCCGCGCGCGCACCGGTAGGTCTTTCCCTCAACCGCGATGGCGAGCGCGAGATCGGCGGCCGGGAGACCGCCCCACGCGCGGTTGTCTGCGCCCGCGCACTCCGAATAGCCCGTGCCCGGCGGAACCGGGCCCAGGTGCGGGACACGCATCGTCTCCGTGTCCAGCGCCACCGCGTAGCGCCCCGTCTGGATGACCCGGCGCCACGGCGCCTCCGGCGTGTGCCCCGGAAATCCCTCCGCCCACCACATGTGCGTGTAGTCGCCGACGTGCGGCATCGCCGATATCGGCAGGGCCGCCGCGCCCCGCGCATCGCGCGTCGCGGCCAACGCAAACAGCAAAATCGCGACCGATAGAGGCCGCGGGATTTCGCCCATCGCGCACCACCTCCCCGCCCCGATAAAAAAATAGTCGTTCACCACATCGCTCCTCGAAAAGGCCTCGGCCGGGCACGATCCGATGTCCCATGGTGTCCATCCCACCCCCGTTCGGGAAATATCAATAGTTGACCGTCGGATGTCGATTCTTGACCGGGGCGATCCCCGCACGTAAAGATGAGTATGAGATCCATCGATCGCATCCCCCTCGTCTCACTGGCCGCGCTCGTCGCCTTTGCGGGCAGAGCCGATTCTGCCATTTCCGCGGACGCCGAAGGGAAGGCAGCCGCCCGCGTGGAGCGCGTCTGGTTGACCCACCAGTCCCCGGACCCATCGAAGATCGTCGTCAGCTGGGAAACGACGGACCCGGGGGATTCCGTCGTCGAATTCGGCACGTCTGCCAGCCTTGGCCAGACTGTCAAGGTCCCCGGCAGTCGCCAACTCCATCACGTGGAGATTCCCCTAGAAACGAAGGACGCCCTGTATCACTACCGGGTGAGGACCGGCGCGCAGGTGTCGGACATCGCCACGTTCAAGGCCTATCCCACGAGACAGCTGCGCATCGTGGTGGTCGCCAACATCCGGGCCGACGCCACGCTGGATTTCACCGCGATCCGGAAAGAGGACGCCCACCTGTTGATCTCAGCGGGGGACACGGCCATGCAATACGAGTTTGGCGCGGAAGGGGACCCGGAGAGCACGGGCTCTCATAGCAAACTGATCGGCACGCAGGCCGAGCTGTTCCGCTCGACGCCGTTCATGCCCTCCCTGGGTAACCTCGACCGCAAGATCCGGCCCAAGAGCCCGGGACCCGGCGTCCCCGCCTACGACATCTCCGCCACGGGCTATCGGAAGTTCTTCGCGCTCCCGGGAAAGGAGTGGCTCTGGGCCTTCGACATCCCGGACTTCGATCTGCGCATCATCTCCGTGGACATGAGCCACACGGGCGATTTCGGCACACCGAACCAGTCCTGCCATCCCTTCGACAAGGATTCCGAGCAACTGAAGTGGTACCAAGAAACGATGGGCGCCACGGCGGCCGGTTTCGTGATCACCCTCTACGGCGAGACCAGTCTCAAGGTGCGCCGCCACGCGGAGGGCGCCTGGAAGCGGTTGATCGAGAAAGGCTCCATCGCCATCTCCGGCGAATGCTACCACGCGGAGCGCACCGTGGTGGACGGCTTCTCCTATTACAACAGTTCGGTGCGCGGCAACGGCACCTTCGGCATCGATCCCGATGCCGCCTTTCTCGACAAGGGGGCCAGCTACCTGCTGCTGACGTTTGATCGCGGGTCGGAACGCATGAGCGTCGCGCTCAAGGCCCTCAACGACGGGCGCGTCCTGGACGAGCAGGCATTCCCGAAGCGCGCCCGGCATTAGTGTCCGGATCGACGCCTCTGCCGTGATCGGCCATGCGCCCCTTCATGATGAAGCGCATGGGGACCGTTCTGGTGGCTCGGCATGCCCCGGACGTCGGAGCCTCATTGTCGGCGCATCAGGAAACGATCGAGAAACGCATACCCTGCCTCCTGCGCCTCCGGCGGCCAATTGTGCCCGGCGCCATGCCGAAACCAGCCAACGGCATCGGCCGCGCCCAGCGATCTCCATAACGGCAGCGCGCCCGCGATGAAGGGCCACGAGCGCTCGTTGTCATCCCTGCCGGCCACCAGGAGGAATGCGCGCGGCGCGATCATCGCGAGGATCTGGTGGTTCTCGAGAGAGAATTCCGGCGAGCGGATCTCGGCGCCGAGATACCATGGCGCCTCCCAGTTCGAAAGGCGGAGCCCGATGCCACCATCGCTCGACACGGCCGCCTTCACGCGCCGGTCGAAGGCGGCCAGATAGAGCGACTCCTTCGCGCCGAGCGAGTGCCCGATGCAGCCGATGCGCGCCGCATCGACGTCATTCCGCGCGACGAGGGCATCGACAGCCCGGATGCCATCCCAGACCATCCGGGCCATCCCCTTCCACCGCGGGTGGCGCCCTTGCATCTTCTCGACCTCGCCCTCCCAGAACGCGCGCCCCGGGTTCGGGGGCGGGGCCTGACCGGCGGCGCCCCAGAGGTAGCATTTCGGCGCGATGACGACGTAGCCGCGCAGGGCCAGGTGCGCGCCGATGTGACGGTCCTCGGCGGGATCGAGGGAACCGGACTGCCCGATGGTCTCGGCGGAGGTGGAGTGAAACACGACCACGCCCGGGCGCCTTTCGGCGCCATCGCTGCGGCGCAGGATGTAGGCCTCCGTCTCCACACCCGGTTCAACCTCGTAGCGAATGTGGGTTCGCTCGATGCCGCCGCGCTCGTCGCGGCCCACCTCTCGGACAATCAGGGGCGGCCGTTCCAGGGGCAACTCGCCGCCAAAAAGAAACGCCAGCCAGCGCTCGCGCCACGCCCCAATCTCGTCCGGTGAGAGCGGCGATATCTCTGGCGCATCGGACGGGATCGAGTCGGGCGGGCGCTGCAGGCCCCCCGAGGCATCTGCCGCCGGAGGCGGCGTCTCCGCGCGCGCCGCGACCGCCGCAAGCGCGCAACCGATGAGCAGCGCCATGGATGAAAGCGGCCTCATGCCTGATACCTACTCTGTCGCGCGGCGGGCCGGTCCCGGGCGCTACCTCGCCTCCGGCGCCTCGGCCGCGGGCCAATCGTCGGTCCGGAATGGCGACGCGGGGAGGCCTGCGCCGTTATACAGATTGCATTCCGGGTCGGTGGCCCACGCGTAGCGGACGGCGACGGGCCTGGGCACCTCGGCGCAGGACACGATCACTTTGTCGCCCTCGATCTTGGCCCGCGCGGGCTTCCATCGACGGTCCTCGCCGACTATGGCGAAGCCTTTCAATTCCCCGCCCTTTGCCTGAAGGCCGCCATCGCAGTGCGCGAAGGAGACGGCGATCTCCGAACCGCGCAGATCGTGGCCCGCGGGCAGCGGCCCGCTGGTGGCAGGGACCTTCTGCCCGTAGACCGTCCCCAGCGCCCACAGCGCGAGCCGTTTCCCGACATCCTGTTTGTTCTTTGGGTGGATATCCTTGGTCTCGCCGATGTCAATGGTGATGGCCATGCCGGTCTTCGGCAGGCGCAGGGTCTTGAGCATCGCCTCGCGCACCAGCATCCAGTCCTCGCCCTCGCGCCCGAAATTGGGCAACTGCACCCAGGCGAAGGGAAACTCCTCGCCCCAGCGGGCGCGCCAGTCGGTGACCAGGAGCGGCAATTGATATCGATACAATAGCCCCTTGCCCGGGTGGGAATTCGCCTCGCCCTGATACCAGACCGCTCCGCGGATCGCGCAGGGGATCAGTGGCGCGATCTTCCCGTTGAACAGCCCGCCGCGCCCCCCCTTGCGCTCGCGCTGGGCCACCGGATCCCTGGGACGCCGCGGGATCGCTTTGCCCGCCGCCTTCGCCGCCGCCGCCTGCTCTTTCCAGCGCACCACCGCCTTCTCGTAACCCTGCTTGGCCTTCGCGACGTCGAACTCCGACTCGGCCTTGGCCTGCGCCGCCGCCGCGGCCTTGAGTTCCGCAACCCCGTCCTGCGCCTCTTCCGCCACCCACTGCTCGATCGGCGTCCCCCCCACCGAAGAGTTGATCAGGCCCACGGGCACCTTCAACGCGCGATGCAGTTCCCGCCCCATGAAATAGAGCGTTGCCGAGAAACCGCCCACCGTGTCTGGCGAGCACACCGCCCACTGCCCCTTGCCGTCGGCTTGCGGCGCCCTCGCGGCCGCGGACTCTTCCTTGAACATCCGGATCAGCGGCAGATCCGCCGCGGCCTTCTCCAATTCGAAATCCCGGGCCCGGCCCACGCTCATCGCCATGTTCGACTGCCCCGAGCCCAACCACACCTCGCCCACGAGGACATCTTCGATGGCCGTTTGGCGATCGCCGATCGAACCTCGGATCATCAGTTTCCGCCCTTCGGCGCTGGCGGGCATCGGATCGAGCCTCGCCGACCATCGGCCAAGGGCGTCGGCCTTGGCGACCTTCTTCTGGCCGGCGAACTCGATGGTGACCTCCTCGCCAGGGTCGGCCCACCCCCACAAAGGGACGACCTTGTCCCGCTGGAGCACCATGTGGTCCGAGAATATGGCCGCGGGTTTCAGCTCGGCGGCATCGGCTGCCAGCACGGGGATCAGCAGGGCCGCGAACAATAGGCCTCGTTTCATAGGATGCCGTTCATATCAAGATGCATCGGCCGGCGCAACCCAACACGGGGGCCCACCGGCGCCGAAGATGCGACCGATCGCCTCGGGCGATTGGCGGCCAAACGCTCACGCGTTCGGCTACGGGATGCGCTGCGGCAATTCCCGGTTGGAAACCCCCGCCGAGCCAGGGGCGAACAGGTTGTCGGAGAAGTGCATGCCGCGCGGCGCGTTCGGCCCGGCCGAGAGCATGACCGCGTACTTGTACCGCGGTTCGCCAACGCAGTGGACCAGGTTGCCCTGCACGATCACATCGGCCAGCGGCGGATCGTCGGATTGCTGGCCCTCGTCGAACTTGAAGGGCGAGCGCTCGATCCCCCAGATCCAGTGCGCGTCGCCATGGCCAAAGTCGGAGATGATATTATTCGCGATGATCGAGCCGCCGTCGGCGTTCGCGGTCTCCGGCTTGCCCTTTTCCCCGGGGTGCGCCGCTGCACCCGGCATCAGGCCGATGGCCCACAGGCAGTTCTTCGAAAACTGGTTGCCGATGATGAGCACGTTGCGCGAGCCGTGCATCGCCTTCATGCCCATGAATGAATTCGCGATGACGTTGTTCGCCACGATGACGTGGTCGGCGTGGATGTCCATGCCCTGGGCGGCGTTCTCAACGTGGTTCCCGAGGATGCGGGTGAGATCGCTGGCGTCCGGCGCGTTGACGATGATGGCCGAGCCCTGCTGCCAGTTGTCCGAATATGCGGCGTCCCAGGCACGCTGGCTGAGGAATGTCCCCTTTTCCGGGTTCTTCTTCACCCAATCGCCGAGCCGGTACCTGGCCTTGATCTCCGGCGTGGGGATGAAGTTCTCCTCGATGATGCGGTTGCCCTCGACGAGCGATCCGGTGCAGCGATCCAGGCCGATCCCGGTGCCATCGGTGCAATTGAACGCATAGCCCCATTCCTTACTGGAGGTCCGGTCGTCCACGCTCACGCGCATGTAGTTCCTCACGACGCACCGGCTGACGCGCGCCCCCCGGCACTCGCGCAATGCGATCGCGGCCGAGCGCGTCCGGTTGTCGATCACGCGCACGCCATCGACCACGATATCACGGCACTGGATGGCGAGGATGCCCTCGTTGCCCGTCTCCATCTTCCCCTCGGCCCGCGTCAGCGTGAGGTCGCGGATCTCGGCGGCATCGGCATTCTCGATCTCGATGATCGGCTGGTCCGCGTTCTGCTGGATGATGCGCCCCGGGCCGAATAGTCCAGACCGCTCGCCGCGCACGCGGATCTTCTCGGCGATCGGGTAGTCCCCGGCCGGCACAAAGATCATCCGCCCCGGGTTGGCATCGAGCGCGGCCTGGATGGA
>JADLBR010000037.1 GCA_020847615.1 Verrucomicrobiia bacterium
AGGAGGCTGCCGGACAAAGTCCGACAGCCTCCTAGGCGCCCACGTCCTGCCGGTGCTGGAGCGCCCGCCCCAGGGTCAGTGCGTCGGCCACGTCCAGCGACCCCCCCATCGGCAGACCCATCGCCGGCCGCGTGACGCGCACCGATAGACTCCGGAGCTGCTGGGCGATGTAGAGACTCGTCGTCTCCCCCTCGACATCGGTGCCCAGCGCCATCACCACTTCCGCCGGCCCCTCGTCCCGCACCCGCCCCAGGAGCGCGCCGATCGCGAGATCATCCGGACCGACATTGTGGATGGGCGACAGTTTTCCGCCCAGGCAGTGATACCTCCCACGGAACACACCGGCCCGCTCGATCGGCAGCACGTCGTTGGCCGTCTCGACCACGCACAGCACCGCCCCATCGCGCTTGGGGTCGCGGCAGATCTCGCACAGCGCGTCCCCCTCCGCAAAGAACCCGCACCGCCCGCACGGCCGCACGTTGCCGCGCGCCGCGCGGATCGCGTCCGCCAATTCCTCCGGCCAACCCTCCCGCGCCCGCAGCACGGCGATCGCCATGCGCTGCGCGTTCCGCGCCCCGATGCCCGGCAGGCGGCGCAGCCCGTCGGCCAACCGGCGCACGCTCGGCGGAAGGTCAGACATCGCTCGAACGCTACAGCCCCAGCCCGGGGATCCCGCCGAGTTTCGACGTGATGGAACCCAGCCGCTGCTGCGAGAATTCCCTGCCCGCCCCGAGGGCCGCGTTGGCGGCGGTCATGACGAGATCCTCCAGCATCGACGCATCGCCATCCTTGATCGCCTCCGGCGAGATCTTCACCGAGAGCAGCTGGCCCTCGCCGCTGGCGCGGACCACGACGGCCCCGCCCCCGCTGGAACCCTCGAATTCCTTGCCGGCTATCTCCTCCTGCGCACGCTGCATGTCGGCCTGCATCTGCTGCGCCTGCTTGAGCATTTTCGCGAAGTTCATGCGTCCTTCCTCCTGTTGCGGATCTCCTTCAATTTCGCGCCGAATCGCTCGCGCGCGGCCTGGATCTCCGGATCATCCTTGAATTCCTCCTCGCTGATCTGCAGCGGCTGCGGGCCCGCCGGACCCGGCGTCGGCCGCCCGGGCGCTGCCTCCACGGGTGCCTCGGGCGCCGGGGCCGTTGCGCGCGACTCGATCCATTCGATCCGAATGCCGGCGCCCGCCAGGTCGCGCAATCTCTGCTCCACGGCCTTGTCCTGCTTGCCGGCGCGCAGTATCGCGAGCGACCCGCCCTCGGCGTGTATCCGAACGCTCCCCGCGCCAAACTCCGGCCTCAGGCTGCGGCCCCAGACCTTGGCCTCCTTGACGGCCTCCGCCCACGCGGCCTCCAGACCGGACGCCGCCGCTGCCCCGCCCGGCCCGGGCGCCTCGGGCGCGTCCACCCGCGGCGCCGGTTCGGCGGGCGCCCCGCCACCCCCACGAGGCGTTACCGACCGCCCCTCCGGATCCAGCAGCGCGATCACGTCGCCGAGTTCCACTTCCAGCGGCACCTCGCACGCAGACGCAAGGGCCACCTCGAGCTGGATCTTGGGGGAGAGTGCCGCGCGCACGCGCGGCTCCGCCTCCGAGAGCATCTCCACCATGCGCAGCAACTTCGGCGGCGCCAGCAGCGCCTTCTGCGCCTCGAACGCCTCGCGCTGCTCCGGGGCGAGCTCGCGGTCGAGGACCGCCGGCGCCTTCTGATAAATCAGCAGGGAGCGCAGGTGCGACAGGCAATCGGCCAGCACGCGAGCCAGGTCCTTGCCCTGCGCCTCGAGATCCGACACCTGCCCCCACGCCTCGGCCGCGTCGCCCCGCAGCATGCACCCGGCGATCGAGGCGATCACGCGCTGCGGCGGCAACCCGAACACCAGCAGCACGTCCTCCTCCGTGATCCTCTTGCCGCAGAAGGCGATCAGCTGATCGAACGACGACTGCGCGTCCCGCATCCCCCCGTCGGCAAAGCGCGCCAGGGCCTCCAGCGCCCCGCGCTCCGCGTCCACGCCCTCCTTGCCGGCGATCAGCTCGAGCTGGCGCACGATCAGCCCGTTGGGAATCCGCCGCAGGTCGAACCTCTGGCACCTCGACAGGATCGTCGGAAGCACCTTCTGTACCTCGGTCGTCGCGAAGATGAACTTCACGTGGTCCGGCGGCTCCTCCAGCGTCTTGAGCAGCGCGTTGAAGGCCGCCGGGGTCAGCATGTGGACCTCGTCGATGATGTAGATCTTGAACCTGCATCGCTGCGGCATGTAGCGGACGTCCTCGCGCAGCTCGCGCACCTGCTCGACGCCGTTGTTGCTCGCGCCGTCGATCTCCCGCACGTCGAGGCAACGGCCCTCCGCGATCTCCACGCACACCGGATCGTCGGGATCGTAGTCGGCCTTCGGCCCACCCGGCCCATTGAGCGCCATCGCCATGATCCGGGCCGTGGAGGTCTTCCCGATGCCCCTCGGCCCCACGAACAGGTAGGCGTGCGCGATCCGCCCCTGCGCGATGGCGTTCCTCAGCGTCCGCACCACGTGGTCCTGCCCCACCAGCTCCGCGAACGTGCGCGGGCGATACTTGCGGGCCAACACCTGATAGTGCCCGGGCCCGCCCCCATCGACCACCACGCCCGACGCCTCCAACAGATCCATGCGGCACAACCTACCGGACCGCCCCAAAAACTCCAGAGGAGATCGCGCTTTACGCCCCCCCGCGAATCTGCGAATGAACTTCGCCCATGGCCGAGTTGCCCAAAGCCTACGAGCCCGGCGCCGTCGAGGACAAATGGTATCCCCGGTGGCTGGAGGAGGGCCGTTTCACCGCCGACCCATCCTCCGGGAAGCCCCCCTACTCCATCGTCATTCCGCCCCCCAACGTCACCGGTGTCCTGACGATGGGCCACGTGCTCAACAACACCATCCAGGACATCCTCGCCCGCAGGGCGCGCATGGGGGGCGCCGAGGTGCTCTGGCTCCCGGGCACCGACCACGCCGGCATCGCCACCCAGACCGTCGTCGAGCGCCAGCTCCGCAAAGAGGAGAAGAAGACCCGCCACGACCTCGGCCGCGAGGACTTCCTCAAACGCGTCTGGGCCTGGAAGGAGAAACACGGCGGCATCATCATCCAGCAGCTGAAGAAATTGGGCTGCTCCTGCGACTGGACGCGCGAGCGCTTCACCATGGACGAGGGCTATTCCCGGGCCGTCCTGCAGACCTTCGTCGACCTGCACGCCAAGGGCCTCATCTACCGGGGCAAGCGCATGGTCAACTGGTGCCCCGTCTCCCTCACGGCGCTCAGCGACGAGGAGGTCATCCCCAAGCCCCAGAAGGGTTACCTGTATCACTTCAAGGTCGAGGTGATCGAGGCGCCCGGCACGTTCCTGGAGATCGCCACGACGCGCCCCGAGACGATCATGGGCGATACCGCCGTCGCCGTGAACCCCAGGGACCCCCGCTACCGCAAATTCATCGGCAAGCACGCGCGCCGCCCGCTCCCCACCGAAAACCAGGCCGCCCTGCCCATCATTGGCGACGAGGCCGTCGATTTCGAGTTCGGCACGGGCGTCCTCAAGGTCACCCCCGCCCACGACCAGGCCGACCACGAGATCGGCCTGCGCCACAACCTGCCCGCCATCGACATCATGAACCCGAACGGGACCATGAACGAGCTCGCCGGCGAGGACTTCCAGGGCCTGGACCGGTTCGAGGCCCGCGTCGAGGCCGTCGACAAGCTCAAGGAACTGGGCCTCCTGGTCAAAGAGGAGCCGTACGAGAACAACGTCGGTTTCAGCGAGCGGGCCGATGTCCCCGTCGAGCCGCGCCTCAGCGAACAGTGGTTCCTCAGGTACCCGAAGACCGCAGAGGCGCGCGCCGCCGTGCGCGAGCACCTCATCCGCTTCTTCCCCGACCGGTGGGAGAAGGTCTACGACCACTGGCTCGAGAACATCCGGGACTGGTGCATCTCCCGCCAGCTCTGGTGGGGCCACCGCATCCCCGTGTGGTACATCGACCCGGACGACCCCGCCAAGGGCATGAAGGTCCAGGCCGAGTCACCGGGGCCCGGCTGGACGCAGGACCCCGATGTCCTCGATACGTGGTTCTCCTCGTGGCTCTGGCCCTTCGCCACGATGGACGATGCCACCCTCGCCCGCTTCTATCCCACCAGCGCCCTGGTCACCGGCCCCGACATCATCTTCTTCTGGGTCGCGCGCATGATCATGGCGGGCCTGGAGTACCGCGGCGAGATACCGTTCCGCCACGTCTACTTCACCGGCATCATCCGCGATAAGCTCGGCCGCAAGATGTCGAAGTCCCTCGGCAACTCCCCCGACCCCCTGGAGCTCATCGCGAAATACGGGGCCGATGGCCTGCGCTTCGGCCTGATGCGCATCGCCCCGCAGGGCCAGGACATCCGCTTTGACGAGCAGCAGATCGTCGAGGGCAGAAACTTCTGCAACAAGCTGTGGAACGCGTGCCGGTTCCGCCTGATGCAGGGCCCCATCGACCCCTCCGCCGACCCCGGCGCCCACGCGCTCTCGCCCTTCGCCCGCGACATCCTCGCCAAGCTCGACGCGACCATCGCCTCGATCGACGGGGCGTTCGCGCAGTACCGCTTCAACGACATCGCCCAGGCCCTCTACGATTTCGTCTGGGGAGAATTCTGCGACCGGTTCATCGAGGCCGCCAAGGCCGACTTCTCCGGCGAGGATGCCGCCCGCCGCGCGGGAACGCTGGCCTCCATCGACCACGTTCTCTCGCGCGTCCTGCGCCTCCTGCATCCCGTGGCCCCCTTCATCACCGAGGAACTCTGGCACTCCCTCGGGTTCGGCGGCGACACCATCCAGCTCGCCGACTGGCCCAGCCCCGACGGCCGATGGAACGACGGCGATGCCGCCGCGCGCGCCGCCGCCGCCTACGATTCCGCCGCCCGCGCGCGCAACCTCCGCGCCGAATTCAACATCCCTTCCGCCAAGAGACTCCGCTGGGTGCTCCGCCCCAAGGCCGCGTGGGTCGCACCGGAGACACACGTGCTCCGCGCCCTCCTCAACGCCTCGGACATCGAGACCCTCGCCCCCCGGGCACGGGCGCCCAAAGGCACCCCCTCCTGCCTCACGGAAATCGGCGAGTTCTTCCTCCCCCTCGAGGGCGTCATCGACATCGAGGCAGAGACCCAGCGCCTGTCCAAAGAGTTGCTCAAGGCCAGGGCCGATCTCGACAAGATCCGCGCCAAACTCGCCAACCCCTCCTTCGTCGAAAAGGTCCCCGCCGACGTCCTCGAGGAGCACCGGGACCGCGAACGACGCGCCGTCGAAACCGCCCGCCACATCGAGGACAGAATCGCCAGCCTCCGGTAAAGACCGCGCCGGCCCGAGCCTGCATATTTCGCGCATGCGCGTGAAATATGCAGGCTAACCCGCCTCTCCCAGCCCTTCGGGGACCGGGGTCTTGGCGGTCGCCTTGCCTTCCGATCCCAGCACCAGCACCGGCGTCGTCGGCCGATCGATGTCGCACTCCTCGTAGGCCAACCTGAACCGGCACTTGCCCAGTCGCACCTCGGCACCCGAGGTCAGCACCTCCTCGGTCACCGGCTTGCCATCCACGATCGTCCCGTTGCTCGAACCCAGGTCCAGCACCCTCAGCCGATCGCCGGTCACCACAAACATGCAATGGCTGCGCGAGATGCTCGGGTGCAAAATCGTGATGTCGTTGCCCCGCCCGCGGCCCACCCGGACCTCCGGCTTGTCGAGCGCAAACCTCAGCCCCTGCCGCGCCGTGTTGACGAGTTCGAGGCACCAGTGGCACCGCCTCGAGCCTCTCGCCGCCCCGGCGTGACCCACGGAACACAGTTCCTGCTTCAGCTGCTTCATCCCACCGGCGCCCTCGTCCACCAGCACCGCCATCCGCATCAGCACCTCCGGCACCGCCGCACGGAACGGCCTCACCGGCGGGCGCGCGTCCTCCTGCCACTCCACGGTCACCGGCTCCCACACCGACATCACCGCCACCGTGTGCAGCCCCGACGTCATGTCGGGCACCGACGCAAACACGATCTCCCCATCCTCGAGGAATATCTCCCCGATGCGCCCATCCCCGCCGCTCACCTTGAGGCATCCCGTCCCACCCTTGTTCCCCACGATCTGCAAATAATCCAACAGAGTGATCAGTGGCATAACGACAGTCTCCGGTGGAGCCCATTCATGGCGAAAAACTCCAACTACGCTAAAGCAAACACACCTCTTTCACCGCGTCAACGCCCCGTGTCCATTTTCAGTTGTCGTTTGAAACATTTATGTGACATGGTATCGTCCGATCATGCAAATCAGTGACCGGATACGGGCTTTTGTGGTCGTCGCGACCCTGAACGTCGTGATCGGCACGCCTTATGCCGAGGATTGGCCCCAATGGCGCGGCCCAAATCGGAACGGCATCTCTGTGGAGAGAGGCTGGTTGACCGAGTGGCCCGAAGGCGGCCCGAAGCGGATGTGGGAAGCGAGGTTGGGCGAGGGTTGCTCCGCCGTGACGGTGGCCGGTGGCAACGCCTACACGATGGGTTTCAAGGACGGCGCGGATCGCGTGTTCTGCCTGGATGCCGGGACGGGCAAAATGAAGTGGGAATTTGCGTATCCGGCCTCCCTGGACCCGAAACTGTTCGAGGGCGGGCCCACGTCCACGCCGGTTGTCAGCGATGGTCTCGTCTACACCGTGAGCCGCGTGGGCGAACTCCATTGCCTGGACGCGAGCACGGGCAAGAAGGTCTGGTCCATCGACTGGCGCAGAGAGTTCTCCGCGAAACCGCCCGACTGGGGCTACGCGGGCTCACCGCTGGTCCTCAAGGACTGGCTGATCGCAGAACCCGGCGCCCCGGGCGCCTCTCTCGTCGCCCTCGACCGCAAGACCGGCAAAGTCATCTGGAAGTCGGGCGACTTCGCCGCGGCGTACAGTTCGCCGATCGCCTTTGATCGCGGCGGCAAGACCTGCGTGGCGACATTTGGCGCGCACGGCCTCTGCCTCTGGGATGCCGCCGACGGGAGGCCCCTCGGCGACTTCCGCTGGAAGACCAACTACGACATCAACGCGGCCACGCCCATCCATGACTCGGGGCGCATCTTCATCTCCTCGGGCTACGGGACGGGGTGCGCCCTGATCGATGTCGCCCACGGGCCGCCGACCGCCGTGTGGCAGAACAAGGATATGCGCAACAAGCACACCGTGTGCGTCCTCTGGGACGGCCACCTCTACGGTTTTGACGAGGCCGACCTCGTCTGCATGTCGATCGACTCCGGACGGGTCGCCTGGAGGGAGCGCAAACTGGGCCGGGGCGGCCTCATGCTGGCCGACTCAAAACTCATCATCCAGGCCGAATCGGGCGACCTCGTCGTCGCCCGGGCCACGCCCGAGCGATTTGACCGCATCGCCTCGGCCCGCATCCTCAGTGAACGCGCCTGGGTCATGCCGGTTCTCGCCAACGGCAAAATATACTGCCGGTCCAACAAGGGATCCGTCGCCTGCCTCGATGTCTCGGGGAAATAGCCCCGGATCGTCTCGCCCCTCGACCCCCCCCCGCGCGCGGGCCGGGGACCACCCTTGCCGCACGGATCGTCATCCGCTACGCTAACCCGCGTCGTGATCAGTTACTTCGGCGAATTCGTCGTCCGCCTCGTCGCCTGGATCTTGGGGGTTACGCTCTTGATCGGCCTCGTCGCCCTCGCCGCCTTCCGCATGGGGGGGCCGCCGACTCCACCCAAGAAATCCCCCGCGGAGGTCCTGCGCGAGGCGGGGGCGCTGACCGCGTCCGGGCACCATGAGGAGGCACTGCCCCTTTATGATGCGGCGCTCGGCGACAAGCCCCGAGATACCTCTGGCCTCCTCGCCAGGGGCATGTGCCTGCTCGCGCTCGATCGCACCGCCGATGCCGAGCGCGACTTCGAGCGCTGTGTCCGGCTGGAACCCACAAACTGGGAGGCCATCGCGCAGATCGGACGAACCCGCGCCATGCGGGACGATCACGAGGGCGCGCTCGAGGCCTTCGAGCGCGCCCTCGCGCTCGGACCCGGAACGGCCGAAATCTGGTTCTGGAAGGCCGGCGCACTGTTCCGCCTGGGCCGCGATGCCGAGGCCGAGATCGCCTACGGCAAGGCCATCGAACTGAATCCCCTCTTGGGCGGCGCGTTCGAGGCCCGCGGACAAGTCCGCCTCCAGAAACGCGATTTCGCGCGCGCCCTCGCGGATTTCAATGTCGCGAGGCAGATGCTCCCGCCCTCGACGACTCTCCTGTCCGGCATGGGCCTCGCCCTCATGGCCGTCGGCCGCCTCCAGGAGGCCGACGCAGCCTTCAGCGAAGCCATCCAGATCGACCCCCGCGCCGCGCGCACCTACCACAATCGGGCCCTGGCCCGGTTCGCCATGGGGCAGCACCCCGCCGCGCTACAGGATGCCGAAACCGCCCTCCGCATCGATCCCTCGCTGGCCAAGGTCTTCCTCCTCCGCGGCATGATCCTCGCCAAAGCCACGCGTCACATCGAGGCCATCGCCAACATCACCGAGGCCCTCCGCCTCCAGCCCGACGATCCCGAGGCCCTCCGCCACCGGGCCGCCTCCCTCCGCGCCATCGGCCGCGAAGACCTCGCGCGCCACGACGAGGACCTCGCCTCCCGCACCGCACCCTCCTTGCCAGGGGATACACCCACCCAACCCCAGCCCCGTTGACACCGCTTTGCCAAAGCGGTACTGTTCTCCAAACGTCAGGACCCAAAGACTTGTCCAGCGCCGACGCACCCACAGACCCCGCAGCGCCGGCCCGGTTTCCGGCGGAACACGGTGAGCCCCCCCAACAAACCGACGAGTCCCTCGTGGCCAGGGTCCAGGCCGGCGACACCAGCGCCTTCGACCAACTCATAGAACGCTACAAGGGCCGCCTCTACGCCACCATCTACCACATGACGTCCAATCACGAGGATGCCGCCGACCTCCTCCAGGAAACCCTCATCCGCGCCTTCCGCGCCATGCCACGCTTCCGACGAGACGCCCGCTTCTCCACCTGGGCGCACCGGATCGCCGTCAACGTCACCATCAATCACCTCCGCCAGAACAAAAAACGTTTTTCCATGAGTCTCGACCAGATGGAAATGGACCCAAACGAATTGGACTCCATTAGGGAACTCCTTTCAGAACAGGCACTTAGACCAGGGGATGACCGGGAGGAGCAGATCGCCAGCCTGCAAAAAATATTGAACGAAGCGATCCAATCCCTGTCAGAAAACCATAGAGCAGTGGTCGTGATGCACAGTGTGCAGGGGATGACCCACGGGCAGATCGCCGAGATACTCGGCATCCCCGAAGGCACCGTGAAGACGCGGTTGTTTCACGCCCACCGGCTGCTAAGAAAGAAGCTGGCCCGGCACCTCAAGGATTTCTGAGGCCGGGTCCACACAGAAAAGGACGGTTCGCAGATGGAAAACGACGAGACACTGCAACGCCTGCTGGCGCTCAAGCGCTGCGAGAAACCCCTGCCCGGCAGCCTGGATAACGTCGTCGGCGATTTTCACCGGCGCCTCCGCTACGAGCAATTCCGCCGCGAGCAGCACTCGCCCGCCGTTCTCTGGTCTCGGTTCATGGACGCCCTCCTGGCGGAGCCCATTTCGTTCCTGCGCCACGCGACGGCTGGAGCCGCCGTGGCCGCCGGCATGGTGCTCGGCCTCGGCACGCTGGCGATCCCGCTGGCAAACCACCAAGGCCAATTCGCCGCCCCGGCTGTCGCCCAGAGCAATCTCCGCATCGATCTCGAACCGTCCGACGATGCCGCCCTTCGCGCCATCGCCCCCGCCGACGCGCTCTCCATCGAGGCCTTGGCCGACCCGGACTTCGGTCGCCAGTTCGCGCAACCGCTCGTCCCACAGCCACAGGCCGCCCCCGTCTCCTTCGACGAGGCCAATATCATCTTCTAGGCAGATCCTCCCGTGACCTCCACGCTCGCGCCGCACGCAGGGAAGAAAGCGCGGCGGCCAAAGGGGTTCGTCGCCGCCATCACCCTGTGCGCCTGCGCGCCGATGGCCGGGGCGATGGACGCCTCGCCGCCGCCCAACTCGGTCGACACCATCGGCCAGGACGTGCGCCGCATCCACGACGCGAACCGCGATGGCCTGGCCCGCGTGCGCGCCCTCACCCCCATCGGCATGTTGACCGGCACCGGCTTTTTCGTCGACGCCGATGGCTTCCTGCTGACCAGCTCCAGCCTGGTCGCGAGCAAAGACCAGCTCTGGATCGAGGCGGGAGGCATCAAGGCCAAGGCCGAGATCGTCGGCGTCGACCGCCGGAGCTCCGTGGCGCTGCTCCGGAGCGCAGCCCGGGGCATGCCCCTCAAACTCGCCGCGCACGGGGCCAAGGAAGGCGATGCCGCCATCGCGCTCGGCTTCCAGTTTGACAAGGAGACCGCGCCCGCCTTCGGGCTGATCAGCGGGATCGACTCGACCTCCCCCGATGGCCGCTACTTCTGCGCGGCCCACATCCGGGCCGACATCGGGCTCACGCCGGGCATGATGGGCGGGCCGCTGCTCGACACCCGCGGCGAGGTCATCGGCCTCATCATCGGCACGCTGGGGCAGGCGACCCGATGCTACGCGCTCCCCGTCGCGTCGGTCAGCCGGGTCGCCGACGACCTCCGCCAGCACGGGCGACGCAGGCTCGGATGGGTCGGCATCTCGATCCGCCAGGACACGAACGCCCTGCATGAGGCATCATGCGTCTTCGTCCGCGATGTCTTCACCAACGCCCCCGCCTATGCCGCCGGTATCAGGGCGGGAGACCGCATCCTGAAGATCGGCCCGCGGGATGTGCGCCAGCCCGGCGACATCATCGAGGCCTCGTTCCTCGCGCGCATCGGCGAACAGATGCCCCTCGTCCTCCAGCGCGGCGAGGAGCGCCTGTCGTTCGAGATACCGGTGCACGAGCGACCCCCGCCGGCGCCCTCCGGACCGGCCGGCCCAGGGTTCGCCGAGGCGGAACCCCCGCCGGGCTCCCTGCCTGGCCCGGAGGGTGCCATCCACGTCCACGTCATCCACTGAGGGCGAAAGTATTTTGTGGCGCGCGCCCGCCGCGGGTGTTAATCGGTTGGGCCTATGGTCGCTGAACGCAGCGGCGGTTTCGTCGCCCGCCATGTCCGGTCCATCCCCAGGTCCGGAATCCGGGACTTTTTCGAGATCGTCCAGTCGATGCGCGATGTCATCTCCCTGGGCATCGGCGAGCCGGATTTCGTCACGCCGTGGCGGATCCGCGAGGCGGCCATCTACGCCTTGGAACAGGGCCGCACGGGCTACACCTCCAACCTCGGCCTGCCGCGACTCCGCCGCTCCATCGCGAGCTACGTACGCCGATGGTTCGGCATCGACTATAGCCCGGAGAACGAGATCCTCGTCACCGTCGGCGTCTCCGAGGCGCTCGACATCGCCCTGCGCGCCGTCATCAATCCCGGTGACGAGATCCTGTTTCACGAACCCTGCTACGTCTCGTACGCGCCGGGCATCACCCTGTCCCACGGCAAGCCCGTCCCGGTCCCCACGTCGGCGGAGGATGGCTTCGCGCTCCGGGCCGACGCCATCGCCGCCCGCATCACGTCCCTCTCGAGGGTGCTGGTGCTGAACTTCCCCACCAACCCCACCGGCGCAGTCCTCGGGCGCGCGGAACTCGAGCGCATCGCCGAACTCTGCGTCAGGCACGATCTGGTCGTCATCAGCGACGAGGTCTATTCCGAACTCACGTTTCCCGGCCACGAGCATGTCTCGATCGCGTCGCTCCCCGGCATGAGGGAGCGCACGATCTTCCTCCACGGCTGCTCCAAGGCCTTCGCCATGACCGGCTTCAGGCTCGGCTTCGCCTGCGCCCCCGCCGAACTCACCGAGGCGATGATGCGCGTCCACCAGTACGCCATGCTCTGCGCCTCGATCATCGCCCAGGAGGCCGCCATCGAGGCGCTCGACAATTGCCACGACGAGATGCTCCGGATGCGCGAGAAGTACTTGGAGCGCCGCAACTTCGTCGTCGCGGCCTTCCGCCGGATGGGGTTGCCCTGCATCGAGCCGAAGGGCACCTTCTACGCGTTCCCGGACATATCGCCCACCGGGCTCAACTCCCGCGAGTTCGCCATCCGCCTCCTCGAGGAGGAGCGCGTCGCCATGGTCCCCGGCGATGCCTTCGGGCCAGGCGGTTCCGGTTTCGTCCGGTGCAGTTGCTCCACCGCGATGGATCTCATCGAGATCGCCATGGACCGCATCGATCGCTTCGTCGCCAGAGTCCGGCGCCCCACCCCCGCCGGCGCCTGATCCCGCCGGATCACGCGGCGGTCGCCGGATCCCTCCTGCGCCGCGGCCAGACGCAGATCGCAAACACGATGTGAAACAGCCCGAATGTGCACCCCATCGCGTACGCGCCGTCGACGGGTCCCGCGCCAAACCGCTCCAGCCCCAGATAGAAAACCGGGGCCGTCAGCAACCCCGCCAGCAGGAAACACCAGCCCAGCACCACGATCGCCCGGGGCGCGTACTCGTCCATCGACAGCAGCGCCAGACCGTAGAAGACCATCCAGTAAAAGACCACCGGCGCGATCTGGTAGATCATCAGCCAGTGCCAGAACGTGATGCTCGCGGCAGCCAGCGCGCTGGGGAGCACCTGCGCGAACGCGAACCGCATGCGCGGGGACACGAACGCCTCGCCCCTGTGGCGCGCGCCCCGGAAAAGGACCAGCCCTCCCGCGAATAAGACCGCCCCCAGCACAGCCACCCACGCGAGGACAAAAATCGTCGGCGTCAGCCCCGGATATCGCCCGAAATACCAGATCATGCCCATCGAGACCAGCACGGTCAGCAAACCCGCCCCGAGGGCCAGGGGCGCCGAGATCGCGCGATAGATCGCCGCGCGATCCATCAGCGACCGCATCGCCTCCAATTGTTCCCGCGCATTCTCCGAGATGGCCATGCCACATCCTCCCGCCAATCCTCCCCCGCGCAAGCCCGCTTTTCTCGCGCGCGGTCAGGCGCCCGGGCCCCGCGTCACCCCGAGCACCCGCTCGATCAGCCTCCGGGTCGGCGTATTGAGGGGCAAGGTCGTCAGCGCCTCGCGGGCATCGATCCACGCGTGCCGGGAGGCCTCGTCGTTCAACGTCACCTCGCCCGGCAAGGCCGCCGCGGTGTAGTTCATCAGCAGGAAATGCTCGGGCCGGAAAAACTCCGGGCAATCGATGCAGTCCTGCGTCTCGACATACCGTATGTCCACGAGACGAAGGCCCGTCTCCTCAAAGACCTCGCGGCTCAGCGCATCCTCGGCGCGCTCGCCACGCCGGATCTTGCCTCCCGGAATGCCCCAGAGATCAGACCACTTGTGCGTCTGCACCAAGAGCACCCGGCCCCCCTCGCCAAAGACCAGCGCGCCTACCGTCGCGATCGGAAAACCCCCGCGCGGCCCCTCCCGGGCGTGCCTCCTGAGGAAACCCAGCACCCCGAACAGGTCCCGGAACAGGTGGTCGGGCTGGCTCCGCTTCAGTTTTTCCAACGAGTCGTATCCCGTGAGGACGGCCGCCGCCAGCACGCCCGCCGAGCGCGCCGTGTCCACGTCGTGCCGCATGTCCCCGACAAACAGCGTCTCCCCGGGCACCGCGCCATGCTCCCGCAGCAGGCCCCCGATCACGCCCCTCTTGTCGATCGCGCCCGTGTACGCCTTGCGGAAATAGCGCGCCACGTCCAACCGCGCCGCCTGCCTCTCCCAGTGGCGCGAGTGTATCGTGCTCAGCAGGTATACCCCCATGCCCTCCCCGCAGGCGTACTCCAGGATCTCCCGCGCGCCCGGCAACAGCGGGATCTGGTCCTCCATCGTCCGGAACACGTCATGGTAATGCCTGTCCAGTTCCTCGAACGTCGCCCGCGGCAACCATTGGCGGTAGAATTCCGTGAAAGGAAGATAGAACCTCTCGCGGAACTGCCCCTCCGTCCACGGCTCCTCCCCAAACGCCCTGAAGATCGCGTTGGTCGCCGCGAAGACCGGCGGAAAGTCGTCCACCAGGGTGCCGGACCAATCGAAAATCACGTTCCGGATGGCCACGCCCATCCCAATAGCACCCGCCACGATGGCCCGCAACCCAGCACTGCGCGCCCCGTCCCCTTTGGCTGCAACGGATGGAAATATTTCCCCTTGACCGCCCCTGCCCCCGGGCCGAGTCTATGGCCTAGACCGGAGGCCTATGTCAGTGGCTAGACGCAAGCGCAAGAACCGGTTCAAGGGCGTCGCCCGCGTCGATCAACTCGAGAAGCGGCAGCACGGCTTCCTCGTGCGCCTCCAGCGCCGCGGGGAACGCCACAGCGCCTTCTTCTCCGACGGCGAATACGGCGGCAAGGCCCAGGCCCTCGCGGCCGCCCGCCGCCACTACATCCTCCTGTGCCGCAAGTACCCCCCCGCCAACCGCCGGGATTTCGCCGAGCGCATGACGGCGCGCAATACCTCCGGACGCGTCGGTGTCTCGCTCACCCGCTCCATGGCGGCCAACGGCAAGGCCTACGAATCCTTCTCGGCCTCATGCTCGCTGGAGAAAGGTCGCCGCATCACCAAGAAGTTCTCCATCAGCCGATACGGGCGCAAGAAGGCCTATGAGATGGCGTGCCGCTGGCGCGAGGCCATGGTGCGCAAGATGGCCCGATAGATGGCCCGCGGGGCCGTGTCCCGCAGCCTCCCCTGGCATCCCGTATTTCTGCTCGGCTTGGGACGAGGGGCCGCTATCCTCCTGCCACCGAAAATGGAGACTCGACGCGCATATCCCTTCCCCGAGATCGAGGCCCGCTGGCAGCGCCACTGGCTCGAGAACAAGACCTTTCGCGCCGCCGACCCGGGCGAATCGGGCAGCGAGAGGCCAAAATTCTACGTCCTGGACATGTTCCCCTATCCCTCGGGCGCCGGGCTGCACGTCGGCCACCCCGAGGGCTACACCGCCACCGACATCGTCGCCCGCTACAAGCGGATGCGCGGTTTCAACGTGCTCCACCCCATGGGCTGGGACGCCTTCGGCCTTCCCACGGAACGCTACGCCATCCAGACCGGCATCCACCCCCGCGAGGCCACCCGGCGCAACATCGAGACGTTCCGCCGCCAGATCCGCGCCCTAGGGTTCTCGTACGACTGGGACCGCGAGTTCTCCACCACCGACCCGGACTACGTCCGCTGGACCCAATGGATCTTCCTCCAACTCTACAGGCAGGGGCTGGCCTACGTGGCCGACGCGCCCGTCTGGTTCTGCCCCGCCCTCGGCACCGGCCTCGCCAACGAAGAGGTCATCAATACCCCGGACGGACCCCGCTCCGAGCGCGGCGACCACCCCGTCGAGCGCCGCACCCTCCGCCAATGGATGCTCCGCATCACGGCCTACGCCGACCGTCTCCTCCGCGACCTCGAGCTGGTCGATTGGCCAGAGAACATCAAGGAGATGCAGCGGAACTGGATCGGCCGCAGCGAGGGGGCCGAGGTCGATTTCCGCACCGCGCTCGGCGACGCGGTCACGGTATTCACGACGCGACCCGACACGCTTTTCGGTGCCACCTACATGGTCCTCGCCCCGGAACATCCCCTCGTCCCCGCGCTGACCACGCCGGACCAGCGCGGCGCCGTCGAGGCGTACGTCGCCGCCGCGGCGAGAAAGACCGACATCGAGCGCACCGACCTCGCCCGCGAGAAGACCGGCGTCTTCACCGGCGCCCACGCGATCAACCCCGTCTTCTCGGACGGCGACCCCCGCGCACGCATCCCCATCTGGGTGGCCGACTATGTGCTCGCGACCTATGGCACCGGCGCCATCATGGCCGTCCCCGCGCACGACGAGCGCGACTGGGAGTTCGCCGAGAAATTCGGCCTGGAGATCGTCGAGGTCGTCGTCGCCCCGGGGGCCTCGCCCTCTCCCGGGCGCCCCGCCCAGTGCTTCCCCGGCGAGGGCATCGCGGCCCATTCGGGCCCGATCACGGGCCTGCCCACCGCCGAGGCCAAAGAGCGCATCTGCGATTGGCTCGAGCAGCGCGGGGCGGGGCGCCGCCGCGTGAACTACAAGCTCCGGGACTGGCTCTTTTCACGGCAGCTCTACTGGGGTGAACCGTTCCCCATACTCTGGCGCGGCGGCGAGCACGTCCCCGTCGGCGAGTCGGAATTGCCGATCCTTCCCCCGGATCTGGATGACTTCAAGCCAACCCCTGACGGGCGCCCTCCGCTGGCCCGTGCCACCGACTGGGTCCAGGTCGACCCGCGCACCACCCGCGAGACAAACGTCATGCCCAATTGGGCGGGCTCCTGCTGGTATTACCTGCGCTATATCGACCCCAAGAACGAGCGGGCCTTCGTCGATCCCGCCAAGGAGCGCTACTGGATGGGCGACGGTGGCGTCGACCTCTACGTCGGCGGCGCGGAGCATGCGGTCCTCCACCTCCTCTACGCCCGATTCTGGCACAAGGTCCTCTTCGACATCGGGCTCGTCTCCTCCCCCGAGCCCTTCCGCCGCCTCATCAACCAGGGCATCATTCTCGGCGAGGATGGCCAGAAGATGTCCAAGAGCCGCGGCAACGTCATCAACCCCGACGTCGTCGTCGACGAATTCGGCGCGGACAGCTTCCGCCTCTACGAGATGTTCATGGGGCCCCTCGAGCAGAGCAAACCGTGGTCCACACAGGGCATCAAGGGCGTGCACGCCTTCCTCGCGCGCGTCTGGAGGCTCTTCGTCCGCGAGGACGACGAGACCGGCAGGCGCGAACCCTCGCCCTCGATCACCGATGCGGGACCTTGCGACGACGACCTCCGCCTCCTCCACCGGACCATCCGCAAGGTCACCGATGACCTCGATGGCATGCGCTTCAACACCGCCATCTCCGCCCTCATGGTCTGGGTCAACGAGACGATGAAGGCCGGGGCCGGGGGCCGCCCCATCCCGCGCGCGGTCGCGCTGGACTTCGTGCGCCTGCTCGCGCCCTTCGCCCCGCACCTCGCCGAGGAACTCTGGGCCCTGCTCGGCCAATCGCCATCGATCGCCCTCCAACCCTGGCCCGCCGCCGAAGAGAAATACCTCAAGGAAGAAAACGTCGAGATCGTCGTCCAGATCAACGGCAAGGTCCGCGATCGCCTCTCGGTGCCCGCGGGCACCCCGCCCGAAGAGATTGACGCCGCCGCGCGCGCCCTGCCCAAGATCTCCGCCGCCCTCGAGGGTTCCCGCCTCATCAAGGCCGTCGCCGTCCCGGGCCGCCTCGTCAACTTCGTCATCGCGCCAAAATGACGGCCATGGCCAAAAGCGGTTTGCGCGAAGGCGAAAACCGAACTAGGATTTAAGTCAATCGGCAGCCGCAAGAACCCCGGGAGGAGAGAGCCATGCGAAACTTCAATATCTGGGTCACGACCATCGGGGGCATCGTCCTCCTCTTCGCGATGATGATGCTTTTCCGAACCACGCACGCCATCCGGCTCGCCGCGGAATCCCTCTCCCAGCCCGCGCTGGCAAGCTCCCACCTCGACACCGCCCTCGTCTCGATCAAGTACGGCATCATGGGAATACCCTTCGGCGCCGGACTCGCGATCGTCGGCATCGTCGGACGATTCAAGCGCTATCTGGAGATGCTCGAGGCCGACGCCGAAGAGGGCTGACTCGCGCATTCCCGCAACCGAACGCGATCCCCGTAGCCGAACGCGTGAGCGTTTGGCCGACAATCGCCCGAGGCGATCAGCCACATTTTCGACGCCGGTGGATCCGCGGGCAGATCGAACGATCTCCGGCAGCCGCCGGACCCGCCAGGAGTTTCCCCTGGATAATCCGGCGCAATCTCAGTTCAGCTCAGCCCCGCTCCGGCGTCGGGGATCGCGTCCGCCTTCCCTCCCCAGGAAATGACTCGCGCCTTAGCGGCGGCGGCCTCCGCCTCGGCGATCCGGTTGGCCCGCGCCAGCGCGATCGAGAGGCTCGTCCACGCCATCGCGTCATCCGGCGATAGCTCCGCCGCCCGCCGCGCCGCCGCCACGGCCTCGCCGGTCATCCCCCGCTTCAGCAGCACCATGCCCAGGGCGTGCCACCCGTCCGCATAGCCCGGATCCGATTCCACGCTCTGTCGATAGAGCCGCGCCGCCCCCTCGAGGTCGCCGATGGCCAGCGCGCCATCCCCCTCGTCCTTGCATCGCTCGTGGTCCGTCATCACGACGCAATACTGGCACCAAGACCCGACCGATCAAACCCCCCCACCCCCAAAAAATGGACGTGGCCAAGATCCGAAGACCTTGGCCACGCCCCAAACCAGCCTGTCCCGCCGATCAGAGATCCGGCCCGATGACGCGTCCCTCGGAATTGCGCCGCTTGGTCGTGCTCACGATCGTCTCGTTGCCGGGACGCTTCTGCACAAACTCCGCGCCGCCATCCACTCGCAACACCACGATGCCATTGCCCTTGTGAATCCGCGGATGAAACTCGTTCACGGACCAACCCTTTTCGGTCGGCTGAAAACCGGAAACCGTCGGGTTGGCCGCAAGCAGATCGTTCGGTTCGGCCGAATCCCGCTGGCCCCACACGTAGATGTAGCTGTTCTCCCCCTTCTCGAGGGCCTGATTGTACATGTCCGGCTCGCCGATGTCGCCGTCGGGCTTGAGCGCCCCGGGAGTGCCGGGAGAGTAAAACACGCGCTCCTCTTTGAAGATGCCCCTCTGGAAAAGCTCGCGGTAGGCGGTATTCGCGTTCGCCGGCTCATTCCGCAGCGGGTCGCCCGACCCGTCGAGACCCCTCGGGAAATCGCCATCGAAGTCGGTCGCGTACGCCTTGCACCCGATCCCGATCTGCTTGAGGTTGTTGACGTCCTTGATCTTCGCCAACTGCTGCTGCCCGATGCCAATGGCCGGCAGCGCGAGCGCCGCAAGGCCCGCGATGATGCTCATGACGACCAGCAACTCGATCAGGGTGAATGCCCTGTTTCCCGACGATTGGATTATCCTCATACACCTTTTCCTTTCATATAACGCAAAAACCACGCCGTGATCGCGAGGGCCACCGCGCCGATGATCGGCACCCACGTCGCCACGGTCCGCACAAAATTGCCCTCGTCGGCCGCCGCGATCCCGCCGCCGGACGTGGACTTGGTCTCGTCGCCGAGCAGGTCGCCGCCCGCGCCGGCACCGCCCGAGGCGCCCTGGGTCTTGACCGCCAAACCGCCGCCCGACCCGGCCGCGGAGGACTCGCCCATCGACAGGGCCCCGCCACCGCCCGCCGCCGAACCGCCCTCGATCGCCAGCCCGCCACCGCCCGTCGCCTGATTCGTGGCCACCCCGGCCAGCCCGCCGCCGCCCGCGGCCCGGTTGATGTCCTCCCGCGTCGAGATGCGCCCGCCCCCTCGGGCCTGCCCGTATGCGTCGGGCGCCACGAGAACGATCGACGTCAGCGAGATTGCCAGGAGGCGCGTGAGTGATCCCATCGTCAGGAGAGAACGCATAATCTTGTCTTCCCGAGGCACCATAGGATATCGCCCGATAATGTCAACACGCGCTCGACTCACGGCTCCTTGTTCCAGAACCTCCGGGCGGCGGCGTCCCAGCCCATCAGGCCCGCGAGGTTCGGCCGCTGGAACTCCCCGGGTTCCGCCAGGAGCGCCTGGACCGCATCCGCGAACGCCCTCGCGGATCGCGCCGGGCACACGATCCCCGGAATCCCTGAACGGACCAGCTCTTTCGGCCCACCCACGTCGGAAACGACGACGCGCAACCCCGCCGCGCAGGCCTCCACGATCACGTTGCCGTAGGTGTCGGTCGTGCTCGGGAACACAAAAAGGTCGGCCGACGCATAGGCCGCGCCAAGCTCCGCGCCCGTGAGCACCCCGGTAAAAATCGCCCCGGGCATCCGGCGCTGGAGTTCCTCCCGGTATGGCCCATCGCCCACGAAGGCCCAGCTCACCCCCGCCCCCCGATCCGCGAGCACCCGCCCCACGTCCGGCAGCATGTCCAGGTCCTTCTCCTTGGAGATCCGACCGACGTACAGCAGCACCTTGCCGCGCGCGCCCCGCCCGACCCAGAAATCCGGGTCCCGGCGCCCCCGGTCGAAGAGGTCCGTGTCCAGCCCCCGCGGGAAGATCCTGAGCTTGGATGCCGAGATGCCGCGCTCGACCCAGAGATCCAAATAATAGCGGGAGTTGGAGTAGATGGTGTCCATCTGGTCGTAGAACCAGTGCATGTAGTTCCACGTCAGCGTCTCCATCGCGTGATCGTCGCTGAGGATCTTGACGTACTGGGGGAAATCGGTGTGGTAGATGCCGCTGCTCTCCAGGCCGAACATCTTCGCCGCCGCCAGGCCCACCAGCCCCACGGGGCCAGGCGTGCTGATGATCAGTTCGGCGAATCCCTCGCGGTGGATGTAGTCGAGCATCTCCAGGATCGGCGGGAAGCTCAGCTTCTGCAACTTGTACTCCGGCAGCTCAAACTCCCCCACCGGCGCGAAGTTCTTTATCGGGATACCTCCGGGCGTGACCTCCGACCGCGAGGTGACCACCGTCAGGTCGAAACCCTGCGCGCGCGCCGCGGCCACCATCGTGCGGATGGTCCTCGCGACGCCGTTGACGTCCTCGAGCGTGTCCGTCAGCCAGGCGCGCTTCCTGTTCTGGAGCGCCGGAGGCATCCCGGGAAGAAACGCGCCCGCCGCGCGCTTCAGGAGCCCGCGGTCGGCGTTCAGCGAACGGAACGCCGAGAAATATGGCATCACGCTGCCCGCCACCGGCACGAGCGCGCTCGCGGATTGCAGGCTGCCGAGGAAATCCCCCGCCGTCACCTGCCGCACCATCTGCTCGAAGAATCGGAAACCCAGATAATTTGCGATCTCGCAGGCGACGCGGAAGGAGCGGCGGTCGACCGTCGCCTCCTCGGCGAGCACCGCGTCGATGCGCCGCTTGAGGGCGGGCTGGCTGAAAAACCCCGCCAGGCTCTTCGGGATCGACGCGCCCGGCGTCAGGATCGAGAACAGCTCGCCGGACCAGACGGCCTCGCCCACGATCTCCACCTGGTCCCCGAACGAGAACTCCGCCGGGTTGCGGCCCGCGAGGAATCGCTCGGCCACCTTGCCCAGCATCGTGGCGTACAGGGGTGACCTCGTCCCTATGTGCTCCTTGATGTAGTGATAAAAGGTGCTGTAGATGCCCGAGGCCATCACTTGCGGCGCGCCGCTTTCGCCGGCCGGCGCCCCGCGGAATCCCATCACGTGCGCGAGAAACTCCCGCCAGTCCGCCGCCGGCGGTGCCTCCGTGTGCGCCCGTCCGATGAACAGCCCCCCGCGGTCCTCGCTGCCGCCGAAGAGCGCCTTGCGCCACGGCGCCTCGCCGCGCGGCTCGATCCCGTGCCGGTCGGCCAACCGCGCCATCGTCTCCGGCGTCAGCGACCCCACGCACAGGCGCAGCACCTCGTCGGCCAGCGGGCCGCGCAGCCCGTTGCGCGCCTCGAACGCATCGAAGAGCAGCAGCAGTTTCTCGAAGTGATCGATCCCCAGCCGCCCGTCCTCGCCGTGGAGCGGATGCGCCACCCCGTGCGCCAGTCCCATGTCCCGCAGGCAATCCCGCAGCGCAAAGATGTCCCGGCGCGCGTCATCGATCTCCCGGAATTGCCCCTCGTCGAGCCCCCACACCAGCACCAGCACCCGCGCCCCGTCGGGGAATGCCGCGGTCACCTTGGCGCTGACGAACGCCCCGGGCCGGTCCGCGATCGCCAGCGCGCCCTGGATCGAGTCGCGGTCGGTGATGGTCACGAAATCCATCCCGGCGGATCGGGCCCCGCGATAGATGTCCTCCGGCGTCGTGTAGCTCTCGGGCACACCGAGCCTCCGGAGTATCCACTCCGGCGGCCGCTTGGAGTGCCTCGACAGGACGTGAAGGTCGCAGCGGGACATCAGGGCTCGCTTCCTACCGCCCCAGGCGCGCAGACTTCCGCGTAGGTCGCGGGCCGCCTCCCGGAACCTAGCGCGCGGCGGGCCAGTCCCAGTATCTGCTCGCGAAGGGGCGGAAAGTAAAGATCGTTGGGGTGCAGGCTCAGGCGCGCCACCCGCTGCCGCAACACGCGGGCCGCGATGATCCCATTCCACCCCAGCGACGATGCCCGCCGCCACGCCGCCCGCGAGGACCAGCACCAGGATCGCGCCGCCTCCCTCCTCCCATCCGCCATCAGCAGGGCCGCCACCGTGTTGGTGTACTCGAAACCTTCCGCGAACACCGCCTCCAGCGCCCCTTCGCCCATCAGCCACCCCGGCGCGATGAAACCCCGCGCCACCAACCCAGCCTCGGCCAGCGCCTCCCGCCCACGGCGGAGCAGCGCCCTCGCCCCATCCTTTCCAAGATCCAAAAACTCCGCCTCGTTCCGGGTATAGAACCGCGTCCAGAACACCGTCCGCCATGAATCGGTCGAGTCGACGCGCAGGTGGCGGTAACCGTGGAGCACGATCTCGTCACCCAGCGCTGCGCGCTCGCGCAGCCACCCGCAGAGCGCGGGATCCGCACCGACCCTCCCCGCCCCATGATAATCCGGGATCACCAGCAGGCTGAACCTCGATACCCCCGCCTCCCCAAGCGCCTCCACCTGC
>JADLBR010000038.1 GCA_020847615.1 Verrucomicrobiia bacterium
CGTGCCGAGGGCCATGGCGAGGTGTCCGGCGCCCATGGTGCCGAGCCCGATCAAGCCGAGGGTGACCCGATTGCTGGGCGCCACGGTGCCATGGGCGCCGCGCGCGGCCGCGGGAATGATCTGGGGTGTGGCCGCGGCGAGGGAGGCGATGAACTTTCGGCGGGTCATGGGCGGTTCAGGAGTCTCTCGCAGTGGGTGTTGAATAGGGCGATGCCAGCCCGACTTCCCGCGGATGCAAAGGCGAACATCGTGGGCGTGAGGCGCATGTCGCGGATCGTGGCGAGCACGCTGGGATCGGATGGGCCGGGGGGCATTTCCGTGTCCCGGTTGGCGACGGTGATGAGGCGCGACCCGAGGGCGCGCGTTGCGGCGACTGGATCGATGCCGAGTTGCGCCCAGCGGGTGAAATCGGCGCACGCGCCGATACGGGGGTCCAGGCCGTCAAGCGCGGGCAGCAACCCCTCGGGTCTTTCGCAGGCGATGGCGAGGCGGATATCGTGCGAGGCGGTGAGGGCACCGAGGGCGGGCAGGTTGTTGGGCATGGAATCTGCGATGAGGGTCTCGGCGCCGAGCCTTCGGCCCATCGCGAAAAGGTCGCCCCAATTTGCGGCATCGCCGTGTGGCCCGGGGATCCGGAGCGTCAGGAGCGTCGCGCCGGCATCGTCGAGCATCAGGCGGAATCGTTCGAAGGAGGCGGCGCCGAGCGATTGATCGAGGAGCTCGGGCGAATCCGCGAAGATCCTCTGGCCGATGCATGCTCCGACGAAGGGCGCGCCGAGGCGCCTGGCGTTGGCGATGACGTCAGACAAGGGCGTTGGGACGCGATCCTCGGCCTCGATGCCGGCGCGCCATCCGAGGGACTCGTGGGCGCGGATGGCCGGGGTGAGAAACGCACTGGGCGTCGTGGGCGCGGGCAGATCACCGAGGGCGAACTGGGTGGCGGCGAGATAGAAACGGAGCAGCTCTGGGTCGCAGAAGGCCCTCGGGTCATGCGCGATGGAGCAGTAAAAAACGCGACCGCGGCCATAGCGGCGGATCCAGGCGACGGCGTAGTCGTTGTCGGCCCGGAAGGGCTTTCGGCCCTCCGGCAGCGGAGTGCGAGCGGCGTCGATGCGGAGCAGGACGCGGACCCGGTGCCGGGAATACGGATCGCCAAAGCGGAAGAACTCGTCGCTCCGCTCAAAACCCGGGGCCGGGAACATGGCCGTGAGAGGGTGGCCCGGATCCTCGATCGCGATGGAGGCGCGCTCGTCTTGGGCGAGGTGACTGGCTCCCCGGGCGCCGAGCATGCGCCCGAACTCCGGCCAATCTTCGTGCGCGCCGGGCCAGCGCGTGAAAGCGACCGATGTGCCGTGGACACCCATGAGACCGCCGCCGGCGTAGACGAACTCGGCGAGGGAGCGCCGGAGGGCGGGGTCTTCGAACAGGTTACCGACCGTGTTGTTGAAAAAGACCGCGTCGAACTTGGCGAGGCTGCCTGCCGCAAAGATCGCTGGGTCTCGGTGGACCTCCGCCTCGAACGCGCCCGTCCTCTGGCCCATGAGGGCGAAGGCGGCGTTGGCGGTGCGGATGGAGCCGTGGCCGCCGTAGCCCACGTTGAGGTCGAAGATGAGAAGCCTGCGGGGTCGGCGCGGTGCGGCGGGCGCGGAGGATGGCAGCGCCGCGGCGATCCTTGCCGCCTCGTCGGCTGCCGCGGGGGCCTCCGCGGCCGCGGGCCTGGAGCGGAGCGCGATGCATGCGCCGGCGGCGCCGAGGAAGTGGCGGCGCGTGACGCATCCGGGCGGATGCGCGCCCAGGGGGCGGTCGGACTCTGTCCGGCAGCCTCTTAGGGCAGCGCCAATTCCCGGACCCAGATATTGCGGAATTTGACGGGGCAACTGTGGCCGCTGAGCGTGAGGGGCAGCTTGGCGGGGTGGGGTGACAGCGGGACAATCTTTCGGTGGGCGATCCTGCCCTTGATCTCGGTGTCGTGCTGGGCGAGCACGCCATTGTGGAAAACGGTCACCCTCGGGGGGCTGACGACCCGGTCGCCCTCGTAGACGGGGGCCTTGAAGACGATGTCGTAGGTCTGCCACTCGCCCCGGGGGAGGGTGGCGTTGGCGAGCGGCGGGGTTTCGCCATAGACGGCGGCGGCCTGCCCGTCGGCGTAGATCTTGGTCGAGTGGGAATCGAAAACCTGGATCTCGTAGAGCCCCATGATCAGCACGCCGCTGTTGCCCTGGTTGGTCCACTTCTCCATGGCCTCGACGGGACCGCACCACTCGAGGTGGAGTTGCATGTCGCCGAAGGGGCGCGTGGTGACGAGGTTTCCCTTGGCGGCGACGACGGCGCCCCCGTCCACCTTCCACTCGGTGGGCTCAAAGTTCGCGAGGCCGTGGCCGTCGAATAGGATGATCGCGTCGGAGGGGGCGGCGCCGGCCTTGCCGGGGGTGACCACGGGCGGCACCGGGCGATCGGGGTCGTGCTTGTGCCATTGGGTGCCGGGGATCACTTCGGTGTCGCGGTATCCGGGCGTGCCATCCTTGCCGAGGACGTGTTCGGCGGCCGCGGCGGGCAGCGGCGCGAGCAGCGCGAGCGCCGGCAGCAGCCGTAGGGCGAGGGTCGACGAGGGGGGTCTGTTCATCTCTTTCCGATGCAGTATAGGTTCTTGTCGCTGCGGACCAGCAACTGGTTTTTGTGGGTGATGGGCGACGCGTTGAACCGGCCGTCATCGCCATCGAACCGGTTCTCCGCGACGAGCTTGAAGGCGGGGTCGGCCTTGACGACAAACACCGTGCCCGACCGATTGATGTAAAAGAGGTTGCCGTCGGCCACGATGGGCGAGGCATAGATGCGGGAGCCCTCACCCTTGGCGGTGGCATCCTGGATTGCGGGGAGGTTTTCCTCGTGGACCAGTTTTCCGGTCTTGGCGTCGGCGCAGAAGACCTTCTTGCCCTTCTCGTCGGCCCAGTAGAGGTGGCCGTCGTGAAAGACCGGGGAACTCACGTTGCTGCCGCGGTCCAGGCGCCAGACCGTGTGGGAGTCGGTCACGTCCCCGCTGCCGCCCGCGCGCACGGCCACTGCGGCGCACTTGCGGGCGCCGATGGCGAAGATGACGCCATCGTGCGCGATGACGCTCGGGCACACGTAGTCCTCGATGCCGGCGCAATCCCAGAGCGGCTTTCCGGTGGCGGGATCGAAGGCCTTGAGTCGGCCCTTGACGCTGACCACGAGCTCGGGTTTGCCGGAGACGGAGAGCAGCAGCGGGCTGTTCCAGGACATCTGCATGCCGCCCTGCCGCCAGACCTCCTTGCCGGTCTTTCGGTCGAGCGCGACGAGCGAGCCGGATTCGACGCTGGCGTTGACGATGACGAGCTTCTCAAAGATGAGGGGGGAATTGGCGGAGCCCCAGTTGTGGGTGCCGTCGCCGACTTTGGTGGCCCAGAGCTTGGAGCCGTCGTGCTTCCATGCGACAACGCCCGTGGTGCCGAAGAAGGTGTAGATGGCGTCGGCATCGACGGCCGGGGTGCTGGAGGCGTAGCCGTGGAGGGGCATCATGCCGTTGTAGGCGGGCACGGGGCCGTCCGACTTGATGGACTTCTCCCAGACGATGCGCCCGGTGTCGCGGTCGAGGCAGACGAGGTGGTACTTGAGATCGCCGGGGTCACCGGCGTCCTTCGGGTCCTCCGCGAACCCGGAGTAGCAGGTGAGGAAGACGCGATTGCCGAAGACCACGGGAGAGGACGCGCCGGGTCCCGGGAGCTTCGTCTTCCACGCGACGTTCTTGGAGGCGCTCCATTCGGTGGGGAGGCCGCGGGCCTCGCCGATGCCGAGGCCGCCGGGCCCGCGGAACTGTGCCCAGTCGCCGGTGGCGGCGATGGACGATGTGGTCAGGACAACGATGGGGACCAGTGGGAGGAGGATTTTCATAGGGTATGGAACGGTTCCGCATAGCTTCTGTGGTCGCGCGCGCAAGTCAAGGTCGGTCGGGTGCCGGGGAGTGGGAGGGGATGGGCCCAGCCAGAGGTTGCGGAGCATTCGGACCGCGGCAGTCCGACCACGGGTCAGTCTATGATCTCGACGGGGCAGGAGGGGAGGGCGTCGAGGAAGGCGCGTCCGTAGCTCATGTTGAGGACGCGGCTATCGAGGATGACGAGGATGCCGCTGTCGGTGGTGCTCCGGATGAGGCGTCCGACGCCCTGGCGGAATTTGAGGATGGCCTCGGGGAGTGAATAATCCCGGAAGGGGTCGCCGCCGGCGGCCTGGATCATCTCGAGGCGGGCCTCGACGAGGGGGTGGTCTGGGACGGCGAAGGGGAGGCGGGTGATGACGACGTTGCTGAGGCTCTCGCCCTGGATATCGACGCCGGACCAGAAGCTGTCGGTGCCGAAGAGGACGGAATCGACATCCTCGCGGAACTGGCGGAGGAGCTCGTGGCGGGGGATGCCGGACCCCTGGACGAGGCAGCGGATGCCGAGTTCCTCGAAGAATCCGTGGAGGCGGTCGGCGAGCGCGTTCATCAGGCGGTAGCTGGTGAAGAGGACGAAGGCCTTCCCGTGCGTCATGCGGACGAAGTGGCGGATGTGGTGGTCGAGGGCGTCCTCGTAGGCGCCGTGGTCGCGCGGGGAGGGCATGCGCCGGGGGATGAAGACGCGCATCTGGCGGGGGTAATCGAAGGGGGAGTCGAGCTGGAGCGCGTCGGCCGATTCGCCGCCGATGCGGGACTGGAAATAGGCGAGGCCCTGTCCCACGGAGAGGGTGGCGCTGGTGAAGACGCAGACCGTGCGCTCGCGGAAGAGGATCTGGCGGAGGTGGGAGGAGAGGTCGACGGGGGCGGCGTTGAGGGAGATATTCGTCTGGAAGCGGCCCTCGCGGCTGATCCAGTAGACCGCGTCGGGGTCGGGCTGCATGAGGAACTCGCCGAGGGACTCGCGGATTTCCGCGACGCGGCGGTTGAGGTCGTTGAGCTCGGCGCGCTGCTCGTCATTCTCGAGGCGCGCGGCGATCTGGCGGAGGGAGCCGTTGAGTCTCGCGAGGGGGCCCGAGACCGTATCGGTGGCGATGTCGGGTCGGCGGACGCGGAAGTCGGAGCCTTTCTCGAAGGAGCAGGCGGCCTCGGCGGACGAGAAGAAGCGGTCGGCGGACTCGGCGGCCTCGACGACGAGGGGGATGGGCTCGCCCTGGCGGAGGGCGGCGAGGAGGCCCTTTTTGGTGCGCGGGTTGTAGAGGCGGTGGAGGTTGTAGCGCAGGGAGGCCTGGGAGACGGCGATGCCGATGTGGCGGGAGGCGACCTGTTCCAGCGTGTGCGCCTCGTCGAAGACGACGAAATCGTCCGCGAAGAGGTAGCCGCTGTCCTCATCCCGGAATTCCCTGTCGCCGAGGAGGGTGAAGAACAGGGTGTGGTTGACGATGACGAGGTCGGCGGAGAGGACGGCGGCGCGGGCGCGCTGATAGAAGCAATTGTGGGGGGAGCAGGTTTTCGGGGTGCAGATCCCGCGCTCGCTGCAGACGAGGGACCACACCTTGGGGTCGGGCTCCGGGGTGAGGTCGGAGAGGCTGCCGTCACTGGTGGAGGTGGCCCATTCGCGGAGGCGCGTGAGTTCGGCGGTCTCGGTGCTGGCGACCAGTTCGGGGGCGTGCTGGATCGCGCGGTTGAGGCGCTGGGGGCAGAGGTAGTTCTGGCGGCCCTTGATGAGGACGTACTTGAAGTCGCGTCCGATCAGGCGGCTGGTGACGGGGAGGTCCTTGTGGAAAAGCTGTTCCTGGAGGTTGATGGTGTGGGTGCTGACGACCATCTTGGTGTGGCTGTCCAGGGCGTGGGTGACGCCCGGGACGAGGTAGGCGAGGCTCTTGCCGACGCCGGTGCCGGCCTCGACGATGAGGTGGCGGCGGCGCGTGAGGGCGGACGCGATGGCGGCGGCCATCTCGCGCTGCTGGGGCCGGAGCTCGAAGTTCTTCGCGCGGGACAGCGGGCCGGCCGGGCCAAAGAAGGCCTCCATGGCCTTGGCCGGCTCTTCCGGAAAACCCGCGGGCGCGATCATGAGGCGGACATGATGGGGGCGGTCGCGGGCAAGGCAAATGCGAATGCGGTGCCTTGGCCTTGGCGTTGGCGGTTAGAGGGGCTAATATTGTGGGCGAGATGGTTGGCCGGCGCGTGGTCGTGGTGGAGGGCGACGGGCTCTTGAGGGCCCGGGTGATATCGGCGTTGCGCGCGTCGGGGATGGAGGCGGAGGAGTGCCTTGGCATGGAGGAGGCGGCGGCGCGGTGCCTGGAGGACCAGATCGCGGCGGTCGTGCTGGATGCGGGTGTGGCGGGGTCTGGGCTGCGGTCGTTCTGCGATCGCCTCGGGGGCGCCTCGGTCATCGTGGCGGTGGTGGACGGGGTGGATGGGGCGAGGGGCGATGCGCTGCTCGCGATGGGGGTGGACGATTTCATGGTGCGCCCGGTGGATCCCGAGAGGCTCGCGTTCCGGGTGCGGATGCGGATCGGCGGGCGAGGGCGGAGGCTGGGGGCACCCGTGCTGAGGCAGATGGTGGACGTGACGCGCGACATGGTGGTGGCGGTCGGGGCGTCGCTGGAGGTCATCGACTGCAATCAGCCGGCGAGCGAGGCTTTCGGGTGGTCCCGCGAGGAGATGCTGGGGCGCAGGCTGGACGACCTATTTGCCGAGCGGGAGGAGGGGGCGCGGATATTCGGGCTCGTCCGGAACACCGGGGCGTGCGGCGGGGAGGTGACCAACCAGCGGAGGGACGGGAAGTGGTTTGTCTCGGAGGTCGGCGGCGCGCGCCTGGAGAGCGGCGGGGTGACACTCGTGTTTCGGGAGGTGACGAGGCAACGCGCGGCGGAGCGGGCGCTGAGGGAGAGCGAGCTGCGCTATCGGGCGATCGTGGACGACCAGACCGAGATGGTGTCGAGGTCCGACGTGATGGGGCGGCTGACGTTTGTGAATGCGGCGTTTGCCCGGCAATTCGGGGTGGATGCGGAGGCGGTGCTGGGGGTCAGCGTGCTGGATTTCGTGCATCCGGATGACCGGGGGCTGGTCAAGGTGAACCAGTCGAAGCTGCGTCCGGAGGATCCGGTGGGGATGTGCGAGCATCGGGTGGTGAGTCCGGCGGGGGCGGTCGCGTGGGTCCAGCGGACGGACCATGGCATATTCGGGGGCGGGGGCGTGCTGTGGGAGGTGCAGTCGGCGTGCCGGGATATCACGGAGCAGCGGAGGAGCCGGGCGTCGCTGCTGGAGTCGGAAACCAGGTACCGGTTGCTGTTTGACGCCAATCCGTCGGCGTGCTGGGTGTTTGATGCCAAGACGGGCAAGTTCCTGGTCGTGAACGACGGCGCGGTTTCGCGGTACGGATATTCGAGGGAGGAACTGCTCGCGATGCGGGTCGACGACCTGCATCTGGAAGAGGACCGGGCGGCGCTGTGGCAATTCATCCGGGGCCTGGGCGGGGGCCTGACGCGGGCCGGGGTCTGGCGGCAGCGGAGGAAGGACGGATCGATCATATACGTGGAGGCGCTGTGCCATTCCTTCGACGTGGGGGGCAGGGCGGGGCACCTGGTGGTCGCGCACGACATCACGGAGCTGAAGCTGGCGGAGGAGAAGATCCGGGCGAGCCAGGACAGATACCGCAGGTTGCTGGAGAACACGAGGGCGGTGCCTTGGGAGGCGGAACTGGCGACGCACCGCTTCGTGTACGTGGGGCCGCAGGCGGCCCAGCTGCTGATGTACCCGCCCCAGGATTGGCTGGCGGAGGGTTTCTGGGAGGCGCGCCTGCATCCGGACGACCTGGAGCGGGTGGTCGGGGAATGGCGGGCGGCGATCGGGAGCGGCGGTGAGTTCAGCGGCGAGTACCGGCTGATCGCGCGGGACGGGTCGACGGTCTGGGTGCGGCACATCGAGTCGCTGGGGAGCGATGCGGCGGGCGCGCGGGTGCTGCGGGGCTTCATGGTGGACATCACCGACAGGCGGCTTGTGGAGGAGCGCCTGCACGCGGTGGCGCGGGCGGTGGAGAGCACGAGCGATCCGGTGTGCATCACCAGCGCGGCGGGCGCGATCGTCCACCGGAACCCGGCATTCGCGTCGGCGTTCGGCGAGGAGTGTGCCTCGCTGACGGGCGACGGGGGGCTGGTGGCGTGTTTTGCGGACCAGCGTGCGGTGGATGAGGCGCTGGCGGCCCTGGCGGTGGGGGCATCGTGGGCCGGGCAGACGGCCATGCGGCTGGCGGGGGGGCGGCGTGCCAACATGCTGTTGCGCATGGATTGCATCACGCGCGGTTCCGACCGGCCGGCGGGCAGCGTGTGGGTATTCACGGACATGGCGGGCCGGCAGGCGGTGGACGCGGACATGATCCGCTCGAGCAAGCTGGAATCGATTGGGTTGCTGGCGGGGGGCATCGCCCACGATTTCAACAATCTCCTGCTGATCATCAGCGGCAACCTGTCGCTCGCGAAGATGGAGTCGCCGGAGGACTCGCCGACGGCGGCGCTGCTCTCGGAGGCCGAGAAGGCGGCGGAGCGGGCGGCGGAACTGGCGAAGCAACTGCTGACTTTCGCGAAGGGTGGCGCGCCGAGGCGGCGGCCCGTGCGGCTGGCGAAACTCTTGGAGGAGACGGTCAAGTTTAACCTCCACGGGTCCAAGTCGGACGGCGAGGTGACGTGCGCGGCGGACCTGTGGC
>JADLBR010000039.1 GCA_020847615.1 Verrucomicrobiia bacterium
CAGATGCTCGCGGAGATCGATGGCGAGGCGGTGGTGCATTTCCGGTGGGCGAGCGTCGGGGGCGAGGATCCGCTGCTCTGCCACCCGTTCCCGGTGAGCGGAAAGGCCGAGGCGAAGATCTACGGCACCGCGAAGAAGGTGCTCTTCCACAACGGGACTTGGGGGCGGTGGGAGGAAGGGCTGGAGCGGATGCTGCGGCTGGGCCGGTGCGGGGAGCCGCCGGGGCCGATGAGCGACACCCGCGCGGCCGCGCTTGCGGTGCGGTGTTTCGGTCCCGACTTCCTCAAGACCCTGCCCGGACGCTGGGCGCTGGTGGACGCGGATCGCACGCGCCTGTTCGGGGACTGGACCCGCTGGCACGGGATGATGGTCTCAAACACCGCGTTCGTGCGGAGGGCCGCGCACGCGAAAGGCGCGCGCCGATACGGGCGATGGGATGGCGAACCCCGAGAGCAACTCAACCTGTGGGAGGGCAACCTGTGAAGCTGTTCAAGGTGCTGGCCTCCCGCGGCGGGCGGATCGTCTTCGACGAGCGCGTGCGCGCGGACTGCCCTAGGGAGGCGCGGGGAAAACTCAAGGAGCGGCTGCGCGTCGAGTCCTTGGTCGGGATCGTGTACTCGATCACCGAGATCCCGCTGGAGATCCTCCGCGAGATCGTCGATGCCCGGACGGCGGAGCTTGCGCTGCGCGGGCCGCGTCGGCGCGTGGACGTCCCCCGACTGTTGGACGCGGCGGTGGAGCACCGGCTCGCGCCCCTGACGGCGAGGGTTGAAGCCCTTGAGGCGGCGCGGGGGCGAACGGGCGCCAGCGCCGCAGGCGCTCACCGCTTCGACGCCTTCACCCCACCCACCCCGGCCCCCGCCAACGCGGCAATAACGGGCGATAACGCGGCCCAACGGCGCGCCATCACCGGCCCCAACTGGCGGGAGATCCGCGCCCACTACAGGCGAACCCGCAGCCCGAAGCAGACCGCGGCCCTTTTCAACGTGTCCCTCAACACCCTCAAGGCCCGCATCCGAAGGGAGGGATGGTCCCGATGAAATCCGTATCCACCGAACCCATGGGCTTCCGGCCCCAGGGCACCGACGACCTGGTCGGTCAGCCCGCGCGCGTGGCCGAGGCGCTGCTCCGTAAGGCGCGGCGCCTGCGCCAATCCCCAACCTCCAACCTGCGTGTCCTGCTCTACGGCCCCCCGGGCGTCGGCAAGACGACGATCGCGGAACTGGTCGCCCGCGAGCTGACCGATGGCCAATCCATCTGCGTCGAGGAGGCCAACGGCAAGATGGTCTGCGCGGAGACCGTGAGGCTGTGGATGGCGTCCTTGGCCCACGCGGGGAACCTGTTCGGGGACTGGTCCGTGGTGCTGGTCAACGAGGTGGACCGCGCCTCCCGCGACGCGCAGGACCTGCTCCTCTCCTACCTCGACAAGATGCCGGCGGGGCGCGCATTCCTCGCCACCAGCAACCTCGACCTCTCGGCCCTGACGGACCGCTTCCAGTCGCGGTTTCAGGCAATCCGCCTCGAGGCCCCCACCACCGACGAGATCGCGGGGTTCCTGCGCGACCGCTGGCGTATCGCCGCCGACGTGGCCGCGCGGATCGCGGTGGGCTCGGGCGGCAATGTGCGCGCTGCCCTGCTGGACCTCCAGACCTTCCTCGATGCGGGAGAGCCCGCGCCGAAGCCAGCGAAGAACCACAACAGAAACGGAGACCGACGACATGCCCGACGCAGCAGAGTTTGAACCCTTGGAGGACGGAGGTGCGGATAGCACCGAGAACCGCAGCCCGCGACGGAGGCGGCGCGACGCCGCGCCCGATGACGTGGGCGTGCTGGTCCAACCAGAGGATCGCCACGACCTGGACCGGCTGGTCCTCTACGACGAGGCGCGCCGCGAGATCGACGCCGCCCTGCGAGCGGTCCTGATGCGCGACCAGTTGGAGGCGGTCTGGCGCATCAGCGAGATCCAGCCGCAGTCGGGCCGCTGCATCCTCAACTTCTACGGCCCGCCGGGTACGGGCAAGACGCGCGCCGCGCTGGGGATCGCGCGCCGCCTCGGGAGGCCCCTCTATCAGGTCGATTACCCGGCGGTGATCTCGAAGTACCTCGGCGACACCGCCAAGCACATCGCCCTAGCGTTCCGCCGCGCCAGCGAGGAGGCCGCGGTCCTGTTCTTCGACGAGGCCGACAGCCTGCTCTCCCGCCGCGTGGCGGTGGGCGAGAGCTGCGCCACCTCCATCAACCAGAACCGCAACGCGCTCATGCAGGAACTGGACCGCTTCGGCGGCGTGGTCATCACGACGACGAACCTGTTCGGCAACTACGATCCCGCCCTGCTGCGCCGCATCGCCCGCCACATCAAGTTCCGCCTGCCCAACGCCGCGATGCGCGAGGCGATCCTCCGCGCTCACCTGCCGAACTTGGACCGCGTCGACGCCGACCTCCGGGCCGTGGCGACCGAGGCCCGCGGCCTCTCGGGCGGCGACCTGCTCAACGCCTGCCTCAACGCGATCCACGCCGGCAGCGCCGACTCCGACCCGGCCCGGTGGCGCGTCACGGCTACCCACCTGCTCGACGAGATCGCCCGCATCCGCGCCGCGAAGGCCGACCATGCCAATGGCGCGAGGCGCCCCAACCGCTTCCCCGATTCCATCAGCAACTGAAACCCGAAAGGACACGACGATGAAACAGACCGAAACGACCGACGACGAACGCTGCCGCCTGCGGCTCCCCGCCAACGGGCTCTGCCCCATCTGCGGCGAGGACGTGAGCCTCACCGGAAGGATCACAACAAACGGGAGACTGATCGCCACCTGCGGCGACGCCTTCACCGCGAAGGAGTGGCTGCGGGACCGGAGGCCGGAGGAACTGGGAGAGCAGTGGTGAGACCCAAAAACAAAAAGGCCAGCGGTCCTTACAGTGCGACCCGGCCTTGCGGCGGAAGTCGCGGTCCCGCTGGCGAAGAAAGCATCGCACAGCCCACGGACCATTACAAGGGCCAGCGCGGACCGACCTCATCCACCCCACCCCGACCGGAGGAAACGGGCCGTAAAACGCCGATAAACGCGGCGTCCGCGGGGGCCAACGAGGACTCACCATGAGGCTCCGAGAGACATCCGCCCAGGACCCGCAGTCGCGGCTATGCGCCGCGGGGGCCGCCGCCTTGAGCGACGCCGAACTCGTCGGTGCGCTGCTCGGCAACCCCGGCACCGCCGACCGAGTCCTCACCCGCATCGGTGGGTTGGATCGCCTGGCCCGCGCCACGCTCCCCGATCTCGTCTCGATCCCCGGCATCGGCCCCGCCGCCGCGTCCCGGCTGCGGGCCGCCGTCGAACTCTCCGTGCGCCTCTCCCGCCGCCGTGCCGCTGCGGTCAAGCTCGACGACGCCTCCCGGATCGCGGATCTCCTCGGCCCCGAACTGCGCCAGCTCCAGCAGGAGACCGCCCGCGTGGTCCTGCTCGACGCCAAGCTCCAGCTCATCGCGGTCGAGGAGGTTTCCCGAGGACTGCTCGATCAGGCCCTCGTCCACGCCAGAGAGGTGTTTGCGCCAGCTATCAGCCGCCGCGCCTACGCAATCGTGCTCGTCCACAATCACCCAAGCGGATGCCCCCAGCCGAGCGAGGCCGACATCCGCATCACCCGCGCCCTGCGCGAATCCTCCAAGGTCCTCGACATCCCGCTCCTGGACCACGTCATCGTCGGAATGCCTTCCCCCTCGTTCCCCGAGGGCTGGTTCAGCTTCAAGGCGGCGGGGTATTTGTGACGCCAGGCCGCACCGTTTTCTCTCGCCCGACTATCCACCATTGACGCCGCAGGCGCAGGATCTCAGAATTCAGCAATGGATCGGAAGGCCACCACCCTTCTTCGCCGCGGAACCGTTCGCCTGCCAAGCAGAGAAATGGCCAACATCTTCCGGACCTACAAACAACAGGAGAATCAGTTCACCAACGGCCTTATAGCCCTCCTGGGCCTATCGCAGCACACACACCCTAGCTTCCTCAACTCCTTTCTCCGCAGCCAGCTCGGGTTTTTACCTAGGGGGC
>JADLBR010000040.1 GCA_020847615.1 Verrucomicrobiia bacterium
CGGGACGGGTTCTGCGTCGAGGCGGTCGCGGCGAGGACGCGTCGCGACTGGGACTGGGCCCGCTGCTTTGGCACGGACGCCCTCGAGCTCTGCCTCAACATCGAGGGCCACGGCGAGATTCGCGCCGAGCGCGACGAGGCCACGTTCAGGCCGGGCACCGCGGGCCTGTATTTTCAGCGGGAGACGGGCCTTTCCGCCAGGCGGTATGCGGAGGAGAAGCACCTCTTCGTGACGGTGCGCTGGGCCCGCACGTTCATCGAGCGCACGATCGGGCGGCCCACATCGGGCCTGGTGACCACGGCGCGGACTTGGCTGACGGGTCGCCTCGCCGGGGCGGCCGTCGGCACCGTGCGCGACCTGTCGTCCGCAGAGCGTGTCCTGGCCCTGCACCTGCGGCGCCCGCCGCTGTGCGAGCCCGCCATCCCCATCTGGTACCGCGCCAAGACACTGGAACTCGCCGCCGCCTTCCTCTTCGACTCCGCGTCGTCCCCGCCGCCCGCCGCGGAACCCATCGCCCCGGGCGATCTCGTCCGCCAGGCCATCTCCATCCTCGCGGAGAATCCCGCCGACCCGCCCGCGCTGGACGAACTCGCCCGCCGCGTCGGCGCCAGCCCCTTCCACCTCAGCCGCCTCTTCTCGAAACATGCGGGCACGACAATTCCCCGGTTCATCAGAAAACTCCGCGTTGAGCGGGCCGCGGAACTCCTCGCCTCCGGCGGCTGCAACGTCACGGAGGCCGCCCTCGAGGTCGGATATTCCAGCCTGAGCCACTTCAGCAAGGCCTTCTGCGAGATCATGGGCTGCTGCCCCTGCCTCTATCCCTCCGCGCATCCGCGCCGCAAGACGTGACCGTCCCCGCACGGGGACGCGGGGCACCGCCGGTCCTGAATATGTAGCCCATCTGGCCACAGATGGGCCGGCGCGCTCGACCCACGCCTCCACGGTCTGGCGACCGTGGCTACACCCTGCATTTTCGACGCCGCAACCCTCCGCCAAAGAAACGCAACCGAACGGCAGCGCCCCGCGGCCCCGGCCGGCACGATGGCGGCATGAGAACACCGCTGATCGCTGCATCGGTCGCCCTGCTGGGCGTTGCCCCACTCATCGCATCTGATTCCCCCGGCAACGACCAACTCCTCAAACGCATCGAGGACCTCGAGGCCGAGGTGAGGCACCTGCGCCAACAGGCGGGCGCCGCCGACGCGACCCCGGGCCCCGAGGGATCGAAACTTCCCCTGGAGTCCTTTGCCAGTTCCATCGCCAAGGAGTTGACCCTCGGCGCCTACGGCGAAACGAAGATCCGCAGCCGCGAGGGGGCCACCCGCTGGGACCCCCATCGCCTCGTGCTGCTGCCCACCTACCAGTTCAACGACTGGATCGTGCTGAATGCGGAAATCGAGTTCGAGCACGGCGGTTCCTCCACCGACTCGGGCTCCAAGACCTTCGAGGGCGGCAATATCGAGGTCGAGCAACTCTACGTCGATTTCCAGTTCGCCGACTGGCTCGCGTGGCGCGCGCCGGGCATCGACCTGATCCCTGTCGGATACTTCAACCTCCACCATGAGCCGACCCTGTTCTATTCGACGGAGCGCCCGCCGATCTACCGGGAGTTGATACCCTCCACCTGGTTCGAGATGTCCACGAGCCTCTACGGCCAGATCGCCGAGGGGCTCCGCTACCAGTTCCAGATCAGCTCTGGCCTCGACGACGACGGGGACAACAGCAAGGGCGCCGGCTCCCGCCCGGGCATCACGTTCGACGGCGGGATCCGCGGCGCGCGCCCGGCCGTCGGCGATTTCGCGCAATCCAATGACTCCCTCGGCTACGCGGTCCGCCTCGCCTATGACCCGCCCGCCATCCCTGGCCTCGGCGCCAGCGCCAGCTTCTATTACGCCGACACCACGCCCGAGCGCGGCGGCGCAGATAACCCGAACCTCGCCGCATCGACCGCCCACGACGGCAACCCCCGCGCGCTCGGCGGCACCGCGGTCTTCATCTACGACGCCGAATTCCGGTACCGCATCCCGAGGACGCCCCTCGAACTGCGCGGCGAGTACGTCTTCGTCGATCTGGACCGGCCGCACAACCTCGTCGCCAATAACGACGGCGACTTTGATAACAACGTCGGCTCCCACATGCAGGGGATCTCGGGCGAGATCGCCCTCCACCTGTGGCCGGACTCATGGGATACCGGCCGCGGCGAGGGCATGGATCTCGTTCCCTTCTTCCGGTACACGCGGCTCGATATCCAGACACCGTACGCGGGAGGCTCCGACGAAAACGAATTCGATCCCGAGTCCTCGCCCGAGTCGCCCGACCGGCACGTTTTCGAACTGGGCCTCTGCTGGTTGCCCACGCCGGAGCTCGCCGTCAAACTCGACTGGAAGGGCGAGCGTTTCGATGGCGGGACCGGGCGCGATACCTACCAGATGGCCGTCGGATTCTTCTTCTGAGAGACAGCGCATGCGACACCCGAGAATCGAACCCTGGCTCGCGGCGGGCCTGTGCGGATCGGCAATCACCGTCACCGCCCCCTGCGCCTTCGCGGCGCAATACCTCACCGTGGAGGAGGCCCGCCGACTCTGCTTCCCCTCGGCCACCGCATTCGATCCACGGCCCATCGGCGGAGGCGCCACCCGCTGCTGGGCCGCGCGCGGCCCCGCCGGCCCCTTGGGCTACGCGCTCTTCGATGCCGTGATCGGCAAACACCTGCTCATCGATTACATGCTCGCCGTGGATCCTGCGGGCAAGATCCTGGGCCTCGAGATCCTCGCCTACCGCGAGAGTTATGGCGGCCAGATCCGCAACGCCTCATGGAGAAAACAGTTCCATGGCCTCGGTCCCTCCAAGGCCCCCCGATTTCAGCGGGACATCGCCAATATCGGCGGGGCGACCCTCTCCTGTCGCCACGTCACCGAGGGCGTCAATCGGCTCCTGCGCCTGTTCGCCGAAAGGATTGCCCCCCGATGAGTGCGACAACCGACACGAAAATTCGTAGCCACGGTCGCCAGACCGTGGACCCTCGGGCGGATCGGACGATCTCCGTCTGCCGCCGGACCAGATGGGCCACATTCCCACCCCCCGTGCGCCGCGCCACCGTGGCCATGGGCACATTCCTCCACATCGAACTCCATGGCCCCTCCGCCAACGCGCTGCACCGAGGCGCCGACCGCGCCTTCGCGCTCGCGCGACGCCTATCGCTCCAGTTCTCACGATTCGAGCCCCGGGGCGAAGTCGGGAGACTCAACGCGTGGCCCGCACATCGCCCATTCGCCGCGAGCCTGCGCCTACGCAGGCTGCTGGCGACCGCCCTGCGCATCTGGCGAGCCTCCGATGGCGCGTTTGACCCGACGCCCCTCGCGGGACCCCGCCGCGGGCCCGCCATCCGGATCGACGGCACGCGCGTGATCCGCGAGGACCCAGAGGCCCAGCTCGATCTGGGCGCCATCGCAAAGGGTTTCACCATCGACGAGGTCGTGGGCTTGCTCCGCCGACGCGGCGTTCCCGCCGGACTCGTGAACGCCGGGGGCGATATCCGCGCCTTCGGGGACCGGACGTGGCACATCCAACTCCGCGACCCGCATCGGCCCGCATGCCCCGCACTCGAAATCCCTCTCCGCGATGCCGCCCTATGCGTCTCCGCGAACACGTTTCAGCCCGGCCACCTGCGCGACCCTCGCCGCGGCGGCGCCGCAGACGGTCCCACCACCACCGCGGCCGTCGTGGCCCGCACCGCCGCCGATGCCGACGCCTGGGCAACCGCCCTGTTCATCGCGGGCACCGCGGGCCTCCGAAAGTGGTTCTCGCATCGCGCCATATCCGGACTTGTCATCGAATGCTCGGGACCGCATGCATTGCGCTCATGGCGAACGAAGAACTTTCCGGCCGGGGGCGACCCGGCCAAATGGGTGGCGCGCTGATCGTCGCCCTGGCTATTGCCCTAGGCGCCAACTACCTGTCGGGCGCCATCCACGCCATCTGGAACTGGTCTGCCGGACCCGAGCGACCCGCCCCTTATGCGCTGCTCCAGCTGCACGGCATCTCCGCCGTCGCACTCCAGGTCCTTGCCGGCGCCCTGATCGTCGCCCACATCCTGCCGGCGTGGAGCGCGCGTCGCCACATCGCCTCGGGCCTGGCCCTCGCCATCCCCCTCGCCGTGCTCGTGGCCACCGGCCTCGGCCTGTATTATGCGGGCAACGAATCGCTTCGCGCGGTCTGCCTGTGGTCACACACTGCCGTAGGCCTGGTCCTCCCGCTGCCCCTCATCATCCACATCCTGTGGCGAAAGGGCTGAGTCGAGAATCTGTAGCCACGGTCGCCAGACCGTGGACCCGCGGGCAGATCGGACGATCTCCGGCAGCCGCCGGACCAGATGCGCTACATTTTCCAATCCGCAGCCGAACGCCTGCGGCGTTTGGCCCGCGCCACCATGACCTTAGACCAATCGCCTGGGGCGGTCGGCCACGTCTTCATCCACCGGTGATGCCCACGTTTTGGATACGGCCCCGGCCGCGCCTATGGTATATAGTAGCGCACGATGGCTAGGCCGTGGACCTATCTCGCCCCCGCACTCGGATTGCTCGCCGGGTTCGGCATCGGTTTCCTGATGGGCCGGACGCAACCTCGCGACACCGGTCCGGCCGGCGCCCTTCCCGGCAGCGCCCGCACCCCCGCCTCTGCCACCGCCTGGCAGTCCCGGGGTCGAGACGTCTCCAACCCGGCAGGCGTCACGAGACCCCCGCATCTTGCGGCGAAGACCGCCCAGATGCTCGAGGAACTGGCCCGGCTCGATGTCCGTGGAATCGCGCAAAAACTCGATGCCACTCCAGATATCATCAACCGGATCAAGATGCTGCTCTACTACAGCGACCAGGTCGGCCCCGGCGCGATCCGGGACGCCCTCGAGCAGACGGGCCAATTGGAGAACCCCGAATCGAAGAACCTTCTCAATTTTGCCCTGATGGCGCGATGGGCCGACCTGGACCCATCCGCCGCCGTGCGATATCTCGAAGAGTCGGGCTCGCCCGACCAGAAGAACCAGTACGCCCAGATCGTGGTGGGCCGCTGGGCAACGCAGGACCTCGATGCGGCCCTGGCGTGGGCGCGCACCCAGGGCGACACCCGACTCCGGGCCGACGCGATGAATTCGATCCTCGGCCAATTGGCCTATTCCAATCCCGAGCGAGCCTTGGGCCTGTACGGCGAGATCCCCGACGGCGACAGGCGGTCGGGAACGCTGTCCGCCATCTTCTCGGAATGGGCCAAGCGCAATCCCGCCGAAGCCTCGGGCCGCGCGATGACCCTGGCCCCTGGCGACGACCGGAAACAGGCCATCAATGGCGTCGCTCTGAACTGGGCCATCCGCGACCCCGCCGCCGCGCAGGGCTGGGCCACTTCGCTCGCCACACCCGAAGAGCGCACCGGCGCGCTGGCCGCGGTGTGCCGCGGATGGGCCGAATCGGACCCCAAGGCCGCATTCCACCTGGCCACCACCCTCGGAGCCGATCGCGAGACGATCGATACGATGAATGCCATCTCCCGCAAGTGGGCCGAGAGTGACCCCACGGCCGCGTGGGATGCGTTTTCCAAGCAATTGCCCAACGGCCCGATGCAGCATGGCGCGCTCGAGACCATCTTGAATCAGATGGCCTCGACAAACCCGAGGGCCGCCGCCGAGAAACTCTCCGAGCACCCATCGACCGCCATCCAGGGCCGCGTCGCCGGCCACATCGCCAGACAGTGGGCGAACGACGATCTCGACGGCGCGCTGCGATGGGCCGCCAATCTGCCCCCGGGAAACGCCCAGTACTCCGCCGTCACGAGCGTCGTGGCCACCTGGGCCTCGAAGGACCCTTCGGGCGCGGCCTCCTACGCGCTCCAGTTGCCCCCCGGAAAGCTGCAGATCGACGCACTCCAGCACGTCGCCGGCCAGTGGGCCACCAAAGATATCCAGGGCGCCGCGAACTGGGTGACCCGAGTCCCCAATGCCGAGGCACAACAGGTCATCCTGCCCCAGATCCTGGCCGGTTGGACCGCGCACCAGCCCGATCAGGCATCGGCCTGGGCCCTGAGGTTGCCGGAGGGAGAACTCCGGCAGAACGCCCTCCGCGGCGTGGTGAACAACTGGGCGTCGCGAGACTCGACGGCCGCCGCCAACTGGATCAACTCCATCCCGCAGGGCCCCTCGCGCGACGCGGCGGTTGCCACCTTCGCTCCACAGATCCTCGCCGATGACCCCGAGGGCGCATTCAGTTGGGCACAGACCATCCGGGACGAAAAGGCCCGCAACCGGGTCCTCGGGCAAGTCGCCCGCCAGTGGATGCGCGACGAGCCGGACGCCGCGCGCACCTGGATCGAGCGAAGCCAATTGCCCGACGATATCAAGAATTCCGCGCTGAAGCGCTGAATCGGAGAATCCCACATCCGACGCGTTTCCCGTGGCCGAACGCGCGAGCCTTTGGCACGAGCCACCGGGACCGTCGGCCAAACGCCCGGGGCGATCGGCCACAATTTCCGCCCCGGTTGTTCCCAAAAAGTCGGCGCACTCACTTAACCGGCACAAGCTGCACCGCATCGGCGGCGACGTAGCCGTCGGTGCCCGCGTTGCCGATCGTGACGATGGCGGGCCGGGCCGCCTCGAAACGGAAGACGCCCACGGGGACGAACAGCCCATCGATCGGCGCGGGCTCCCGCTGGTTGACGCGCGCCTCGGCCACGCCGTCCGCGTGCGCGATGGACACCGGCACGTTCGTCGCGCGATTCGAGGACGCGATGTGGGACAGGCGAACCTCGTACCGGCCATCGGCAAGCACCGCGAACTCGAAGCGCGCGGATTTCGTCCCCTTGCCCCCGTTGCCGTCGTGGCGGAACGCCCCCTCCACGCCGCCGCCGCCGTAGCTGCTGGCCGTCCAGACCCCGGTGAACGCGGCCTTCCTATCATCGGCCACGACCCCCGGCAGGCTCCTGGCCCGCACCGTCCCCGGCTGGAAAAACGACAATACCGCCCCCTGCGCGGAAAGTTTGGCCCGCAGCGCGGCGACATCGATCGCCTGCACGGCGACATTCGCCCTCGACGCCATGGCCGCCGCGGCGCCGGCGGCGTGCCCCATCGCCATGTACACCGGCTCCATGCGCATCGTGCAATACGCGACGTGCGATGCGGAGAAACACACGGGCACCAGCAGGTTCTCGCATTCCGCCGCCTTCGGCGTCAGGCAGCGGTACGGGATCTCGTACGGCGTCGCGGGACCGTCGAATGCGCCCTCGTCAATCACCGTGCCATCCTTGGCCAACAGCCGCTGCACGATGTGGCTGTCGACAATGAACGACCCCATCCCGACGCCATCCGACTTCTCTATATCCTCCTGCACGTCCCTCTGCGTCATGACGTGCTCGCCGATCAGCCGCCGCGCCTCGCGCACGTAGAGCTGGTAGGGCCAGTGCCCGTTATCCGCAAACTCGTCCCCGCACAGGCCCCACGAGCGCGTCTCCTCCCGCAGCGCTGACGGGACACGCTCGTCATGCCCCAGGAACCACAGGAACCCCTGAACATAATCGACATGATCCCGCCAGATGCGTTCGCGCTCCTCGGGCGAGCCATCCGGATAGGCGGTGTTGCCGCCCACATAATCGGTGGAAAACAGCCCCTGCGCGTTCAGATCGAACTTGCCGTTCGCCAACCTCGCGAGGTGCACCAGACGGCCGAAGCGGATCCCCGGATACGCCCGGATCAGGCGCAGCAGCAACTCGTACCGCGCGGGCTCATATCGGGCCGGCTTCGGGAAAGGCACGCGGATGTCTTCGCGCCGGGTCACGCACAGCCTGAAATTGTAGGCCTGGGTGAGACCGTCGCCATCGCCCGGCGCCGCATCATCCTCCTGGATCCCCCACAGCGGGCGCCCGTCCGCCCCCCGCCCATCGATCGCGCACGGCGCCCCGTGCACGTAGTGCGGCCCATCCCCGCCGATGCAGGAGCACACCGACGACATCACATCCGCGCCAAAGCCCCGCGGCTCATTTGGATAGAACCCGGCGTAGCCCTCCCCGTACTTCGCGCGCGGCTCCCGCCCCACGATGTACCCCGCGCCCGCACCCGCCATCAGGTCCCCCTCATAGCTCGCGTCGATGAATACCCTGCCCTCGATCACGCGCCCCCCGGCCAGCTCGATCGCCACGACCCGCCGCCCCTCGCGCCGGACACCCTCGAGCCGCTCGCCCATCCGCGGTTCCACGCCGACCTCCGCCAGCATCTCCCGGAACACCGCCATGTAGCCCTTCGGCTCACAGTCGAATTTCAGATCCGCGCCGTACCTCTTCTCGCACCTATCGAAAAACTCCATCGCCAGGCCGCCGATGGTCTTTCGATTGCCGGTGTCGGTCGAACTCAGCCCGCCCGCGACCATCC